>CAZGPS010000032.1:0-18442 GCA_964527675.1 uncultured Brevundimonas sp. | reverse complement strand
CGTTGGAAGCTGCGAACGGGGGCCGCATCGGACTGGCGGCGCATGACTGGAACCTGGTGTCCTGGCGCGCCAACGAGCGCTTCAACTATTGCTCTACGTTCAAGCTGTTTCTTGCCACGGCGACGCTTCAGCGGGTTCAGCGCGGGGAGGAGCAACTTGACCGCGCCATCCCGATCACCGCCGCCGACATGATTAGCCACGCCCCGGTCACACAGCCCGCCGTCGGTTCGACCCTGACCCTGGAGGCCCTGTGCAAGGGGACTGTCGAGGTCAGCGACAATCCGGCCGCCAATATTCTGATCCGCGAGTTGGGCGGCCTCGATGTCTGGCGCGGCTGGTACCGCTCGATCGGCGACCAGAGCACGACAGTCGACCGGCTTGAGCCGACGATGAATCGCAAGGATGGCGACAAGGACACGATCACCCCGCAGCAGGCGGCGATGAATCTGGCGATCGTCTTTGGATCCGGCGAGCGCCAGGGACTTCTGAATGCTGAACTGAAGGCCCGTCTGCGCCGCTGGATGATCGACAGCCCAACCGGTGCGAACCGGATCAAGGCTGGCGTGCCGGCCGGTTGGACCGTGGCGCATAAGACCGGCACCGGCGGAACGGGCCAGACCAACGACATCGGCGTCATCGAGCCGTCGTCGGGCGATCCAATCCACATCGCCATCTACTACGATGCGCCCGCCTCTCTTCCGGAAGCCCGCCGGGAAGCCGTTATCGCCGAAGCCACGCGTCTCGCCCTGAAGCGGCTCGGTCGCGCATGACCGACATCCCCGCCTCGACCATGATGAAGGACGGCATGGCCCGTCCGACCGGTCGCGACATGATGGGCTGGATCGCACGGGGCGAGGTCGGCATGGCCGTCGGCGTCATCGGCGTCATCCTGCTGCTGATCCTGCCGATCCCCGCCTTCCTGATGGACATGCTGCTGGCGCTGTCGCTGGTCTCCAGCGTGCTGATCCTGATGACCGCTGTGATGATGAAGAAGCCGCTGGACTTCGCCATCTTCCCGACGGTCCTGCTGGTCTCGACCCTGTTCCGGCTGGGCCTGAATCTGGCCTCGACCCGCCTCGTGCTCAGCCACGGTCACGAGGGCTCCGGCGGCGCCGGTCAGGTGATCGAGGCCTTCGGCGCCCTGATGATGGGCGGCAGTTTCATCATCGGCATCATCATCTTCGCCATCATCCTGGTGGTGAATTTCGTGGTCATCACCAAGGGCTCGACCCGCATCGCTGAGGTCAGCGCCCGCTTCACCCTCGACTCCATGCCGGGCAAGCAGATGGCCATCGACGCCGACCTGTCGTCCGGCCTGATCACCGAGGACCAGGCCAAGCTGCGCCGCAAGGAGCTGGAGCAGGAATCGACCTTCTTCGGGGCCATGGACGGCGCCTCGAAATTCGTCCGCGGCGACGCCGTCGCCGGGCTGATCATCGTCTTCATCAATGTCATCGGCGGCATATTGATCGGCACCATCCAGCACGGCCTGCCCGTCGGAGACGCCGCCAACGCCTATATCTCCCTGACCATCGGCGACGGGCTGGTGACCCAGGTTCCGGCCATCATCATCTCCATCGCCGCCGGCTTCCTCGTCTCCAAGGCGGGCGTCGAGGGCACCGCCGACAAGGCCCTGGTCGCCCAGCTGGCCACCAACCCGGTCAGCCTCGGCGTCGTCTCCGGCGCCGCCGGCCTGATCGGCCTGATCCCCGGCATGCCGCTGCTGCCCTTCGCCGCCCTCGCCCTCGGCACGGGCTTCATGGCCTGGCGGCTGGGCCGCAAACGCCTCAAGCCCGCCCCGACCGAGGCCGAAATGACCGCCGCCGCCGCCAGTCCGCGGGAGGACGTCGAGGAGCCGATCGGCACGGCCCTGACCATCGACGAGGTCAAGATCGAGCTCGGCTATTCCCTGCTGTCCCTGATCAACGATCTCGAGGGCCGCCGCCTGACCGATCAGGTCCGCGCCCTGCGCCGCTCGCTGGCCCAGGAGTACGGCTTCGTCATGCCGTCGGTGCGCATCCTCGACAATATGCGCCTCGGCACCCAGGGCTACGCCATCCGCATCAAGGAGATGGAGGCCGGCGCCGGCGAGGTCCGGCTCGGCTCGCTGATGGCCATGGATCCGGCCGGCCGCCAGGTCGAACTGCCGGGCGAACACACCCGCGAGCCCGCCTTCGGCCTGCCCGCCACCTGGATCGACGAGAGCCTGCGCGAGGAGGCCACCTTCCGCGGCTACACCATCGTCGACCCCTCGACGGTGCTGACCACCCATCTGACCGAAATCCTCAAGGAGAACATGGCCGAGCTGCTCTCCTACGCCGAGGTGCAGAAGCTGCTGAGAGAGCTGGGGACCGAGGAGAAGAAGCTGGTCGACGAACTGATCCCCTCGGTCGTCACCGTCACCACCCTGCAGCGGGTGCTGCAGTCCCTGCTGCGCGAAAAGGTTTCGATCCGCGATCTGGGCGCCATCCTCGAGGGTCTGGCCGAGGCGGCGCCGCACACCAGCTCCGTCACCACCCTGGTCGAGCACGTCCGCGGCCGTCTGGCCCGCCAGCTGTGCTGGCAGCACAAGGGCGACGACGGGGCCCTGCCGATCGTCACCCTGTCGCCCGACTGGGAACAGGCCTTCGCCGACGCCCTCGTCGGCACGGGCGAGGACAAGCAACTGGCCATGGCCCCGTCGCGCCTGCAGGACTTCATCCGCGCCGTCCGCGACGTGTTCGAACGCGCCGCCATGGCCGGCGAGACCGCCGTGCTGCTGACCGGCCCCCAGGTCCGCCCCTATGTCCGCTCGATCATCGAACGCTTCCGTGGCCAGACCGTGGTGATGAGCCAGAACGAGGTCCACCCCAAGGCGCGGCTGCGGACCATCGGCACGGTTTAGGAACCCGCCTGGCCGGGCTATAAGAGGCGCAGATCAAGGGAGGGTTCCCATGCGCCTCGTGGCTCTCATCGCCGTCCTGACTGCCCTGACGGCCGGTCCTGCCGCCGCCCAGACCGCCGCCCCCCTGGTCGACACCTCCCACATCGAGGCCAACGGCCACCGCGTCATCCAGCTGTCGATCGAGATACCGGCGTCGCCCTCCGAGGTCTGGTCGGCCCTGACCACGGCGGACGGCTGGCGCCGTCTTGGCGTGGCCTTCGCCGCGGTCGATTTCCGCACTGGCGGGATCATCGAGACCAGCTACGCCGCCGATGCGGCGGCCGGCGCGCCCGGCGCCATCCACAACCAGATCGTCGCCTATGTGCCCGGCCGCATGCTGGCCATCCGCAATGTGAAGGCGCCGCCCGGCTTTCCGCACGCCGCCGAATACGCGGCCACGGCGACGGTCATGGAACTGGACCCCGTCGACGCCGACCGCACCCGCCTGACCCTGACGGCCACGGGCTTCGCGCCGGGCCCGGCCTATGACGTGCTCTACGGCTTCTTCCTGACCGGCAACGGCCTGACGCTGGAAACCCTGAGAGACAGCTTCGCGGCGGAGTGACCTACTCCGCCTCCGCCCAGCCCCCGGCCGAGGCCGCCCGCGCGGCGTCGTTGGCGGGGCGGACGATCAGGCCGGACTGGGTGATCCACACCTCATATTTCGCCCCGTCGGCCATCGGCATATAGGCCCCGCCGCCGTACAGGGTGTCGACGGCGTCGACGTACTGGCGGTATTTGCGCGCCGTGTCCCAGGCGCTGACCCTCCACGGCAGGCCGTTGGGGCCGTCGCCGCCGGCCAGCGGATGCACGCTGCGCGCGCCATTGATCTCCTGCTCGATCGTCTGATAGCGCCCCGAAAGCCGATCCAGCCGGTATTGCGTGTCCAGCCCCAGAACATTGGCCCACGGCTTCCACTTCAGCACCTGGGCCTCGATCCGCCATTCGTCGCCGTGCAGCGGATACAGATTGCTCACCGCCGGGGCGTTTTCGCCGCGTCCGGGCTGCATCACCGTGGCCTCGAAATACTGCGGTCCCAGCTGGCGGGTCCCGATCGTCGCCACCGGCCGCTCGTGGGTCAGCCGTGACCAGGTCTGCAGGTCCAGGCCCAGCAGGGCTGCGATCATGGCGGCGGCGATGAAGCCGGCCCCGCCGACGCCGCCCGCCAGGCCGCCGAGCCGTCCCCGGAACAGGGCGCCCAGCCCCCGGAACAGCAGAACCAGCCCGATCAGCCCGACCAACGCCGGCGCGATCCACCACCACCAAACCATGTCGCCACTCCACCCCTGCTGCCCGATCCTTACCCTAAATTGGTTGGAAGGGGGCAGTTTCCCTCCCTGCGCGACTGGACAGGCCCAAAGGCGACGCTAATGCTCGCGTCCGATGTTTTCGGCCGTTCGCCCGTCCCTGCCCGCCCTTCTCCGGTTCGCGCGGACGCCGAGCATCGGCCGTTCGATCGTGGCCATGCTGGCCGGCGCGATCCTCCTGCTGCTGGCGGTGAATGTGGCGACCTTCGTCATGATCCAGCGCACCGCCGCCTTCAACGACCAGGTCGAGCGCTCGCAACAGGTTCGCCGCGCCGCCCGCACGCTTCTGCTGTCGCTGCTCGACGCCGAGACCGGTCAGAGGGGCTATCTGCTGACGGGCCGGGCGGAGTTTCTCAGCCCCTACAACCGCGCCGAAATCTCCGTTCCGGAGCAGATGGAGGACCTTGAACGCCTGACGAGGGACGATCCGCAGCTTCAGGCCGAGGTTCCGCCCATGCTGGAAGCGGCGCGGGACAAGATGGCCGAGATGGACCGCGCGCTCGCCCTTTCGCGCACCGGCCGGACCGCCGAGGCGCTGGAGCAGGTGCGTTCGGGCGCCGGCCGGGCGCTGATGGACGGGATCCGCGCCCGGATGGCCGCCATCGACGAGATCGAGAACCAGCGGCTCGCCACCCGCACCCTGCAGTCCGAGCGCGGCTCGCGCCGGACGCTCTGGGCCAACGCCCTGGCCGCCCTGCTGGTGCTCGTGCTGGCGGGCATCATGATCTGGCTGGTCCGTCGCTACGTCGGCGAAATCCAGGCCGCGCGCGACACCCTCGATCGCCTGAACGCCGGCCTCGAGGGCCAGGTCCGCGAGCGCACCGCCCAGCTGACCCGCGCCAATGACGAGATCCAGCGGTTCGCCTACATCGTCAGCCATGACCTGCGCGCCCCGCTGGTCAACATCATGGGCTACACCTCCGAACTGGAGCAGGCCGGCGCGGCGATGGAACGCCAGATCGCCATGGTCGAGACCCGCGCGCCGAAATCGCTCGACGCCGAGGCGGTCACCGCCGTCCGCGAGGACGTGCCCGAGGCGATCGGCTTCATCCGCGCCTCGACCGAGAAGATGGACCGGCTGATCAACGCCATCCTCAAACTGTCGCGCGAGGGTCGCCGCAACCTCCTGCCCGAGACGCTCGACATGACCGTCATGGCCCAGGGCATCGCCGACAGCGTTCGCCACCAGACCGGCGAGGCCGGCGCCGAGATCGTGGTCGAGCCGCTGCCCCGCCTCGAGAGCGACCGGCTGTCGATGGAGCAGATCCTCGGCAATCTGATCGACAACGCCGTCAAATACCTTGACCCCGCCCGTCCGGGTCGGGTCGTCGTATCGGGCAAGGAGGCGCCGGGCGGATGGGTCGTCTATCGCGTCGCCGACAATGGCCGCGGCGTTTCGGCCCGGGATCACGAGCGGATATTCGAACTGTTCCGCCGCTCCGGCAAACAGGACCGCCCGGGCGAAGGTCTGGGCCTCGCCTTCGTGCGCAACAGCGTCCGGCGTCTGGGCGGCGATATCAGCCTCGAGTCCGAGCTTGGAAAAGGGTCGACTTTCGTGCTCAAATTCCCCACACGCCTCATCCACGAGGACGCCGGAGAGATCGCATGAGCAGCGCCGTCAAGATTGTCATGGTCGAGGACGACCACGGCCATGCCCGTCTGATCGAGAAGAACATCCGGCGCGCCAACATCGCCAACGAGATCGTCCATTTCGCCGACGGCGGCTCGGCCATGGACTATCTGTTCAGCGAGGAGGTCCGCCTCAACGGGCCGATGCTGATCCTGCTGGACCTCAACCTGCCCGACATGTCGGGCACCGACATCCTCGAACGGGTCAAGGGCGACGACCGCCTGAAGCGCGCCCCGGTCGTGGTCCTGACCACCACCGACGACAAGACCGAGATCCAGCGCTGCTATGACCTCGGCTGCAACGTCTACATCACCAAGCCCGTGGACTATGAGAGCTTCGCCGGCGCCATTCGCCAGCTGGGGCTCTTCCTGTCGGTGATGCAGGCCCCGGACATCGACTGACTTGGACCCCGCCGATCCGGTCATCCGCCTGCTCTACATCGACGACGACCGCGGCCTGTCGCGGCTGGTCGAGAAGGAACTCGGGCGTCACGGCTACGCCGTCACCTGCGCGCTGGACGGCGAGGCGGGCCTCGAGATCCTGTCCGCCCGCATCGGCGACTTCGACGTGGTCGCCCTCGACCACTATATGCCGGGCCGCGACGGGCTCGACATCCTGCCCGAGATCCTGGCCCTCGAGGCGCCCCCGCCGGTCGTCTATGTCACCGGGGCGCAGGAGGGCCGCATCGCCGTCGCCGCCCTGCGCGCCGGCGCCGCCGACTATGTCATCAAGGACGTCTCGGCCGACTTCACCGCCCTGCTGCGCAATGCGCTCGAGGACGCCGTCAACCGCCGCCGTCTCCAGCGCGAGCACGAGGAGGCCCAGGAACAGGTGCGCCTCGCCCGCGACCGCGCCGAGGCCATGCTGCGCGAGGTCAACCACCGCGTCGGCAACTCCCTGCAGCTGGTCTCCAGCTTCATGTCGCTGCAGCTGCGCCATCTGGTCGACGAGGGTGCCCGCGCCGCGCTGAAGGAATCCCAGGCCCGGATCGAGGCCGTGGCCCACGTCCATCGCCGGCTCTACACCTCGGGCGACATGTCCTCGGTGGCCATGGACGAATATCTGGAAGGCCTGATCGACGAACTGTCCCAGTCCCTCTGCCCTTCCGAGGGCGGCTGTTCCATCCACCTCAAATGCTCGCCCATGAAGGTCTCCACGGACCAGGCGGTGTCGCTCGGCGTGGTGGTCACGGAACTGGTCACCAATGCGGTGAAATACGCCTACGCCCCCGACCACCCGGGACAGATCCGCGTCAGTCTCGATCAGGGTGCGGACGGACGGGCCGTCCTGACGGTCGAGGATGACGGGGCCGGCATGGGCGATGGCTCGGTCAAGGGCACCGGCCTCGGCGGCAAGATCATTTCCGCCATGGCCTCGGGCCTCAGGTCGGCCGTCGAGATCGACAAGGCGCACAAGGGCGTCCGCGCCCGCCTCGTTTTCGACCTCTGAGCGACGACGCGATATAATCCCCCATGCTTCAGTTCGGCGATCCTGATCCGTCCCTCGACTACATCCCTCGGCCGACCGCGTTCGGACTTGTCTTCCACGAGGCGAAGATCGCCTGCGTCCGCGTCGACCGCGGCGAAGGCAGCTACTACGACCTGCCCGGCGGCGCGATCGACGGCGATGAGACGGAGCAACAGGCGCTGATCCGGGAGTTCGTCGAGGAAACGGGCATGACCGTTCGTCCGGTCACGCGCATCGCCGAAGCAGCCCAGTATTTCCGCAAGTCGGACGGCGCCCCGATCAACAACATCGGGGGCTTCTGGATCGCCGAACAGTTGACGCTCGACCCGGCGGCCAAGGTCGAGGCCGACCATGAACTGGTCTGGCTGCATCCGCACACCGCCCTCAACGAACTGCGCCACGACGCCCACGCCTGGGCGATCGCGGTCTGGCTGCGCCGCGGACGTTGACCCGGGCGCGGTCCGGCGCCGGAATCGTGAGGAGCCGATTGACGCACCGGGGAACGACCCATGCGCCAAGTTGTTGATATTGCATACGCGGCGTTCCTGCCGCGGCCTGCAAGGAGTTCAGACATGGCCGATCATGATCGGGTTGAAGGCGCCGCCAAGAACATGGGCGGCAAGGTCAAGGAAGCCGCCGGAAACGTCACCGGCGACGAAAAGATGAAGGCCGAAGGCAAGGCCGAACAGGTTGAGGGCAAGGTCCAGAACGCCGTCGGCGGCATCAAGGACAGCCTGCGCGACGACAAGCGCCACTAGACCGCTTCGAGACCATTCCGCGCCGCGCTCTCTCCGGAGGGCGCGGCGTTTGCCTGTCCGGTCAGTCCTTGCCGCCCAGGCGGATGCGCAGGCCCTCTTCGGCGGGCGCGCTGCCGTCGGCGGGGCGGCATTCCTCCGTCCAGGTCACACCGCCTTGCGGCTGGGCCCGGGGCCGGGTCTCGCAGGTTTGCTCGACCATTCGCGCCGCGGCCGGGCCGGACCGGCCGGGTACCCCGCACTGCAGGGCGTAGCGGTCTCCGGCCGCCTCCTGTCGGCACCGCTCGGCCGCATTGATCCGCGACAGGCCGACGGGCAGGTCATCGCCCAGGTTGGCGGCGAGGGCGGCGCGCACGCGGGCCTGACAGGCCTCCATGCTCTCTTCGGCCTTGCGCACCAGCGGGCTGCATTCCGACCGTTCGTAGCCGTAGGGATCGGCGCGGGCCCAGTCAGGAATGGCGGGGATCGCCGCCGCGGCCTCCGCCGCCACAGGTTCGGGCGACGGCGGCGTTTGCCAGACCACCTGGCCGGTAGCGGCCTGTTGCAGAACCACGGCGGCGGCCAGGGTGGCGAACATGGCGGATCTCCTGAAAGCGGACCCCGCGAGCCTAACCTATTTGGCCAGCGCCCGCATCGCCTTCTCCAGCCCTTCCAGCGTCAGCGGATACATCCGCTCGTCGACGAGATCGCGGATCATCCCCACCGAGGCCGAATAGCTCCAGTACCGCTCCGGCGACGGGTTCAGCCAGGCGACCTTGTCCCACTGCTGCGTCGCCCGCTTCAACCAGACGGCGCCCGCCTCCTCGTTCCAGTGCTCGACCGAACCGCCGGGCATGGTCACCTCATAGGGGCTCATGGTCGCGTCGCCGACGAAGATGGCGCGCCAGTCGCCGGGGTATTTGTTCAGCACCTCCCAGGTCGGGATCTTCTCGCTGTGCCGACGCCGGTTGTCCTTCCACACCCCCTCGTAGAGGCAGTTGTGGAAGTAGAAGAATTCCAGATGCTTGAACTCGGTCTTCGCGGCCGAGAACAGCTCCTCGCACATCTTCACATGGGCATCCATCGACCCGCCGATGTCGAGGAACAGCAGCACCTTGATGGTGTTGCGCCGCTCGGGCCGCATGTGGATGTCCAGCCAGCCCTGCCGCGCCGTGCCGTCGATGGTCGCGTCCATGTCCAGCTCGTCGGGCGCCCCCTGCCGGGCAAACCGGCGCAGGCGGCGCAGGGCCACCTTGATGTTGCGCGTGCCCAGCTCGACCTGGTCGTCAAGGTTCCGGTACTCGCGCTTCTCCCACACCTTGACCGCGCGGCCGTGCTTGCCCGGGCCGCCGACGCGCACCCCCTCGGGATTGTAGCCGCCGTGGCCGAATGGGCTGGTCCCGCCGGTCCCGACCCATTTGTTGCCGCCCTCGTGCCGGCCCTTCTGCTCCTCCAGACGCTGCTTCAGCGTCTCCATCAGCTTGTCGAACCCGCCCAGCGCCTCGATCTGCGCCTTCTCTTCGTCAGTCAGGTATTTCTCGTTCAGCAGCTTCAGCCAGTCTTCGGGCACGTCGAGCGAGGGCTCGTCGCCGGCGCCGACCGTCTCGATCCCGGCGAACACCTTGCCGAACACCTGGTCGAACCGGTCGAAGTGCTTCTCGTCCTTGACCAGCACGGCGCGCGACAGGTGGTAGAAGTCGTCGACCTTCCGCCCGGCCACGTCCTTGTCCATGGCCTCCATCAGATGGAGCCATTCCTTCATCGACACGGGGACTTTCGCGTCACGCAGGGCGGTGAAGAAGGGGAGGAGCATCAGGCCTCTTCCAGGGTCGCCAGCAATCGCCGCAACTCTTCCGCGATCGGCGGCGTGTGCAGCGTCGCGGCCTCCCAGATCACGTGCCGGTCGGCCCGGAAATAGGCGTGGGCCAGACGGTTGCGCAATCCGATCATCTCGGACCAGGGTACGTTCGGAGCCCGCGCCTTCACCCCGTCGCTCAGCTGAACGGCGCCTTCGCCCAGTGCGATCAGGCTCATCGAGACGGATCGAACCAGCGAGCCGACGTCGACCCACACATCCTCGGTGAGGCCGACTGTGTCAGCTCTCATGTCGGAAATGGCTTCGAGCATCTCGGTCAGATGCAATCGATCCTTGAAATCAGACATGGATGGCTTCGGGCAGGACTCGCTCGCGCAACAACCGGTGCATGGACCGCTCGGTGCCCATTTCGACCCGGATCCCCAGCGCCCTGGAGAGGTCTTCCTCGATCCCGAAGAAGCGGAAGCCCAATGGCTTGTTCATTTCCACCAGCAGGTCCACGTCGCTGTCCGGTCCCGCTTCGTCGCGCGCATAGCTGCCGAACAGGCGCACATTGACGATGCCCTGCTCCTCCAGCCAGGGCTTCAGTTCGCGCAGCTTGATCAGCAGTTCCTCGCGGGTCATGGCGCATCATAACGCGCGGGCGCCTTAACCGGAAACCTCCAGCAGCCCGATCAACTGCTCCGCGTCCTGCGGCGCCGCGCTTTTGATGTCGTTGTCGAAATAGACGAAGACCTCGCGGTCCTCGCGCCACTTGCGGATCGCCTTCGCCCAGTCGTTCAGCGCCGCCTCGCCATAGCGGCCGTGGTACCGCCCGCCGGGCCCGTGACCGCGCAGATAGATGAAGTCCGCCGTCGCCTCCCACGGCGCCGGGGCGTGGTGATGGTCGGACAGGCACAGGGCGACATTGCGCCGGCGCAGCATCTCCAGCACCTCGTCCGCATACCAGCCGGGATGCCGGAACTCGATGCTGTAGCGCCGCCCCTCCGGCAGGGCGTCGAGAAAGGTCTGCAGCCGCTCGTCGTTGCGGTGCAGATTGGGCGGCAGCTGGAACAGGATCGGCCCCAGCTTGTCGCCCAGCCCCGCCAGCCGCCCGAACATCAGGGCCAGCGGTTCGACGGGGTCCTTCAGCTTCTTGTTATGTGTAAGGAACCGCGAGGCCTTCCAGGCGAACAGGAAGTCGTCCGGCGTCTGCTCACGCCACGCGGCCACCGCCTGATCGGTCGGCATGCGGTAGAAGCTGGCGTTGATCTCCAGCGTCCGGAACCGGCGCGAGATGTAGTCCAGCCGCCCGGCGGCCTTGACCTCCTCCGGGTAGAAGGGCCCGTTCCAGTCCTTGTAGGCCCAGCCGGAGGTTCCGATCCGAACGTCGCGCATGATGGGCCAAGCGGCCGCGAAGATCTGTGGTTCCCCGAGTCCCGCCTTACGGCCCGGCCGCTCCATCTGGCAGGGCCAGGGCAAAGCTCATGCTGCCGAACTCGGCGACGGTGTCGTCTGTGGCGGGACCTGTGGCCCGGGCCTTGAAGCTCCATGCGCCGAGATTTCGGAGCAGGATAAGGCTTCGTGAGGGACGCCCCTCGAGTTCGACGTCAAAGGCCGCTATCAGCGGATCGGCCTGCCCTTCAAGGGTCAGAATCTCCATCGATCCGTCGTAGGGCTTGGCTGAGGGCCAGTTGCCAACCAGCTGCGCGATCGCATCTTCGAACAGCTCCTCCTGTGAAAACTGCTGCGGATAGCGGGTGGCGAACAGGGTGACATAGGTCCGGCCGACCCATGTGCCACAGCTGACGTCGTCGCCGCGGACAGGGCCGTCTTTCACAGGGCCGTAAAAGCGGATGGTGTCGCGGTCGTCGGCGCCGACGAACTCACAGGTCATTCCGCTCGCCACGTGACGGACGGTCGGGGTGTCGTCGAAGGTCACATTGACGAAGAAGGGGCGCGCCTCGGTCCGGTCGAGCACGATCTCGGCATGGGCCCTCGCGGCTGCGATGGCCTCTGGGGTCGGGGGCCCTTCGGCCTGCTGGGCTGCGGCCGGAGCCGCCGCCAGCAATGTCCCGACAATCACAAACGTCCTGAACACGCGCCCCTCCAAAGACAGGCATGAGGCCACGGGCGACGGCCGCCGTCTATCCCCGCCGCAGGATGAACTCGTCATCCAGCCAGTCGCCGACCGGGTACTGATACTCGCCGGCCTTCCCGAACCCATAGGCCGCGTACAGCTTCTGCGCCTTCAGGTTCCCGCTCCAGACGCCGATCCACAGCGGCCCGTCGCTGTGGGCCTCCATCCAGTCCAGCGACAGGGTCAGCAGCTTCGTGCCCAGGCCCAGCCCCTGGGCCTCCTTCGCCACATACAGCCGCCGCAGTTCGGCGTGGCCGGGCCGGGCGTCCGGGTGGGGCAGGGTGTTCGGCCCGGTGTTGGCGAAGGCCAGCAGTTCGCCGTCCCGCTCGACCACCCACCAGGCCGCGCCGGGCTCCTTCAGCTTCGAGCGGATCGTCTCCGCGCTGAAGCTGGCGTCGAGAAAGACCGCCAGGTCGTCGGCCGGATAGGGGATGGCGAACCCCTCAACGAAGGTGTCGATGAAGGTTTGGCGCCCCAGCACGCCGAGGGCTTCGGCGTCGGCGTCAACGGCGGGGCGGATCACGGGCTCGGTCATGGTTCGCGCTTACGGTCTTGATCGGAACGCGACAAGCCCGCGCCAGGCGCATAATCTGCGCCCGATGAGCGTCCCCCTCTTCACCCACCCCGACATGCTGGACCACCACCCCGGCGTCGGCCATCCCGAGCGGCCCGAGCGTCTGAAGGCCGTGCTCGACGCCCTCGACGACGCCGGCCTGTCCGGCGACCGCCGCCCCGCGACCGAGGCCGCCATCGCCGATCTGGAGCGGCTGCACCCGGTCGCCTATGTCGCCCGCCTGCTGACCGCCGCCCCCGCCTCGGGCCTCAACCAGCTGGACGCCGACACCATCCTGTCGCCCGGCAGCGTGCGCGCCGCCCGTCTCGCCGCCGGGGCCGTGATCGACGCCGTCCGCGCCGTGGCCCGGGGCGAGACCGCCCGCGCCTTCGCCGCCATCCGCCCGCCCGGCCATCACGCCGAGCCGGACCGCCCCATGGGTTTCTGCCTGTTCTCCAACGTCGCCGTCGCCGCCCGCGTCGCCCAGGCGGAAGGCCTCGCCCGAGTCGCCGTGATCGATTTCGACGTCCACCACGGCAACGGCACCCAGGCGGCTTTCGAAAACGACGACAGCCTGTTCCTCGGCTCGATCCACCAGATGCCCCTCTATCCCGGCACGGGCGCGGCCTCCGAGACCGGCGTCGGCAATATCGTCAACGCCCCGGTGGCGCCCCACGCCGCCCGCGAGGCCTGGCGCGCGACCTTCTCCGGCGGGTTGATGCCGGCGCTGGACGCCTTCCGCCCGGACCTGATCCTGATCTCCGCCGGTTTCGACGCCCACCGCCGCGATCCGCTCGCCCACCAGAGCCTCGAGGCCGGGGATTTCGCCTGGGCCACCCGCGCCGTGCTCGAGGTCGCGAGATCGTGCTGCGCCGGCAAGGTTGTGTCCTCGCTCGAGGGCGGTTACGACCTAGAGGGGCTCGGCCGTTCGGCGGCCGCTCACGTTCAGGCCTTGGGGGAGGAATAAGGACGATTCGCCAAAGGCTTATCCTCCGCAAATCATGCCCGCACCCGCCCGAGACTCAGTGATGGCAGAACCGCCGCTCCCCGTGACGCCCCCGCCGCCCCGCGCGGCCCTGGTCTCGGTGCGTCCCGGCGCCATCATTCTCGCCCGCCACGGCGAGCCGGCCCTGTCGCGCAAATGCTTCCTCACCTCCGACCAGTACCGCGACTGGTGGGCGAAATACGAGATCGGCGGCCTGCGCGCCGGCCAGACCCCGCCGCCCGAGCTGCTGGCCACGGCCGAGGGCGCCGGCGCCATCTACGCCTCGACCCGCCCCCGCGCCCAGGAGACCGCCGCCGCCATCGCCGCCGGCCGCGAGGTGATGAGCGACGCCCTGTTCATCGAAGCCCCCCTGCCGCCGCCGCATTTCCCGTCGTGGTTCAAGCTGCCGCCGAAATACTGGGGCGTCGTCGCCCGCATCTGGTGGCACGCCTTCAACCACCATGAGGGCCAGGAAACCCGGGCCCAGGCCGAGGTCCGCGCCGAACAGGCCGCCCAGGCCCTGATCGCCCGCGCCGAGTCCGGTCAGGACGTCCTCGTCCTCGCCCACGGCTATTTCAACCACATGGTCGGCCGCCGCCTGCGCGCCGACGGCTGGAAGCTGGTCCACAACCAGGGCTTCAAATACTGGTCCCAGCGGCGTTACGAGCGGCGATAGCCCCGCTTCCCCGTTGAAGCCCGCATCCGGCCCCTCTAGGGTCGCCGCCGATGACAGACGCCGCCCCCATCCCCGCCGAGCTCAGCTTCGAGGCCGCCCTGCAGCGCCTCGAACAGATCGTCTCCCGCCTCGAGTCCGGCCAGGCCCCGCTTGAGGAGTCGATCGCCCTCTATGAGGAGGGCGCACGCCTGAAAGCCCATTGCGAGGCCCGGCTCAAGGCCGCCCAGCTGCGCGTCGAGAAGATCGTCGTCGGCCCCGACGGCCAGGCGAAGGGCGTCGAACCGGCCGGGTTCGACTGATGTCCGGCCCCGCGGCCGCCCAGGGCCCGACGCCGACCATCGCCTTCGACGACTTCATGAAGGTCGACATCCGCATCGGCCAGGTCGTCTCCGCCGAACCCTTCCCCCAGGCGCGCAAGCCGGCCTTCAAACTGGCCATCGACTTCGGCCCCGACATCGGCGTCAAGAAATCCTCGGCCCAGATCACCGTCCACTACACCCCGGACCAGCTGGTCGGCCGCAAGGTCGCCGCCGTGGTCAATTTCCCGCCGCGCCAGATCGGCCCCTTCATGTCCGAGGTCCTGACCCTCGGCTTCCCCGACGCCGCCGGCGAAGTGGTGCTGGTCGGCGTCGACCGCGAGGTCCCGGTGGGCGGGAGGCTGTTCTGACCCCCGTCCTCGCCGCCAATTCGCCGGAGCAGGGCGTCATCGACCGGGTGGCCGAGATCGCCGACCTGGTCACCGTCGCCCTCGACGAACTGCTGCCCCGCGCCGACGGCCCCGAATCGCGCCTGACCGAGGCCATGCGCTACGCCGCCCTCGGCCCCGGCAAGCGACTGCGCCCCTTCTTCGCCCTCGAGGCCGCCGCCCTGTTCGACATCGAGCCGCGGTCGGTGCTGCGCGCCGCCTGCGCCCTCGAATGCGTTCACGCCTACAGCCTGGTCCACGACGACCTGCCGTGCATGGACGACGACGACATGCGCCGCGGCCGCCCGACGGTGCACATCGCCTATGACGAGGCCACCGCCGTCCTCGCCGGCGACGCCCTGCAGACCGCCGCCTTCGACATCCTGCTGCACCCCGACACCCACGAGAACCCGGCCGTGCGCTGCGAGCTGGCCGCCCGCCTGTCCCTGGCCAGCGGCGCGCGCGGCATGGCCGGCGGCCAGATGATCGACCTGCTGGGCGTGCGCGACGACCTCGGCGGCGTCGCCCGCATGCAGCGGCTCAAGACCGGGGCCCTGTTCACCTACGCCTTCGAGATCCCCCTGATCATCGCCGACGCGCGCGAGAGCCAGCGTCAGGCCCTGACCAGCTTCGCCCACGACATCGGCCTCGCCTACCAGATCGTCGACGACCTGCTGGACGTCGAGGGCGACGAGGACATCCTCGGCAAGGCCGCCAACAAGGATCACGCCCAGGGCAAGACCAATTTCGTCACCCTGCTGGGCGTCGAGGCGGCGCGGCAACGTGTCGCCCACCTCGCCGACCAGGCCCGCGCCCACCTCGACGTCTTCGGTCCCGACGCCGAAATCCTCAAGGCCAGCGTGGATTACGTCCTTCAGCGCCGCTCCTGACCCGGCCCGGCCTGCACCGCTCCTGCATCGAATTTTCAGATCCCGTCGATCCGCACCGCAGCGAATTGCGCTACAGCGTGTTGGAAGACCAAAGGCTTAGGTTCAAAACGCGCGCATGCCCGACACCCCGCTCCTCGACCAGGTCCAGTTCCCCGCCGACACGCGGGGCTTCGACATACCCCAGCTGAAGCAACTGGCCGACGAACTGCGGACCGAGACCATCGACGCCGTCTCCACCACCGGCGGTCACCTCGGCGCGGGCCTCGGCGTGGTCGAGCTGACCGTGGCCCTGCACCACATCCTGGAAACGCCGAAGGACATCCTGATCTGGGACGTCGGCCACCAGTGCTATCCGCACAAGATCCTGACCGGCCGCCGCGACCGCATCCGCACCCTGCGCCAGCCGGGGGGCCTGTCGGGCTTCACCAAGCGCAGCGAGAGCGAATACGACCCCTTCGGCGCCGCCCACGCCTCGACCTCGATCAGCGCCGCCCTCGGCTTCGCCGCCGCCCGCGACCAGAAGGGCGAAAAGAACCGCGTCGTGGCCGTCATCGGCGACGGCTCCATGTCGGCCGGCATGGCCTATGAGGCGATGAACAACGCGGCCGAGACCACCAACGGCCAGCTGATGGTCATCCTCAACGACAACGACATGTCGATCGCCCCGCCGGTCGGCGGCATGAGCGCCTATCTGGCCAAACAGGTCTCGGGCGACGCCTATCGAAACTTCCGCCGCTTCGGCAAGTCGGTCGCCGAACACCTGCCGCGCCCGTTCCGCAACGCCGCCCGCAAGGCCGAGGAATACGCCCGCGGCATGATCGTCGGCGGCACCTTCTTCGAGGAGCTGGGCTTCTACTACATCGGCCCGGTCGACGGGCACGACATGGACAACCTCGTCCCGATCCTCAAGAACGCCGCCGCCATCACCGACCGTCCGGTGGTGGTCCATGTCGTGACCCAGAAGGGCAAGGGCTACGCCCCGGCCGAGTCCAGCGCCGACAAGCTCCACGCCGTGGTCAAGTTCGACGTCGTCTCGGGCAAACAGTCCAAATCCGTCTCCAACGCCCCCAGCTACACCAAGGTGTTCGGGACCGAGCTGATCAAACGGGCCAAACTCGACCCGACGATCGTCGCCATCACCGCCGCCATGCCCTCGGGCACCGGTCTGGACCTGTTCGGCCAGGCCTTCCCGACCCGCACCTATGACGTCGGCATCGCCGAACAGCACGCCGTGACCTTCGCCGCCGGCCTCGCCGCCGACGGCATGAAGCCGGTGTGCGCCATCTATTCGACCTTCCTCCAGCGCGGCTACGACCAGGTCGTCCACGACGTCGCCATCCAGTCCCTGCCGGTGCGTTTCGCCATGGACCGCGCCGGCCTTGTCGGCGCCGACGGGGCCACCCACGCCGGCAGTTTCGACATCGGCTACATGGGCGCCCTGCCGGGCATGGTGCTGATGGCCGCCGCCGACGAGGCCGAGCTGGCCGCCATGATCGCCACCAGCCTCGAGATCGACGACCGTCCCTCGGCCTTCCGCTATCCGCGCGGCGACGGCGTCGGGGTCGAGATCCCCGAACTGGCCGCCCCGCTGGAGATCGGCAAGGGCCGCATCGTCCGCGAGGGGACCACGGTCGCCATCCTGTCGCTCGGCACGCGTTTGCAGGAATCGCTCAAGGCGGCCGAGGCCCTCGCCGCCCGCGGCGTCTCGGCCACGGTCGCCGACGCCCGTTTCGCCAAGCCGCTCGACGCCGACCTGATCCTGCGGCTGGCCCGCGAGCACGAATGCCTGATCACGGTGGAGGAGGGGGCCATGGGCGGCTTCGGCGCCTTCGTGCTCCAGCTGCTGGCGGAAAAGGGCGCCCTCGACGCCGGCCTCAAGGTCCGCACCCTGCATCTGCCCGACGTCTTCCAGGACCAGGACAATCCGGTCGCCATGTACGCTACGGCCGGCCTCAACGCCGAACACATCAAGGCGGCGGCCCTCCAGGCCCTGGGGGTCGAGGCGACCCGCGCCGTCCGCGCCTGACGCCGCACAGGCAACCTCGGTCCTCCACCCCCGTTCTGTCCCGGACAGGCAAGTGGAGTACCGACTGTGAAAGCTCATCTCTTTGTGGCCGCTGCCTTGATCTGCGCCGGCTGCGCGACCCCGCCGCAGCCCGCCGGGGCGGGCGCGGATGGAACCGCGGGCTCCGGGACCGTGGTCCGCACCGGCGACGCCAACCTCAGCTGCATGCAGATCGCGGATGAGGCGGCCGGGCTCAGCGAACGCATGGGCGGGACGGCGCCCGGCCGCCTCGGCGCGGCCGTGGACGTGGCCAAGGCCGGCGCCGCCATGCTGATTCCCGGGGCGGGCCTTGTGATGGCCGGCGCCGACGCCCTGACCGAGCCCGAACGCCAGCGCCGCGCCGCCGAGGCCCAGGCCCTGCAGAACCGCTGGCACTACCTCAACGGCCTCTACATCGCCGGCGACTGCCTGCAGACCACGGCGCAGTAGCGCGGTGCTTTTCCTTCTCCCCCTGGGGGAGAAGGCGCCCCGGAGGGGCGAATGAGGGGTAAGACGGCTCCGGGCCGGCCGTCAGCCAACCTGCCTCGAACATCCCCTCATCCGTCTCGCTCCGCGAGCCACCTTCTCCCCCGGAGGGGAGAAGGAATCCGCC
>CAZGPS010000031.1:0-18566 GCA_964527675.1 uncultured Brevundimonas sp. | reverse complement strand
CCCCGCACGTCGATTGCGGCGACTATGTCGTCGTCACCAACGTCGACAAGGTGGTCTTCACCGGCAAGAAGCTGACCGACAAGATCTACTATCGCCACACTGGCCACCCGGGCGGCGTCAAGTCGACCAGCCCCGAGAAGGTGCTGAACGGCCGCTTCCCCGAGCGCGTGCTCGAGAAGGCCGTCGAGCGCATGCTGCCCAAGGAGAGCCCGCTGGCCCGCTTGCAGATGACGCACCTGCGCCTGTTCTCGGGCCCCGCCCACACTCACGAAGCCCAACAGCCGGAAACGATCGACTTCAAGTCGGCCAACTCCAAGAACACCCGGAGCGCCTGAGCATGACCGACGTGACCGCTGAAACGCCCGCCGTCGAGAACGACGCCGCCAACACCGCCCCCGCCGCCACCGGCTTCGACGCCCTGCGTGGCATGGGCACCGCCTCGGCCGCCGAGGACGCCCCGGTCTATGTCCAGAAGCTGGACGCCCAGGGCCGCGCCTACTCGACCGGCAAGCGCAAGAACGCGATCGCCCGCGTGTGGATCAAGCCCGGCTCGGGCAAGATCACCATCAACGGCAAGGATCAGCTGCAGTATTTCGCCCGCGAAATCCTGCGCATGATGATCGCCCAGCCGCTGGAAGTGACCGACCGCCTGACCCAGTTCGACGTCGACTGCACCGTGCAGGGCTCGGGCCTGTCGGGCCAGGCCGGCGCCATCCGCCACGGCCTGTCGCACGCCCTGACCCACTATGAGCCGGCGCTGCGCCCGGTCCTGAAGCCGCACGGCTTCCTGACCCGCGACAGCCGCGTCGTCGAACGCAAGAAGTACGGCCGCGCCAAGGCCCGCAAGTCCTTCCAGTTCTCGAAGCGCTAGGCCGTTTCACGATACGGTTTGGAATGGGGCGCTTCGGGAAACCGGAGCGCCCTTTTTCTTTTTGACGGAGCGCGGACCTTCAGGTCCGCAGGATGCGGGTCTGAAGACCCGCGCTCCAGGAGAGCGTCCGATGACCCACACCATCTTCATCGACGGCGAGGCCGGGACTACGGGGCTGGAGATCCGCGAGCGGCTGGAGGCGCGCGGGGATCTGGAGCTGATCCTGCTGGGCGACCGGCGGCGCGACGTGGCGGCGCGGCGCGAGGCGCTGAACGGGGCCGACGCGGTGATCCTTTGCCTGCCGGACGAGGCGGCGAAGGAGGCGGTGGCGCTGATCGACAATCCGGCGGTGCGGGTGATCGACGCCTCGACGGCCTGGCGGGTCGATCCGGCCTGGACCTATGGCTTCGCCGAGATGGCGGCGGGGCAGGCGGAGAAGATCGCGGGGGCGACGCGGGTGTCGAATCCGGGCTGTTATCCGACCGGCTTCATCGGCCTCGTCCGGCCGCTGGTCAGCGCCGGGATCATTCCGGCGGGCTGGCCCGTCACGGTCAACGCAGTCTCGGGCTATTCGGGCGGCGGCAAGGCGATGATCGCCGAGTTCGAAGGCGCCCCCGGATCAAGTCCGGGGGTGACGAAGCGCGACGCGTATCGCGCCTATGGCCTGTCGCTGAAGCACAAACATGTGCCGGAGATGACCCTGCATACCGGGCTGGAGCGGCCGGTGCTGTTCGCGCCGGCGGTGGGGGCCTACCGGCAGGGGATGCTGGTCGAGGTTCCGCTGCAACTGGCGGCCCTGCCGGGCTCGCCGTCGGTCGAGGTGGTGCACGGCGCGCTGGCCGAGGCCTATGCGGGCTGCCGCTTCGTCGAGGTGGCGGAGCTGGAGGAGACCGAGGCCCTGACGGGGATCGATCCGGAGGGGCTGAACGGGACCAACCGGATGCGGCTGCATGTGTTCGGGGATCGCGGCGGGGCGCAGGTCCGGTTGATCGCCCTGCTGGACAATCTCGGCAAGGGGGCGTCGGGGGCGGCGGTGCAGAACCTCAACCTGATGCTGGGGCTGGACGAGGGGTTGGGGCTGAGCTGATCCGAGGCACTTGAAACCGCCGGGGCATTCCCGACGTATCAAGGGCTATGACCCACGCCCTGTCCCGCCGACATCTGATGCTGACCGCCGGCGCGGTCGCCGTGAGCGGCTGCTCACCTGGCTCCGCGGACGCGTCCGAGCGGCAGTATGCGAACTCGCCGTTCCGGCGCCTGACCGACGCTCAGTGGCGTGAGCGGCTGCCGCGGGCCAGCTATGACGTGCTGCGGCGCGAGGCGACCGAGCGGCCCTACACCAGCCCCCTGAACGACGAGCATCGGGCCGGGACCTTCGTCTGCCGGGGCTGCGACCTGCCGCTGTTCCGCTCACAGTGGAAGTTCGACAGCGGCACCGGCTGGCCCAGCTTCTATGAAGTCATCGCAGCCAATATCGGCGCCAAGACCGATTTCGGCATCGGCATTCCGCGCACGGAATATCACTGCGCCCGATGCCTCGGGCATCAGGGGCATCTGTTCATGGACGGGCCGCGGCCGACCGGAAAACGCTATTGCAATAACGGCGTGGCGCTGAAGTTTCAGCCAGCCTGACGGCGGGCGGCCCTGAGGGCGGACTCGGCGGTGGCGCCGAACCAGACGGCGGCGATGATGACCAGCAGGCCGTAGTCGGGGCCGGGCCAGAAGACCGGAATGGCGGCGGAGGCGCTGACCAGCATGGGGAAGAGGCTGGCCCAGGCGGCCGTGGCGCGGCTGTCGGGATGGATCAGCGGCGGGCGCGGCGGGATCTTCATCATCCGCAGCATCAGCGGGTTCAGCAGCACGAAGCCGCCGGCGCAGATCACCGCCAGCAGGACGTTCCGCAGCGGCTCGCCGGCGCCGTAAACGCTGACGGTCAGGATGACGAGGGCCAGGGCGAAGCCGGTGGTGACGGCCAGCAGCAGGTTGGGTTCGAAACGCCTCAAGACTTCACTTTCACATAGGAGCCGGGGGCCGGTTCCAGGGGGGGGAGGGGGCCCTTCTTTGGATCGCGGGCGGGGACCCAGTCGCCCGATTTTTCGTGCAGCCAGGCGGCCCAGTGCTCCCACCAGCTGCCGGGGTGTTCCTCGGCCTGCGCCTGCCACTCACCGAGCGTGGCCGGGAGGGCGGGGTTGGTCCAGTGCTGGTACTTCTTCGCCGACGGCGGATTGACCACACCGGCGATATGGCCCGAGCCGGCGAGGGTCAGGGTGACGTCGGCGTTCGAGAAGGCGCGGGCGGAGCGGTAGACCGAATTCATCGGCGCGATGTGATCCTCGCGGCTGGCCTGGAAATAGAGCGGGATGGTCACTTTCGACAGATCGACGCGGACCCCGCCGATCTCGAACTCGCCCTTCGCCAGGGCATTGCGACCGTACATGGAGCGCAGATAGTCCATGTGCAGGGCCTTGGGCATGCGGGTCTGGTCGGCGTTCCAGAACAGCAGGTCGAAGGCGGGCGGGTCCTTGCCCATTAGATAGTTGCTGACGAAGAAGGACCAGATCAGGTCGTTGGCGCGCAGGGCGTTGAAGGTCTCGGCCATGGCCGCGCCGGGCAGGACGCCGCCGGCGGCGTCCATCTGCTGCTCGATCTCGTTGAGCCAGTGCTCGTCGGTGAACAGCAGCAGGTCGCCGGCCTCGGCGAAATCATGCTGGGCGGCGAAGAAGGTGTTGGCGGTGACGCGCGTGTCGCCGTTCGCCGCCATATGGGCGAGGGCGGCGCCCATCAATGTCCCGCCGATGCAGTAGCCGACGGTGTTGATGTGGTCAGACCCCGACTGCTCCAGCGCCTTCTCGATGCAGCGGTAGACGCCCTTTTGCAGATAATCGTCGAAGCCGTAGCCGGCCTTGTCGACGTCGGGATTGACCCAGGAGCAGACGAAGACGGTGAAGCCCTGGGCCGAGAGCCAGCGGATCATCGAGTTCTCGGGCTGCAGATCCAGGATGTAGAATTTGTTGATCCACGGCGGGAAGATCAGCAGCGGGATGGCGCGCTGTTTGTCCGTGGCGGGGTCGAACTGGATCAGTTCGAACAGCTCGTCGCGCCAGACGACCTGGCCCGGGGCGGTGGCGACGTTCTCGCCGACGACGAACTTGCCGTAGTCGGCCTGGCTGATCTTCAGCTTGCCGGCTCCACGCTCCATGTCGGCGGCGAAATTCTGCATCCCCTTCACCAGCGATTCGCCGTTGGACTCGGCCAGGGCCTTAAGGGCGGCGGGGTTGGAGGCGAGGAAGTTGGAGGGGGAGAAGGCGTCGGTCAGGAGCTTTGTGAAGAACTCGGCCCGGCGTTTGGTCAGGGGGTCGACGTCCTCGACGCTCGAGACGAGGCCGTTCATCCAGTCGGCGGTGACCAGATAGGACTGGCGCATGACGTCGAACATCGGGTTCTCGGACCAGGCCGGGTCCTTGAATCGCTTGTCCTTCGAAGGCGCGGCGGGGACATCCTCGCCCGCGGCGCGACGTGTGGTCGAGGCCCACAGGTCCATGTAGCGGTTGAACAGGTCGGCCTGGGCGGCGAACAGCTTGTCCGGACGCGAGGCGAGGCCGGTCATCACCTGGGTCATGGCCGGACCGACATTGAACGGATCGGGCGACAGGGCGGCGGGCCGGTCGGCCTGCGACAGGGCGGCCTCGGCGATGGCGGCCTGGGCGGTCATGGCGGCCCTGGCGAGGTTCAGCGACAGGGTCTCGAGCATCTGGCGCTGATCGGTGCCGGGAGAGACGAAGGCGGCTTCGGGCGAGGCCGGCGCCTCGGGCGCGGCGGGTGGCGTGGGCTCTGCGGGCGCGGCCGTCAGCTTGGCCGCGCGGGGGCGAGGCGGCTTGGCCGAGGTCGGACGGCCGGATTTCCGCGGCTTCCGCGCAGCCTCGGGTTCCGGGGCGGGGGACGGGACGGTCGGACGCTTGGCCATGCGGGAAGGCTCCGGGAGGACGTCAGGATCGGTCGCAAGGGCTGCCGTCGCCCTTCCGCCGGTGGCGATCATGGCATATGACCGCCCCTGACATGAACGCGCCAATCCGGAAAATTGCAGCGGTCCTCGCCGCGACCGCCGCCTCGGCCGGTCTGACGGCCTGTATCGGGGCGTTTAATCCGGAAACGGACCCCTCGTCGCCGCTGGCGCCCCGGGTGCAGGCGCTGGTCGATGCGAATCGCGACTATCCGCGCTGGGCCGACTTCCCGAAGTCCGTCGAGGCCCCGCCGGAGCCGGCGCAAATCGCCGGACGGGTGGCCACGCTGACGGCGTCGGGCGGCGAACTGGCGGAGGCCGCGGCGCGGATCGAATGGTTGACGCGCGGAGACGCCGTCGCCTTCGCCGAGGCGGTCAAGGCCAGGGTGGCCAGCGTCACGGTCGCCCCCGTGACCCAGGAAACCGCCGCCGAGATCGAGGAATTCGCCCGCCAAACCCGGGATCGAGGCCGCGCTCCCCCGCCGGTCCCGCGCCGTTAAGTCATACAATCGGTCGCCGGGACGACAGAATCCCGGGACACTCGTCTCCAGGAGAACGCCCATGGCCGCAACGGCCCCCTACGCCTCGACGCTGGCCGCTGACGCGGCGCGGGTCACCGAACTGGCCGCCATCGCCAGCTACGCCCAGATCGGACGCGGCGACGAGAAACAGGCCGACCAGCTGGCCGTCGACGCCATGCGCACGGCGCTGAACGCCCTCGATATCGACGGCAAGATCGTCATCGGCGAGGGCGAGCGCGACGAGGCGCCGATGCTGTACATCGGCGAGAAGGTCGGCACCGGCAAAGGCCCGGCCATCGACATCGCCCTGGACCCGCTGGAAGGGACCACCCTGACCGCCAAGGCCATGGCCAACGCCCTGACCGTGCTGTCGATGTCGCCGGGCGGCGGCATGCTGCACGCGCCCGACACCTATATGGACAAGATCGCCATTGGCCCCGGCTTCGCGCCGGGCACGGTCGATCTGGACATGACGCCGCAGGACAATGTCCGCTCGCTGGCCTCGGCCAAGGGGGTGAAGCCGGAAGACATCACCGTCTGCGTCATGGACCGGCCGCGCCATGCCGAACTGATCGCCGCCCTGCGCGAGGTCGGGGCGCGGGTGCTGCTGATCACCGACGGGGACGTGGCCGGCGTGATCCATACGGCCGAGCCCGAGACCGGCATCGATCTGTATCTGGGCTCGGGCGGGGCGCCGGAAGGGGTGCTGGCGGCCAGCGCCCTGAAATGCGTCGGCGGCCATTTCCAGGGCCGGCTGATCTTCCGCAACGATGACGAACGGGAGCGGGCGCGCAAGACGGGCGTGACCGATTTCGACCGCAAATACGACCTGCACGAACTGGTGTCGAAGGACGCCATCTTCGCCGCCACCGGCGTGACCAAGGGGGCCATGCTGGACGGGGTCAAGGTCGCCGACGGCTTCGTCTCGACCCATACGCTGGTGATGGATTCCTCGACCCGGACGGTCCAGCGCATCCGCACAATCCGGCCGCTTTGATGGCCGACGGGGGCGGCGCGCCGACCTTTCTGGGCGTGTCCCGCTCCCTGTCCGGCCGCGCCTGGCGGCAAAGGCCGGCCGAGGCCGGGTTGATCCGGGCCCATATGCAGGCGTTGAACCTGGAGGAGCCGCTGGCGCGGGCGCTGGCGGCGCGCGGGGTAAGGGCCGACCAGGGCGCGGACTTCCTGACGCCGACTCTGAAGGCGCTGTTCCCCGATCCGTCCAGCTTCATGGACATGGACGCGGCGGCGGAGGCGATCCTGGACGCCCTGCAGGCGAAGGCCTCGATCCATGTCTTCGCCGACTATGACGTCGACGGGGCGTCGAGCGCGGCCTTGCTGGTGCGCTGGTTCCGGGCCGTCGGGGCCGAGCTGCCGATCTATGTGCCGGACCGGATGACCGAGGGCTATGGCCCCAGCGCCCGCGCGTTCGACACGCTGAAGGCGTCGGGCGCCGAGCTGGTTATCACCGTGGACTGCGGCGCGGCGGCCAATGAGGCGGTGGCCCACGCGGCGGCGATCGGGCTCAAGGTCGTGGTCATCGATCACCATATGATGCGCGAGCATCCGCCGGTCTGCGCCGCGGTGGTCAATCCCAACCGCCCGGGTTGCAACTCGGGGCAGGGCAATCTGGCGGCCGCGGGGGTGGTGTTCGTGCTGCTGGCGGCGCTGAACCGCGAGGCCCGGCGTCGCGGCATGTTCGCCGACGTGAAGGAGCCGGACATCCGCCAGTGGCTGGATCTGGCGGCCATGGGGGCGATCTGCGACGTCACCGGCCTGACGGGCTTCAACCGGGCGCTGACCAGCCTGGGTCTGCGGCGGATGTCGGAGTGGAGCAATCCGGGCTTACGGGCGCTGCTGGCGGCGGCGGGGGTCGAGCCGGGGCCGGCCAAGTCGAACCACGCGGGCTTCATCCTCGGGCCGCGGATCAATGCGGGCGGACGGATCGGCAAGTCGGACCTCGGGGCGCGTCTGCTGTCGACGGACGATCCCGAAGAGGCGGCGGCGCTGGCGCAGGAGCTGGACGCCCTGAACATCGCCCGGCGCGAGGTCGAGCGGCAGGTGACGGAGCAGGCCACGCGCATGGTCGAAGCCACCGGCGCCCATGCCGACGGATCGGCGGTGGTGGTGATTGAAGGCGGCGACTGGCATCCGGGCGTGGTCGGCATCGTCGCCGGCCGGCTGCGCGAGCGCTGGCGCAAGCCGGTGGTGGTGATCGGCGTGGATGCGGTGAACGGCGTCGGCAAGGGCTCGGGCCGGTCCCAGCCGGGCATGAACCTGGGCCGGGCCGTGCAGGCGGCGTGGGAGAGCGGCGTACTGCTGGCCGGGGGCGGACACGCCATGGCGGCGGGACTGACGGTCAAGGCAGATGCGATCGGACACCTGCGTGACTTCCTCAACGCGCGGATGGCCGGCGAGCAGGCGGCGGCGGATGCGCTGGATCTGGTCGAGATCGACGCGCTGATCGAGCCGGGGGCGGCGTCGCGGGCGCTGTTCGAGCAGTTCGAGCAACTGGCGCCGTTCGGGCCGGCCAATCCGGAACCTCTGTTCGCCCTGGAGCATGTCAGCGTGCGCGAACCCGTGGCCATGAACGGCGGCCATGTGCGCTGCCGTCTGGTCGGGGCGGACGGAGCCTCGGTCAAGGCCATCGCCTGGCGCTGCGCCGACCTGCCGTCGGGCAAGGCGCTGCTGACCGGGCAGGGCGGTCTGAGTGTCGTCGGCCGGCTGAAGGCCGACGACTGGAACGGCCGGCGGGGCGTGCAGTTCGAGATCGAGGACGTCGCCGATCCACGCATGGCGTAGGCGTCGTTCATCGCGGGCATTTTCTGCGGCATCGCCGCTTGCACCCCGCGGAATCGGCGGCTATATCGCCGCTTCCCCGCGCCGCGGTCCCTTCGTCTATCGGTTAGGACGTCAGGTTTTCAACCTGAAAAGAGGGGTTCGATTCCCCTAGGGACTGCCAGCGCGGGGATTTCCCCACATTCGTCCCAGCTCGGCCTCACGCCCCCTCCGGGCCGGTTGGTCCAATGTGCTGTCACCGGCGAAATCGGTCCGCAGGCGCGCGAAAACCGGGCCATGACGGACGATCGCCGGGCGTGATTCAGGCGTCGGTTGAAGAAAATGTCCGGCCTTTGGCTGAAACCCGCGTTTTTGCCTTTTCCGCGGTTCACAGAACCGTGTTAAACAAGGCGGCCCGCAATGCGCGCGGGCAGGGGGAAGGCTGTGTCCGACTACGAGGGCGTTGAGACGATCGAGACGGTGCGTATCGCCGGCCGGGTGAAATGGTTCGATCCCGGCAAGGGATACGGCTTCATCGTACCCGACGAGCCGAGCCTGACCGATATGAAGGATGTGCTGCTGCACATCTCCAGCTTGCGTGACAGCGGCCGGGACGTGGCCGCCGAAGGCGCCCCCATCACCTGCGACTGCGCCCGCCGGCCCAAGGGCTGGCAGGTGATCGAGGTGCATGATCTGGGCGAGGGCGACCCCGACGCCCCTGGCGCGCCACGGCGCGGGATCCATGATGCGGTCCGACGCGACAGTCGCTTCCATGCCCCGGCCGAAGACTCTGGCGGAGTCATGGAGACGGCGGTGGTCAAATGGTTCAACCGGACCAAGGGCTATGGTTTTGTCGTCCGCGACGGCCAGACCGGCGATATCTTCGTCCATGTCGAGACCCTGCGGCGTTGCGGTCTGGAGGATCTGTTGCCCGGAGAGGCTGTCGCCGTGCGCTTCGCCGAAGGGCCCAAGGGTCTGGTGGTCGCCGAAATCCGTCCAGCGGGTTGATCTGTCTCCCCAGCGGCCCGTTCCGACGCTATGCTGGCCTCGGCGCGTGCGCGGACAAGCGCAAACGGCGCGGAATGCTTCTGAGGATGGGATGATGTTGGTTCGTCGTGGCTTTCTCGCCGGCCTCGCCGGTCTGGTTCTGCTGGCGGGATGCGCCGGCGCGGGCAAGGCCCAGGGCCCCAACGGCGAGCCGCTGGAGCCATTGACGGTGGTCACCTCGACGGGCGAGCACGACTTCATGGTCGAGATCGCCGACGACGAGATGGAACGTCAGCGCGGCCTGATGCATCGTGAGCCCCTGGCCGACGACCGCGGCATGCTGTTCCAGTTCCCGGATGTGGCCGAGCGCGGCTTCTGGATGCACAACACGCCCAGCCCGCTGGACATCATCTATATCGACCCGTACGGGCGCATCGTCTCCATCGCCAGGAACACCACGCCCAATTCCGACGCCCTCATTCCGTCGAACGGCCCGGCCAGCGGCGTGCTGGAGGTTCGCGCCGGACGGGCCGATGAAATCGGCGCCAAGCCGGGTGACAGGGTCCGCCATCCCTTCTTCGCCGAATAGGCCGGTTGCGCGTTGCGGCCGGGGGCGGCGCGTGGCAAAGACCGCGCCTCTGGTTCGGGGTGTAGCGCAGCCTGGTAGCGCATCTGCTTTGGGAGCAGAGGGTCGGAGGTTCGAATCCTCTCGCCCCGACCATAATTCGCAGCGGCGATCGCGCCATGCGCGACCTGTGCCGCAGGTTGGTATCGAGGTTCTCATGCTCGCCCGCATCTATCGCCCCGCCAAGAACGCCATGCAGTCAGGCAAGGCCAACACCAGACACTGGCGGCTGGAATTCGAGCCGGCCTCGGCGCGGACCATCGATCCGCTGATGGGCTGGACCAGTTCGGCGGACATGAACGGCCAGGTGCGACTGGATTTCGACTCGCAGGAGGAGGCGGTCGCCTACGCCGAACGTCATGGCATTGCGTTCCGCCTGCACGAGCCCCAGGAGGCCCCGGTGATCCTCAAGGCCTATGCCGACAATTTCGCCACCAGCCGCAAGGTGCCGTGGACGCATTGACGTCCTGGTGCGGCTAACGCTCGCGCCGCGGGCGCTCGCTGCCTGAGCCGCGGGGTTTGCGTATGCGCCGCTCCGCGCTACTGCCCTGATCGGGCGCCCATAGCTCAACCGGATAGAGCACCCGCCTTCTAAGCGGGATGTTGCAGGTTCGAGTCCTGCTGGGCGCGCCATTCCAACCAGAACTCATCGGGCATTAATGCTGACGCACGACGGTTCGTTACAGTTTCGCCAGCGACAATGCCTGGATGTTCGTTGGCACACATATCCGACCTCTGGCTTATCGGCTTGCCGCCGCCGGCTTCGTGGCCGCGGCGCTGCTGCTCTCCAGTTGTGGAAGACCGGCCGCGCGGAGCAACTCGGCACCGTTTCGGGCTGAAGTGGGTCAACTGACGCTCAACGTGCCCGAAAGGCCCGATTTCTATCAGGCCAGGCAGGACGATGGGGCCGTGCGCATCCGGGTGTGCAACAGGGAGGCGTACTATCGGACCTACGAGAGACCGGTTCCCGGCTGCGACGGGCTGGCAAAGCCCATCGTGAATCTTTACGGCGTATGGACACTCATCCGGCGCCACAGGGTCGACCGCTACGATCTGATCCGTGAGCGGCCAGATCTGCCGCCTCCGGAGCCCGTCCCGCTTATTGATATCCCGGAAGGCCGCATCGACCGTGACATTCGGGGATCTGGCGAGGCCTACCCGCTGAGCCGTCTCGACACCTTGGATCCGGAACAGCGGCTTCAGACTACAAGTCGCGGATGGCCAGTAGCGGCTTGCAGCATCGCGCCCCAAGGCCACCGCTACTGCTCGATCGGATTCTTGATCGAGGATGCATTTGTCGAGGCGCAGTGGCACGCGGAAGCAGGCGTCAGGCTGGACCAGGCCGAGGTGTGGGCAGTGGCTACAGCCTTGGACCAAAAAATTCGGGCCTTGGTCCCACAGGCCGAGCCCGCTGACGGGGCACCGTTGGGATTGCAACCGTCGCCGGAGCGGCCCGTTCCCGGCGGGTGAAGATCGCCACCTTCAACATCAACGGGGTCAACACCCGGCTGGCCAATCTGCTGGAGTGGCTGGAGACGGCGCGGCCGGATGTTGTCTGCCTGCAGGAACTGAAGGCGACCGACGCCGGCTTTCCGGCGGAAGCGATCCGCGCATTGGGCTATCACCCGGTCTGGCAGGGCGAGCACCGCTGGAACGGCGTGGCGGTCCTGGCCCGGGATGCGGAGCCGCTGGTGACGCGGCGCAGCCTGCCCGGCGAGCCGGCCGACGCGCAGAGCCGCTATCTGGAAGCGGCGGTCGACGGCGTGCTCATCGCCTCGCTGTACCTGCCGAACGGCAATCCACAGCCCGGACCGAAATTCGACTACAAGCTGGCGTGGATGGAGCGGTTGAACGCCCATGCGGCGGACCTGCTGGCCAGTGGCGCGCCCGTGGTGCTGGCGGGCGACTATAATGTCGTGCCGACCGAGGCGGACATCTACAACAGTCGTTCGTGGAAGAAGAACGCCCTGCTGCAGCCGGAGAGCCGGGCGGCGTTCGCGCGACTGCTGGACCAGGGGTGGACCGACGCGCTGCGGGAACGCTACCCGGCCGATCCGCCGCCGTGGACCTTCTGGCAGTATATTCGCGAGGCCTGGGAGCGGGACGCCGGCCTGCGCATCGATCACCTGTTGCTGAGCCCGGCGGCGGCGAAACGGCTGACCGACGCCGGGGTGGACCGCGAGGTGCGCGGGCGCGAGCGGGCCAGCGACCACGCGCCGGTGTGGATCGAACTGGACTGAACGATGGCGCGCAAGCTGAAGGTGTTCTGCTATTCCGACGGCTTCCACTCATGGACCGTGGCGGCTTCCTCACGGGCGAAGGCGCTGGAGGCCTGGGGCGTAAGGCGCGACCTGTTCAAGGACGGGGCGGCCAAGGAGATCGACATCGGGCCGGACCGGGCGGCGGCGCTGGCGGCGCCCGGGAAATTGATCGAGCGGGGCCTGTCGGTGGATATCGGCGAGGTGGCGCGGACGAAAGCGCCGAAGCCGAAGAAGCCGAAGGCGTCCGACGTCAAGGCGCAGGCGCGGGTCGCGGCCGTGGAGGCGGAGCTGGCTGAGCTGGAGGAGGCCCAGGCGAGGGAGACCGGCGCCGCGGAGGCCGAGCGGGACGCGTTGGAGCGGCTGATCGCGGCGCTGGCGAAGCGTCAGGCGACGGCGCGGGCCGCACTGAAGTCGAAACTCAAGGCGGCGCGGGCGAAGCTCAGCTAGCCGCGCGCCAGGCGTCGAGGCCGCGCGCCAGGTCGGCGATCAGGTCGGCGGGATCCTCAAGGCCGACATGGACGCGCAGCAGTTCGCCGGCGAGCGCCGGCGGCGCGCGGCGGAAGGCGAGCTGGCCGGTCTCATGGGTGATCAGGCTCTCGAACCCGCCCCAGGAATAGCCGAGACCGAACAGTTCGAGCGCCGACATCAGGGCGTGGGCGGCGCCTTCGGATCCGCCCCGCATGACGACGCCGAAGATGGAGGCGGCCCCGGTGAAGTCGCGGCGCCAGAGGTCATGGCCAGGCGCCCCCGGGAGGGCAGGGTAGAGCACTTCGCCGACCTCGGGCCGCGACTGCAGCCATCGGGCGACAGTCAGGGCCGAGCGGGCCTGTTCGGCGTAGCGCAGCGGCAGGGTGCGCAGACCGCGCAGCGCCAGCCAGGCGTCGTCGGGCGACACCCGCCAGCCCAGGTCCTCGAGGGTTTCCGCGATAGGCCGGGCGAGGGTCGGGTCGGCCACGGCGATGGAGCCCATCAGCAGGTCGGAATGCCCGCCGACGTATTTGGTCACAGCCTGCACGCTGACATCGACGCCGTGCTCAAGCGGACGAAAGGCGAGGCCGGCCCCCCAGGTGTTGTCCATCACAGTGAAGACGCCCCGTGCGCGGCAGGCCGCGGTCAGCGCGGGAACGTCAACCATTTCGAAGGTCAGGGAGGCCGGCGATTCGATCACCAACAGGCGGGTCCGGTCTGTCAGGGCCGCGAGGATATCGTCTGCCGACGCGCCGGGGGCATGAAAGGCGCTGTCTACGCCGCGCGCGCCCATATGCCGTTTCAGAAATCGTCGGCTGGGTCCGTAGAGGGCGTCGGTGGCCAGAACCGCGTCGCCAGGGCGGAGCAGGGCGGTCAGGGGTACAGTGACGGCGGCGAGGCCGGACGGGACCAGCCAGGCGTCGGCGGCGCCCTCCAGGTCTGCAAGGGCGGCGCGCAGTTCGTGGGCGGCGGACAGGTCCTCGATGCCGTAGACAGGTCCGGCGCCCTCGTCCCGCATGGCGGCGGGATCGTCATTCAGCAGGGTGGAGGCGCGTTGGATCGGCGGGTTGACCGGCCGTCGTCCGAGGCCGCGGCGGGTGGCGGAGGCGATCAGACGGGTTCGGGCGCTGCGTTCTGGCTGGTCGGTCATGGCCGTTCGAGGGTTGCGGTTCCGAGCTCAAAGGCCTCTAAAGCGGGCGGGGGCGCAAGGTCTGGAATGGCTCGGGTGAGGAGCAGGATGCGGACGGACGTGTTTCGACGGTGGTTGGCGACAGCGGCGGTTCTGGCTCTCGGCCTCACGGCGGCGGCCTGCGGCCGTGAAGACTCCGACGTCGATCCGGAAACGACGGCCGTCGTGGCCGCGACGGAGGCTCCGGAGTTCGCCAGCCCGACCTTGCAGGCCATCAAGCGGCGGGGGCGGCTGAACTGCGGCGTGCACGAGGGTCTGGTCGGTTTCGCCTATACGGACAACCGGGGCGAATGGCGCGGGTTCGACGTCGATTTCTGCCGGGCGCTGGCTGCGGCCGTGCTGGGCGACTCCCGGGCCGTTCGCTTCGTCCCCCTGAGTTCCAGCCAGCGGTTCGACGCCCTGCGCGGCGGCCGGATCGACGTTCTGGGGCGGGCGCCGTCCTGGACCATGTCGCGCGAAATCGCAGAGGCCGTCCGGTTCGCCGGGGTCAACTACTACGACGGCCAGGGCTTTCTGGTTCGCCGCTCACTGGATCTCGCCAGTGCGGCGGAATTGAACGGGGCCCGGGTCTGCGTGCAGCGCGATACGACGTCGGAGCTGAACGTGGCCGATTTCTTCCGCGCGCGAGGGATCGAGTACCGCGCCGTGGTCGCGGCCAATGAGGAGGCCGCCCGCACCGCCTACGCCCGTGAAGACTGCGACGCCTTCAGCGCGGACATCTCGGCGCTGGCCGCGGCGCGGACCCTGATGTCCAATCCCGAGCAGCACGCCATCCTGCCCGATGTGATCTCCAAGGAGCCCCTCGGTCCGGCAGTGAAGCGGGGCGACGAGGCCTGGACCTCGATCGTCCGCTGGACCCTCAACGCCCTTATCATGGCCGAGGAACTGGGAGTCACCGCGAGCAATGTCACGCGTCTTTCGGAAGAATCACGAGACCCGCAGGTCCGGCGCCTTCTCGGCGCGGAAGGAGATCTGGGTCCGTCCATGGGGCTGTCCAAGGAGTGGGCCAGGAAGGCTGTGGAAGCCACGGGCAACTATGGGGAAATCTTTGGCCGGAATATCGGCCCGGATTCCACGCTCGATCTGACGCGGGGCCTGAACGCACAATGGAACGCCCGCCCGGGCGGTCTGATCTACGCCCTGCCGGTGCGCTAGCTTCGTGCGGATTGACCACTGGCGAGCCACGGCGTCAGTCGATAACCTGCCGGATCAAGAGCCCGGGGGGACCAGCCCGCGCGTATCGCTACGGGAGGCCTGAATGACCCTGGACAGCCAGAACGCCGCCGAGGAGCGCCCGCGCGGGCCAATCTACCGCTACTGGTTCGGCGTGAAGCTGTGGAAGCGGATCCTCGCCGCTCTCGTGCTGGGCGCGATCGTTGGCCTGATCTGGGGCGAGGGGGCGCTGCAGATCAAATGGATTGGCGACCTGTTCGTGCGCCTGATCCAGATGATCGTGATCCCCCTGGTGTTCCTGACGATCGTCTCAGGCGTCGTCAGCCTGCAGGACCCGCGGCGGTTGGGCTCGCTGGGCCTGAAGACCCTTTTCCTCTACCTGCTGACGACCGCGCTCGCGATCGTCATCGGTCTGGTCCTCGGAGCTCTGGTACAGCCAGGACTGGGTGTGGACTTCGCCAACGCGGTGCCGCGTGAAGTGGAGGCCGCGCAGCCCTTTGCCGGCCTGCTCGAATCGATCGTGCCGACCAATCCGATCGCAGCCCTCGCCGAGGGCCAGGTCCTGTCCGTGATCTTCTTCGCCCTGATCTTCGGGGCCGGGGTGCTGGTCGCCGGGGCCAAGGGGGAGGCCGCCGCCGACGCGATCAATGCCGGCGCCGAGGCCATGCTGAAGGTGGTCAACTTTGTCATGGAGGTCGCGCCGTTCGGCGTCTTCGCCCTGATCGCCTGGGTCATGGGCACGACCGGCCCGGCGACCTTCGTCAATGTGGCCCTGCTGGCCTTCTGCGTCATCACCGGCTGCATACTGCAGATCCTGGTGGTTCACGGAGGCCTGATCAAACTGCTGGCGCGTCTGCCGGCATGGCCCTTCTTCCGCGATGTGACCGACGCCGGGTTGGTGGCCTTCTCGACCTCCTCTTCCTCGGCCACCCTGCCGGTGTCCATGGCCGTCGCGGAGTCGAACCTCGGCATCAAGAAGCCGGTGTTCTCGACCGTCCTGCCGCTGGGCGTGACAATCTCCATGGACGGCACGGCGCTGTACATCGCCCTGCTGGCGTCGTTCGCCGCCCAGGCCTTCGGCATATCGTTGGACATGATGGACTATGCCCTGATCGCCCTGACCACGGTGCTGGTGTCGATCGGCACGGCGCCGGTGCCGTCGGCCTCGCTGTTCATGCTGGCCGCCGTGTTGCAGGTGATCGGGGTCAGTCCGGCCCAGACGGCCTTGCTGGTTGGCTTCGTCCTGCCGTTCGACCGCATCCTGGACATGACCCGGACGGTGGCCAATGTGATCAGCGACCTGGCGGTGGCGACCATTGTCGGGCGCTGGGAAAACGAGATCGACATCGAGGCCTACAAGGCGCCGCCGGTCAAGTAACGACCGGCGTGTCCTGTCGTCCGCCCCATTCGGCCCAGCTGCCGTCGTAGACCCGGGAGGGGCGGCCGAGGACGGCGAGGCCCAGACTGAGGATGGCGGCGGTTACGCCAGAGCCGCAACTGGTGATCACAGGCCTGTCCGGATCGACACCGGCGGCTCGAAAGGCGGTTTCGAGTTCATCCGCCGGCTTCATTGTCCCGTCGGCGTTCAGCAGATGCGAAAAGGGCAGATTCAGCGCGCCCGGCATATGGCCGGTTCGAAGACCGGGGCGGGGCTCCGGTGCGCGGCCCTTGAAGCGGTCGGCGGCGCGGGCGTCGATCACTTGCGCCGGCCCCGCGAGCGCGGCCCGGACCGCCTCCACATCGGCAAGCAATTCGGCCTTCAGGGTGGCGGCGAAGGTCGCAGGGACGGCCGCCTCGGCCCGGCCGCGGGCGACAACCCGGCCCTCCGAGCGCCATTTCGGCAGGCCGCCGTCCAGCACCTGGACGCGGGTCGCGCCCATCACGCTGAACATCCACCAGGCGCGGGCCGAGGAACGGACGCCGACCGTGTCGTAGACGACGATCCGGTCAGTCTCACGCAGGCCCAGACCGCCCATGCGGGCGGCGAAGGCTTCGGCCGTGGGCAGCATGTGCGGCAGATTGCTGTCGGGGTCGGAACTGGCCTCAAGGTCGAAGAAGACCGCTCCGGGCAGGCGGTCGGCTTCGAAATCGGGGCCGGCGTCGCGGCCATCCAGATGCCAGCTGGCGTCGACGAGCCGAAGATCAGGCTCGTTCAGACAGGCTGCGAGCTCGTCGGTGGAGATCAGCGGGGGGAGCGGATGCATGTCGCCGGATTAACAGATCGGGCTCACGTGCGCGAAAGCCGCAGCTGGATCACATTGGTCCGGCCTGTGCGAAAACCGGCTTCGCAATAGGCCAGATAGAAGCGCCACAGCCGGCGGAAGCGGTCGTCGAAGCCGCTGACGTGACGGATGTCCTCCCAGGCCGACTGGAAGCGGTCGTCCCACAGCCGCAGCGTCTCGGCGTAATCCTCGCCGAAGCGCTCGACGGCGCGCCAGTCCAGGCCTGCGCGATCAATGACGGGCTTCAGACTTTCCTCCGACGGCAGCATGCCGCCGGGGAAGATATATTTCTGGATGAAGTCGGTGCGCTTGTTGTAGCCGCCGAACAGGGCGTCATCGATGGTGATAATCTGCAGGCCGGCCACGCCGCCCGGCTCCAGCACATCGTGGATCTTGCCGAAATAGGTCGGCCAGTACTCCATGCCTACGGCCTCGAACATCTCGATCGAGGCGACGCGGTCGAACCGGCCCTCGACGTCGCGATAGTCGATCAGCTGGATGTCGACCTGTTCGGTCAGGCCGGCGTTGAAGATTCGCTGGCGGGCGAAGTCGTACTGTTCCTGCGAGATGGTGATGCCGGTGACCCGGGCTCCGACCTCCCTGGCGGCGAATTCGGCAAATCCGCCCCAGCCGCAGCCGATCTCGAGCACCGATTGACCCGAACCAAGCGCCATCATCCGGGCCAGAGAGGCATATTTCTCGCGCTGGGCTTCGGCCAGCGCCTGACCCTGACGGGTGAACCGCGCCGAGGAATAGGTCATCGTCGGGTCCAGCCAGGCGGCGTAGAAGGCGTTGCCCAGATCGTAATGGGCGTGGATGTTCTTCCGCGACCCGGAGCGGCTGTTGCGGTTCATCCGGTGCGACAGCCAGTTGACGGCCCGCATCATCGGATGGCCGTCCACCAGCCGCTGGATGTGGTCATGGTTGTGGGCGAAGGCCTCCAGCAGGGCGGCCAATTGCGGGCTTTCCCACTCGCCGGCCATATAGCCCTCGGCGAAACCGATGTCGCCAGACGCCAGGACGCGGCGGGCGAAGCGATAGTCCTTGATGTCGAAGACGGCGGCGGGCCCCGGCCGGGGCCCGTCCAGTTTATGGACTTCGCCGTTCGGGAGCAGGACGGTGAGCCGGCCGAAGGTCCAGTTTGCGGCCAGCAGGCGCAACAGCAGCGTGAACCCGCGCGGGGTGCGGGCGGCGGTTTCCATGCGCTCGGCGGTGACCGACGTCATGGGCGGAAATGTGGGGTGGCGGCCGTGACCGCGTCAATCCCCTTCGCCGACCCGGGCGGCGGCGACGAAGGCGAGGGCGTCGAGGGCGCGCTTGCGGGCGAGATCGTGATCGACGATCGGGCCTGGATAGTCGGCCCCGAGGCGAACCCGGGCGTTCCGCAAGACCTCGGGCGGCGCGGTCCAGGGGGCGTGGAGCCAGCGGTCGGGCACCTCGCGGAGCTCCGGTACCCACCGGCGAACGTATCGGC
>CAZGPS010000030.1:0-18639 GCA_964527675.1 uncultured Brevundimonas sp. | reverse complement strand
ATCGTGTTTAGGGGATCATCATGGAAGAAGCGCTTGATGCTATTGATCCGGCTCTTCTTCGGCTCCCGCTGAGGGCCAAGCCTGTTGTCAGGTCCCAGCCGATCGACGTCCGCCCAGGCGGAAACGTCGCCAGCCGGAGCATGAAACAGGGCGTAGAGGGGCCCGTTCCCGTCAGCGCGCTGCTGAAAAACAAAGGCCTCGTATTCAAACGGCATCAGGCGGGCGTCCAATCCACATTCGTGCGGATCGCATCATGGACCCGCAAATTGAAGAAGTCGTACCCCTGTTTGGCGTCGATCCGGATCGGCCGCTCGCGGGGCCCTATGGCGAGGAATGCGTCTCGCAGCGTGCTCCCGCTTTGCTGGGCGTAGCCCATAGTCGCCCGGATATGCAACGCGATCTTCGCTTCCTTTTGAAGGCTCTTCAGACCGTTCTCTTCATCGATATCAGCGAAGACGATGGGCTGGATCCAAGCCATCTGCCACAAGGCGATGTGGCCCTTGGCGCTGTTGCAGGAGCCACAGGCCGGAAGCAAGTTCTCCTCGATCGTATCGCCCCCCAGCGCCCGGGGCCAAACGTGGTCCGCTGTGGGTTGCATTCCGTTCGGCTCGTCGACCGTAACCGCACCAAAAAGGCGACCGCAACTGTAGCAGGCCGGCGGACCATTCGCGATCACATGCTTTTTTAGGTTCGTGCTGGGCCCTCTGTGCATCTGTTCAGCGCTGACAAGGATCTGTTCGATCAACTCCCCGAAGTTTCCATCATAAACGATGGGAGTGAGTTCGATGACGTCACAGACTTTCGCGCGCAAGTCCGTCATTTGCTTCTGCCGGTCGTAAGGAGCCTGCTCCCGCACGTCGTGGGCGAGACGCAGCAGGCGCTGCTGAAGGTGAAGAACAGATGCTCCGACGAAGAAGCTCGACAGGTCGGCGAACCGCCGCCCAAAACCGAGTTTTGCGGCCTGAAGGGTCTCGGCCAGGTGCCGGCACTCCTGATGGTGCTCCAAGAGCATGAATAGAAGTCGCTCGCCCGCTGTCGCGGGGATCCAAGGCCGCGTCCCCGCCATCATATCGATCATGGCGCATTCATCCGGCGTTCCCCCACACCCTGCCCCAATCCTTCATCTCCGCCCAAGTTTTCCACCTGCAACCGGCACAGGCGCACTCAGCTTACAAGAAGGCGCGCCGCAGATTGGTAAAGCGAAAGACCGCGCCGGTTCGCGACTCTTCGGCACCGACAGCCGGGTATATCCAACTACGATTCTGCAGCGGTGGCATACGCCGGCATCACCCCTAAAGCGCTCTTTCCTACCGCCGCAGAGCGCCCACCAGCGGCCGTTGCCTGGCTGCCCGGCCGGTCGGTTAAGCCGCGTCAGCTCTAACCCGCAGCGACTCGAGCCGCTCGTCGCAGATGGCCCTGACCTGTTGCGTAAGGACGGTCACCCGTTCGGTGAGCCATTCCAGTTCCTCGGCGGTGATCTTGTAGTGCTTTGAGTATCGGGCCTTCACATAGGCGGCCCTGAGCAGTTCAAAGCAGCGACGTTCAAACTTCGTCTCGTGCGGGAACGCCGCCTGAAGTCGCGCGTCAAGCGGCTCGCATCGGCGTCGGAGGAACACGAGGTTGTGCGACTTCGGGCTGTAGAGCGTCAGCACTAGCAGCACGCAATGGTAAAGGTGCTCTGTCGCTTGATGCAGGCTGAAGGCCGCGAGCTTGGGTTCAGATTCCCGGGTATAGAACGTGGCGCCCTTCAAGAAGCCCTGAGCGCTTCCCATCCACTCTTTGAAAGAGTCTTCGGCCTCCGCCAGCGCGACTTTCGCCGACAGCTCTGCCGGCTTGACGAACCTCGCCCCGGGCGTGTCGTGCAGCACGATCCCCTCGCGCAGGATGTCCGCGAAGAAGGAGCGCCCCCGCGCTAGCTGCTGGTTCACGTCGTCCAGGCTGTGCACGATGAAGCTGACGGGCGTCCGCAGGCGCGAGACCCCCGGCGTTGTCCGCCACAGGGCCGAGTCCCAGATTTCACTGTCGGTCAGGTCCTCGTGGTCGACCACGATCAGGATGTCGAAGTCCGAGAAATACCGTCCCACCGGATCGTGGACCCAGTCACCACGCGCATACGAACCGTAGAGGATGATCTTGAGGATGCGGCCGTTCCTGAGCCGGTCTGCGCGCTTGGTCGCCATCGCTTCCGCGAACGACGCCTTGAGCACATCGACCACCCGCAGGAGTTCGGCGCGTTTCAGGCTCGGCAGATGATCGAGGCTCTTCTTCATCGACGAGGAGTCTCCCCGATGGGGCGCCGCGCCGCAAGCGCCGATCCACGGCCGCGCCGGATCATCGCTCCCCGCCCCTCTGCGCCCGGCGCCAGTCTTCCGGGTTGGTGAACGGCCCGGCCCAAACCCCGGCCTCCGCCGCCTTCGCCGCCACCTCCTCGTTCCGGTAGGCGTCCCCGGCATAGCGGGCGTAGCGGACGGCGAGCCCCTGCCCCACCAGCCAGGCGCCGACGTCCTCGCCGTCGACCTCGCAGCGCGCGACCATCCGCCCGTAGCGGTCCGTGTCCTCCTCGAAGCAGGCGACGACCCGGTCCCGCAGATGCCGGTCGAGCCGGTTCGCCGCCGCCTGTCCACAGCGATAGGCCGCGCCGTCGGAGCCGTCGCACGACTGCCGCCCCTCGGGTGCGTCCACACCCCACAGACGGATGCGCCGGTCGTGGATTTCGAGGGTGTCGCCGTCGATCACCGAAGCGCGGCCCATGACAGTAGGGGGCGCGGGGCTGCAGGCGGCGAGAACCAGAAGGAGGGGAATCAGGGCGCGCATCGGGCGATGGTCTCTCGCAAAGCTGAAGGGGATGTTTCCCGGGGGTCCGCGAGCGCGCCGCAGGCGCGCGAGCGCCGGGTGCCGCGCCGGTTGTCGGCGGGCCGGCTCCCGGCGTCGGGCGTCGGGGTCGGGCGTCGGGGTCGGGCGTGGCCCGTCAGAGGCCAGGCGGAACAGCCGCGCACCGATAAAGACGCGCGGCTGCTGAAGGCGCCCGCTCACTCGGCGGCGAACGAATATCCGTCGTCCGTTACGGGCGGCGTCTCCCTCGCTCCTTCCGGCGAATCGTCGCGCCGGGCGTCACCGGCCCCGTCCGCCTCCTCCGCCTCGGGCGGCTCCGTCCGCAACAGCGGCGGCAGCCAGCCCCGGCCCTCGACCAGCCCTTCGGCGGTCTCGGCCATTTCGGCCTTTTTCAGCCCCGCGATGCGAGCCGCCTCCTCCGCGCTGACCGCCTCGGTCAACGCCTCCAGCACCCGCGCCTTGGGAACGCGCGAGAAATAGCTGGCCGCCGTGGCCGACCAGGTCCCGGTCATGTCGAGGCCGACCGCCGTGGCCAACGTCTCGGCCTGCGCCAGAACGCCAGGCCGCCGGTCGTGCGGGTCGCGCACGGCATGGAGGCCGAGCCCGGCGCAGCAGGCCATCAGGTCCAGCTGCTCCGACGGCGCCAGGGCGGCGACGACGGGCCATAGGTCCTCGGGCCGCTCGGGCAGGCGCGCGCCCCAAGCCTCGCGCCGGTCGCCGACCCGGCGTCCGGCCGGACCGTCCCACACATCGGGGGCCAGCCGCTCCAGCCCGCTCACCGTCAGCCGAAGCTGCAGCGGGGTCCACAGGCCGTAGCCGGGATAGAAGACCTCAAGTGCCATGGCGTGGACCACGACCGACAGGGCGGCGGCGGGGTCGGCCTGCACCGCGTCGCGCAGGCCCATGGTGCGGTGCGCGGTCAGGTCCATGACCAGCCGGTCGGACAGGGGCGCGAGCCGGTCCCCGGCCTCCGCCGCAAGGGCGTCGGCGTGTCCGGCCCCCTCCCCGGCCTCCTCTCCCGCTCTGTCCGCTCCGGCGTCCGACGCGCCGTCCTCCGCGCCGTTCTCCGTCGCCCACGGCGGCGGCGTCTTCTCGACGTCCTCGGCCCGGACCAGACCGCGCTCGAACCTCGCCAGCCCGTCATGGCCGAGCAGGACCATAACCCCGGCCCGTGCCCGCGCCTCCGGCGTATAGGCGTACTCCGGGCCGAAGGCCTGCAAGGCCGCGTCGATTTCCTCCAGCCGGGCGTCGACCTCGGGCGGCAACATCTCCGCCGCGTCGGTTTCCGAGACGAGGCGGTCGTATTCCGCCGACAGGGCGGCGATTTCGGCGGCCTCGGCCTCCGACCGCTCGACCGCGACCGGATAGACCCGCCCGAAGCCGGACAGGTCCGGGTAGTCGACGACCGCCTCGGCCCACGTCCAGCCCTCGCGCTCACGCACTTCGTCGGCCAGCCCGGCCAGCTTGTCGGTCACCAGCCGGTCGAGCAGCACCGGGTCCTCGAGCCAGCCGCCGCCGTCCTCGGTGAACAGGTCGCGCAGCACCGAACCGCCCGCCGCCTCATAGGCTTCGACGCCGACGAAACGGGCGCGCCGGTCATCGACCCGCACCTTGGCCTCGGTCATGGCGCGGCGGATGGCGTAGGCCGGGGTGTGGGGGCCGATCTGCTCCAGCACCTGCCGCTGACGCGCCCGGTCCTCGCTGACGCAGAAGGCGGTCAGTTGGTCGAGCGCCAGGGCGCCCTCCCGATAAGCGGCCATCAACTCCGGCGCCGCCGACCCGAGCCGCAGCCGCTGGCGCACCACATGGGCCGACACCCCGAACCGGGCGCCGATCTCCTCGGGGCGATAGCCGCTTTCTTCCGCCAGCCGCCGGAAGGCCTCGAACTGGTCGGCGGGATGCATGGCCTCGCGGGTGATGTTCTCGTCCAGGCTGATCTCGTGGGCGTCGTTGTCGGCGTCCACGATGACACGCACCGGATGGGTCCGCTTGATCGCCTTCCTCTTCGCCAGCAGCCGCAGCGCCTGCCGCCGCCCCTCGCCGATGGTGACGAGGTAGCTCCCGGTGGGGACGCCGTCCCCGTCCCGCTCGATCTCGACCACGGGCGGCTGCAACACCCCCTTGGCCCGGATCGACGCCGCCAGCGCCTCGATCCCGGCGTCGCTGTGCCTCACCTTGCGGGCGTTCCTCGGCGACGCCTTCAACCGGTTCAGCGGGACCACGATCTCCACGCCGTGCGCGGGCTCCGCAGCGGCGACGGCGGCGGCGGCGTCAGCCGCCGCCGGTTCGAGGGTTCGGGTGGATTGAGCAGTCATGTCTGCCTCCTTTGGGCATGGGTTTCAGGCACGCGGACTGCGCGCCTGAAACCCTGCCCGTCGGCGAGACCGGGGTAGCAAAGGCCAGGGCGGACCGGCCGGAGGGGGATCGCCCGGCCTGCACAAGCCTGATGTCCATGATGATGATGATCATGATCGCCGGCGCGGAAGGTCGGGGAGACCGGCCGGTCCGGCGGCGGAGCCGCTTCACCCTGGCCTGCGCGAGGGCGGAGCCCTTCCATGTCCTTTTTCAAGTGGCTAGACGTGCGAAACACCTCCGCGCCACGGGCGCGGAGATGAGCAGGATGAGAGGTTCGTCAGGTTGGGGGCGGAGCGGCGCTGGCGACGGTCGATCAGTCTTCCATTCGCGTGTTGGTTACCGCATGAACGCTTTTCGTCGCGGGCTGGCCTCTGACTTAGTTGGGGCGTCGGCACATGACCTGCCCACTGGGCTCTCGAGGATGTCCCTGACCTTCCACTCCGCCCCCGGCCTGACGGGCCAGGCCCTCGACCGCGTTCGGGCGCGCGTCCCGGGTCCGTGGACGGCGAGACCGCTCTGGTCGATCCCGCGGTGGCTCCGCGAGCGACCGGGCGTTTCCATTCTCACAGCGGCGGCGTCGGCGGAGTTCGGCGTTTCGACGCTCGACCAGTTCCGGATCCGGCTGACCATCCACCGCAGTGTCGAACGGGCGACGGCGTCGTGCCGGATCGACTTTGAGCAGGCCGTGCTCACGCTGATCCAGGACGACCGGCAGGGCCAACGGCGCTTGCGGCTGGTTCCCGTCCAGGCGGGTGGGTTCCTGGCCCTGCCGTTGGCGCCGCGGCGCTCGGACTCGGTGGTGATCGACTTCGTTCCGACGACCCTGCCTCTGCCGAGCGCGAGCGCGCCCGACCTGCACAAACCCTTCGCGCTCGAGCTGAGATCGGTTCACGCCGAGATTCGGACGCGTCGCCCGATGTCGGGCCGGCTCCCGATCGCCGCACTGGTCATCGCCCCTCCGGCCTAAGGCCGAATGCGGCGACGGCGACGCCCTGTGGCGTTCGGACGGGCAAATCCCTAGCTTTCGAACTTGGTTCAGGAGTCGCGACGATGACTACCCAGGCGCATTGGGAAAACGTCTATCAGACCAAGGCGGTGGACGACGTAAGCTGGTATCGGCCCCACTTGGAGGTTTCGCTGCGGCTCATTGCAGACGCTGCGCCGGACGCCGGCAGCGCGGTCATTGACGTGGGCGGCGGGGAGGCAACGCTGGTCGATGATCTCGTCGTGCACGGCTACAGCGACGTCACGGTGCTCGACATCTCCCCGGCAGCGATTGACGTGGCGAAGGCCCGGCTGGGCACGAACGCCGCCGCCGTGCATTGGATCACCGGCAACATAACGGCAGTCGAGCTGGAAGCGGCTCGCTACGATGTTTGGCACGACCGGGCCGTGTTCCATTTCCTGACGAGCGCAGACGACAGAGCCGCATATGTTCGGCAGGTCGCCCACGCGGTCAGGCGCGGCGGCCATGTGATTGTCGCTACGTTCGGGCCAGAGGGTCCGGAGACGTGCAGCGGACTGGACGTCGTCCGCTACGACGCCGAACACCTTCACGGCGAGTTTGGGCCGAAATTCCGTCTCCTGGACAGCGTCACGGAGTTGCACGAGACGCCTTGGGGCACGCCTCAGCAGTTCATGTATTGCTTCTGCCGGATGGAGTGAGACGTTCGGTTCCCTCCCAGTGGCGGTGCGGTGCCTTAGCGTGACACTTCGGCGAGCCGTTGCAGGTAGAGCGGCCAGCCTTGATCGCCCCGGACACCGGCGGCGAGGCCCTGCCAGCCTTCGCCGTGCCGGTCGAGATGACGGTGCTCCAGCTCTACTCTTGTCCGTCGCTCGCCCTCGGCGATGAAACGAACCTGCACCTCGCTTGAGCGCGCCAGATCTGTCTCGATCTGCCAGCGCGGGCTGATGTCCCACGAGAAGACGAGGCGGGTCGGCGGGTCGTAGGTCAGCACCCGGCCCCACTGACACTCGCTACCGTCGACGCCCCGGTCGTAGATGCGGCCGCCGACCTGCGGCTCGAAAACCGACTGCGCGATGTCGACGGCCAGCATGTTGTGCTCGGGCGGCTTGATATGATCGAAGCGCTCGGTGAACACCCTGAAGGCGCGTTCGAGCGGAACCTCGAGGGTGATCTCCGTGCGGACGGATGTGTCAACGGTATCTGCACTCATGGCTATTGGTCCTCTGCCTCGGCCTGCTGTTTGAGATTTATGAGGGTCTGACCCCAGAATCGGTCGAGCTGCGCGCGCAACGCGGCGAGACCCGCAGGGTTGGCGCGGTAGAGCCGTCTTGTGCCGACCGCCTGGTCGACGACCAGGCCCGCCTCCTTCAGCAGCTTGAGGTGCTGGGACACCGCCGGCCGACTGACAGGGAGGCGATCCGCCAACTCCTGCACGTGGCGCGGATGCACCGCGACCAGTTCAAGGATTGTTCGCCGCGTGGGGTCGGCAAGTGCGCTCCATCCATCCATGAATGGTCATGCATCACTTACCGTAAGTGATTCCTAACGGATAAATTCGAGAACAGGCTCCGTCTCGGATGTGTGGCTGCGAGGGCGCCGCGCTTGGTCTGGGCGCGCCATGAGCCGAGATCGGTTTAGCCCCCCAAATCGGACACGGGTGACCGCAGACGCTTAGGACTTGACGATGATTGAGTCGTCACACCTCCTGAACCTTGACGGACCGTTTCAGACTGGAGTTCGGTCGCTGATGTTGCTATTTTGTTCTCGTTGCTGCTTTGGCCGAGTCCTAAGGGATCCCATTGCGTAGTCCGACTTCCGCCGCGACGACGCGTCAAGAAGTGCTAAGTGGGCTGGATATCCGGCTCGCGCCGAACGGGAAGACTTGGTTAAATCCGAGTCGGTATGGTCCGCAGAAGGGAGGGAAGTCGTATGTCTGTTCAGCACATCCTCGACCTCCTGGACTCTCATGCGGCCGGTGATGAGGAACGTCTCCTGTCCATCGCCTTGGCGGCGGCGGCGGCCGAAGCCCGCGCCGGACGCCCGGCCGACGCCGAAGCCTTGAAGAAGGCCGTCCAGGGTATGCGGAGCGCTGGTCCTCGGCAGCACGCAACCGCCTCCCCTATTCCCCTGGCGCGTCCACGCGGTGAACTGCAGTCCATCGTCGCCAGCAGCTATCCGAAGACGACGCTCGCCAGCATGGTGCTGTCGCAGGAGATGGACGCTCGCCTTCAGCGAATCGTCCGTCAGCAGCGCGAGCGCGCAGCCTTGCGCGACCATGGCCAGCGGCCTTCGACCCATCTCCTGCTGATCGGCCCTCCAGGGACCGGCAAGACCATGACCTCCGCCGCCTTGGCCGGCGAGCTGCGCCTGCCGCTCTTCACGGTCAAGCTGGAGTCGATCTTCAGCCGCTATATGGGCGAGACCGCCTCAAAGATTCGGCTGATTTTCGACCAAGCTGCCCAGACCCGCGGCGTTTATCTGCTCGACGAGTTTGACGCGATCGGCGCGCGACGCGGCGATCCCAATGACGTCGGCGAGATGCGCCGCGTCCTCAACTCGGTGTTGGCCTTCATGGAAGAGCCGAACCAGACCGACAGCATCATCATCGCCGCGACCAACCATGTCGAAATCCTCGATCGGGCCCTAGCCCGACGGTTCGACGAGGTCGTCGAGTACGGCCTGCCTTCGATCGTCGAGGCCAAGGCGCTGCTCGTGGCCCGCCTCAGAAAGTTCAAGCTGGACGCCAAGGCGCTGAAGGCACTGGAGCCGGACCTTGAAGGGCTCAGCCAGGCCGAGGTCGTGCGGGCTGCTGACTCGGCCGTGAAGGATGCCATCCTTGACGGCCAGACCAAGGTTTCGTTGGATCTGGTGCGGACCGTTCTTCAGGAGCGGCGGGCGGTCGGCGCGCGCTTCCATTCGTAGATTGCGCAATCGATACAACCGACGATGATCATCGAATCAGCAACGCCGGATAGCCGATGGCCGTCGAAGACTTCAGCCGCCACGACCTCGCCCATCTGACGATCGACGCGTTTCGCGAGACCGGCCCCTATACCTATCCGGCCACACGTCAGACCAGGACGCCCCAACGGGACGACTATGTCGCCCATGGACAGCATCTGCTGGATCGTCTGGCGGCGGCCCTCCCGGCCCTCCCTCTGCAGGGCCCCGATCCTCGAATCGCCCTAGCAGGCCTGCGGCCGGGCGCTATCGTCTCCGTCGAGACGCGCGCGCCCGCGACCGACCGGCAGGGCCCGGCCAAGGTGCCCGCCACCTTCGAGCTGCCCGCCCAAGACCTCGTGGTCCTGAGGACGACACGCCTCGACGACCGATCTGAGGTGGCGGTCGTCTTCGTGCCGGATGCGGCGCGTCCGGCCCTCGAACAGCGGATTGGCGCATACGGCGCGCAAAACCTGGGCAATCGAGAGCGGCCTTATCTCGATCAGTTCGAGCGGATCGAGAATTTCGCAGCGGCGAGCGCCGACGATCTGTTCGTCGGCGACCACGATCCGCTCGACCCCGCCTCCGACTGGTGGGAACTGTGGGTGCGGGACGGCAAGGTCGAAGGCGTTCGGAGCCAAGCGCGCAACGCCAACTTTGACGTCCATGCCGACACCCTCAAATTCCCCGACGTCGAGGTAGCGTTCGTCCACGGCGCGGCCGGCGCGTTGCGCGCCTTCCTCAACCGCATCCCGGGCGCGGTCGCCGAGGTGCGCCGGTCGGTCGGCACCATCGAGCCGTTCCTGACGCTCAAGGCGGGGCCGGCCAATCAGCATGATTTCGTCGCCGATCTCGCCGCGCGCACCCTGGCGCCCTCTGACGATGCGCCGACGATCTGCATCCTGGACACGGGCGTATCGGCAGCCCACCCCCTGATCGCGCCCGGCCTGGTTCACGCCACGGCCGTCGACGCCCGATGGGGCTCGGACGATCATGCGGGAGATACAGGCCACGGGACCGGGCTGGCGAGCCTGTCGCTTTTTGGTGATCTCGAAATCCCTATGAACGACCTCCGGGTCGTACAGCTCAGCCACGGCGTGGAGTCGGTCAAACTGCTGGCGCCACCGGGCGCAGTTCCCACGGATGTCCACAGCTATGGGTCTGTGACCCAAGCCGCCATCTCGCTGATCGAGATCGACCGGCCAGGTCTGGATCGATCGTTCTGCCTAGCCTCCTCCACGGCCCGGAATCCACCGACGCGGCCGTCCAGCTGGAGCGGCGCAATCGACCAGGCCGCCGCCGGGTCCATGGTCGGCGAACGCCCTCGCGGGGTCGCCGCCGCGCAGACGCCCAAGCGCCTGGTTCTCATCGCGGCGGGCAATGTGATCGGCGGCTCGCGGGGCGAGATCGAGGCCGGCGCGCGGATCGAGGATCCGGCCCAGGCTTGGAACGCCCTCACCGTCGGCGGGATCACAGGGAAGACGACCGTGGATGCCGGCGCCGCCGGTCTCCGGCCGATCGCCGAGGCCAACACGGTCAGTCCCTACAGCACGGACACCGTGGGACTTCCGACCGACCTTTTGCCGATGAAGCCTGAGGTTCTGTTCGAGGCCGGCAACATGACCGTCGACGCTGCGGACTGGTGCGACTGGCATCCGGCCCTTTCGCTGCTGGCCGCCGGCCGGGACGTCGGCAACGAGCCCCTCGCGCCCTTCTGGGCCACGAGCGCCGCGGTCGCCGTCGGTAGTCATTTCCTCGGTCGGCTAAAGGCGGAGGTTCCCGGACTCTGGCCCGAGACCTATCGCGCGCTGATGGTGCACGCCGCGCGATGGCCCGAGCCGATCCGCCGCCAGTTGATTGGCCGCGGCGCCAGTTGGCGCACGACGATCAGCAAGGGCGACATTCAGCAGCTCCTGCGCCGCGTCGGCTACGGCACGCCGGACTTCGACATCGCGACGCGCTCGGCGCGCAATGAACTGACGCTTATCGCCCAAGCCGAGATCCAGCCCTATGCGGCGGGCGCCAACAACCAAGGCGCCGTCTTCAACGAGGTCCACTTCTACGACCTGCCTTGGCCTCATGCCGCCTTGGCCGCACTCGGCGACCAGTCCGTCATCATGCGGGTCACCCTGTCCTATTTCGTCGAACCCAATCTGAGCGGCAAGGCCGCCACCCGGCCAGAGACCTATCGCTCGTTCGGCCTCCGCTTCGCGATGAAGAAGCGCAGCGAGACCGACCTCCAGTTCAAGGGCCGACTGAGCCGGCTTCAAGACGAGGCCCAGATCGCGGCGCTTGAAGGCGGCCTCGACGACGAGGACGCGCCGGGCGAACGGTCATGCTGGCTGCTGGGCCCCAAAGCGGTGCAGGCTGGGTCGCTGCACTGCGATCTCTGGCGCGGCAAGGCGTCGGAGCTGGCGCATCACGATCTGATCGCGGTGCATCCGGTCGGCGGGTGGTGGAAGTCTCACCTCGGCCAACAACGCCGGAGCGACAAGGGGCGTTACGCCCTGGCGATCTCGATCTCGGCGCCCGCCTCCGAAGTGGATCTTTACAGCGAGGTCCAGGCGTTGGTGATCGAGAAGGAGATCGAGACGCTAATCGGCTGAGCGCCTGGAGCGAACCATGGCCTATGATCCTCTGTATCGGGCGTACCTCCTCGCCCACGCCTGTCGCGACAACGAAGCCATGGAGATCGAGGGCGTCCATTTCGATCTCCGCCATCCCGACCTGGATCGCAACGCGTGGCAGCCGACGGCGCTGATCGGGTCGCCGCATCATCTTGAGACCCACACTCCGCGTCTTCTGTTCCCGTGGAGCGACGACATCGAGCGTCGGATCCAAGACAATCGTGGCGATACGGCGGAGGTTCTCGAGGGCGACACCTTACTGATCGACCGGGTCCAGAGCCTGCCGGTCAAAGCTGACCATGGCAGCCTCGATCATCCGCACCATCAAGAGAGCCGGTGGGCCCATCTCGTGGTGCGGCGCCCCTCGGGACGGCAGAGGGCTGTTGGCCAGGCTTGGGAGTTCCGGGGCGTTGCCGATGTGATGACGCCTCTCGCTCGCGGCAACTATCTGTTTGCGCGGCGGGCACTCTATGCACGCCTTTGCACGGCGATCGGGATCGAAGACATCGAGGACATCACCCTCGCCGACTCCCCCAAGGATTGGCCGAAGATCGCAACGGATATCGACCCCCTCTATCGCAAAGCGCTCGATGCGCTTTGGGCGGCTGAGGGCGAGCACGTCGAAGAGGCGGCGGCGGTGTTCGGCTATCTGATGGGTCGCGCGGAAGCGCGCGAACACGTCTTGCCGCTGGCGGCCCGACATGCGGAGATTCTCGACAGCAATCGGCGGAACGCCAGAAAGTCTCGCAAGGGCGGTGAGGAAACCCGCCGGATTGCACTCCTGGTCATCGCCGAGACGCCGGACATCAACCGCCGGAAGTGTGCCGAGAAGGTCGCCGCGCTTCGCGGCTTGGTCGATATCAGGTCCATCGAGAAAGGTATCGCCCCCTACTTCCAGAAAGTGGAGCGTGGTGGCTATCGACCGCACCCCGGCGCGGTCGCCCAGGCGAGGGCAGCGGCGTCCGAGGGGGGTTAGCACCGCTAAGCCCAAAAGATTGGAGGGGGTTAGCGATGGTCGCCCCCTCCCCGCCACGTCGCTGTGGGGCAAGAGTCCTTGGAGGAAGGACCCGTCCCATGAAACGCAAAACCCGAAACTGGATACCGGTCGTGACTGACCTCGTCAGCCTATTGACCGCGTTGGCCGCGCTCGGTGCTGCGATCTGGAGCCGATGAAAACTGGGAGGCCAGCGCCTGGTCTGCGACGAGGGGAGATTGGGCAAGACGGCATCGAGTCACGACCGGCCGTGTCCCGCCGCCTGTCGTCGAGGCCGTCGGCTGGGCGCATCGATCAGCACACCCGGCAGCGCATGAACGGCGACGCGGGCCGCCTGCACTTCCAGTCTTCGCATCGCCGCCCGGGGCCCCGCCTTCAGGCGAGCCACGTCCGGATCCACCGCCATCAGATCGTCCAGCAGGGTCCGACTAGTGCTGTTCAGCCAACGGGTCAGGTCTGGAGGCGCCGTCTTCCCCCGCCCGACGATCCCGCCCAGCAGGAACACCGAGAGCTTCTCCTGCGCGCTCCTCAGGTGGTCCCGCATCAGCTTGGAGCGGGTGATGTAGCCGGGGTTCACGCCGGGGAGCGCGTGGTTCATCAGCAGGTGCATATCGACCTCCGAAATCTCCGCCGCCTGCGCCAGGGTCCGATAGGTCTGGCGCAGATCGTTGCCCCAATGGCTGAGGACGGTGCGCTTCTCCTTGTGCTCCTCCATGTGGCCGCTCGGACTGTCGCTCGGGAAGAGCCAGACCTGTCCGCTCTGCGGATAGATGACCGGCCCGATGCGACGGAGGCGGAAGATGCACTCCAGCATGGCCCGCGACAGGGGGATGTCGAAGGCCTTGTCGGTCCCGCCCTTCGGGCTGCGGATATGCATCAGCCGCTCGCGCAGGTTCAGGTCTTCGACGCGGACGTTCTTGAGCGCCTCGGGCCGGCAACCGGACAGCAGCATCAGCAGGTGGAACTCGCGCCGGATCGGATTGGGGATCTGCGCCAGCTGCGCGAACCAGGCCGGCAGGTCCGCCACCCCCATGGCGGTGTCCTTTCGCTTCTCCGGGTTCCAGTCGATCGCGAGCGATGGGTTCTCCGCAGGGAGCGCACGGCAGGTCTTGCGCGCATGGTTGTAGACGGCCCGGAAGCTGCGCATCGCGCCGTTGGCGATGGCCGGTCCGTTATCTTTCGAGATCTGGTCATGTCGATCGGCCAGCAGCCGCGGTTCATCGCCGATTTTGGACAGTGGCCAGTCCAGCCAGTCCGCAAACAACCGTTCTAAATGGTCCTTGTAGATGCGGACGGTGGCTCCACTGCGCCCCTTGCGCTCCAGGTGGGACACCCGAAAACGCCCCCAGGCTTCCCGCAAGGTCGGAATGTGCGTGGACGGCTCGGGCAGGCTGGGCGGCGCTTTGCGGGGCGGCCGGGGATCGTCGCCGTCGGCGATCCGCCCGAGCAGCGCCTTGGCCTTCGCGCGAGCGTCCCGGGATGATAATTCTCCGACTTCCGCGACCTTCATCCGGACACTGTGCCGGACGCCGTCCAGGCGCAGATCAGCCTGGATCATGAAGCTCTTGGTCTGGCTTCCGATGAGCACGAAGAAGCCGCCCAGATCCGTGTCCCGGGCTCGATATTGACCCGTTCGAGCGAACGGGAGGCCGATCAGATTCTTGTCCGTGAGGGGCAGTCTGAGATCCGGCATGTTGCTAACTTTTTGGCCATTAGAACGGTGCTTTCGGGGGCCTTTAGAACGGCGTTAGAACGGTGAACTCTTCTGCGGAAGTCAGCATCGGGCGCCTGCGAAAACGTGCGAAACGGTGCGCAGCGACACGAAAAATGTCAATGACTTCAATTGGTTGGATCGCACGCCCGGCGGTGTTCGGCGGCAATCGGAAAACCCGGGAACGGGTTCTCTTAATCAGCGGGTCGTAGGTTCGAACCCTACATCACCCACCATCGTCCTTCCGGCCTCTTCTAGCGGAACGCGGTCCCGGGCCGCACGCCCAGCCGCCGGAACAGCATGGCCGCCGGGCAGAAGCGGGTGAACGAGGCCTGCATCAGGTTCAGGCCCACGAACACCGTAAGCCACATCCACGAGGGATGAACCCAGTGGGTCAGGGCGACGCTGGCCAGCACCATGACTCCGGCAAACAACATGACGGCGCGGTCGAGGCTCATGCCTTCGGCTCCTGGGAAGAGGTTGAGGTGGGGGGGGGGGTGCGGCGCACCTTGTGGGCGCCGATCAGATCGAGGGCCAGCTTCTCATAGAGCGGCTCGGCCTGGCCCTTGCGCACCTTGTGCAGGAAATAGCCCTCGAAGGCGACCTTGGCCGCGTGCACCCAGCGGCCGCTGGCGGACCAGTTGATGTTGCGCGGCGGGATCTGCGGCTGGGCCATGAAGGCCACGCCGCCGTCGCCGAAATCGGCCAGGCAGATGGCGTTCCAGCTGGCCTCGAAATTCGGCGCCTGGCCGTCGATGATCTGCTTCAGATTGGCGGCGATGGCCGAGACCATGCTCTCGATCATGAAGCCCGTCTTGGGCACGCCCACGGGCACCGGCGTCGGCCCGGTCGGCGGAATGGCGATGCAGACGCCGAGGGCGAAGATGTCGGGCCAGGTCGGGTTGCGCTGGTGCTTGTCGACGAGGATGAAGCCGCGCGGATTGGTCAGGCCCTCGACCCCGCGCACCGCCTCGACCCCGCGGAAGGCGGGCAGCATCATGGAATAGGCGAAGGGCAGGTCGTGGTTCGCCTTGACCGCCCCGTCCTCGCCGACCTCCTCGACATGCATCATCCCGGCGTCGACGCTCTTCACCTTCGCATTGGTGATCCATTTGATGTGCCGCTGGCGCATCTCGCTTTCCAGCAGGCCCTTGGTGTCGCCGACCCCGTCGAGGCCGAGGTGGCCGATGTAGGGCTCGGACGTGACGAAGGTCATCGGCACCTTGTCGCGCAGCTTGCGACGGCGCAGCTCGGTGTCGAGGATCATGGCGAACTCATAGGCGGGGCCGAAGCACGACGCGCCCTGGACGGCGCCGACGACGATCGGGCCCGGGTTCTCGACGAACCGGTCGAAGGCGTCGGCCGCGTCGACCGCGTGGTCGACATGGCAGATCGAGACCGTATGGCCGTCGGGGCCGAAGCCCGGAATCTCGTCGAAGGCCAGCTCCGGACCGGTGGCGATGACCAGATAGTCGTAGTGCAGGGCCCGCCCGTCAGCCAGGTCGATGCCCTTTTCGGCGGGCCGGATGCGGCTGGCGCCGACGTTGATGAACTCCACGCCCTTGCGCTTCATCACTTCCGGCAGGCTGACCTCGATGGCCTCGCGCTTGCGCCAGTTCACCGCCACCCAAGGGTTGGAGGGGGTGAAGTGAAAGGTGTCGCCCTTCGACACCACGACGACCCGCGCCCGGTCTCCGAGGGTGTCGCGAATCTCATAGGCGGCTATGGCGCCGCCAAGGCCTGCGCCGAGGATGACGATGGTGGGCCGATCCATACGCGGTCTCCTTCCCGGGAGGTTTGATGCCCGACCTTTCGTCTCCCCGGCCCCATCGCGCCTTGATCCGTATCAAGGTTCGCGATCGGCGCCGGGCGGACAGTGCTCAGGCTTGCAATCATATTAGCTACATCTAATATTAGCGCAAGCTTACATAAGGACGCCCCGATGAAGACGCCCCCGGCCCTGTTCGCCGCCCTCGCCGCCGCCGCCCTTCTGGCGGGCGGCCTGTCGGCCTGCGGCGGCGCCGAGCCCGAGGTCGCCGCGACCGCACCCGTGCGCGGCGAACGCCTGACCGTGGCCGAGGCCCTGATCGATGCGGTCAAGCCGGCCTCGGCGGTGGTCGCCTCGCGCGATCTCGGCGAGGCCCGGGCCCGCATTCCCGGCACGCTGACGCAGTTGAACGTGCGCGAGGGCGACACGGTGCGGCAGGGCCAGGTCATCGGCCTGGTCGTCGACAACCGGGTCGGCCTCGAGACCGCAGCCTATGGCGCCCAGGTCGCGGCGGCCGAGGCCGAGGCCGCGCGCGCCCGCGCCGACCTGGCGCGCATCCAGACCCTGTTCGACAAGGGCATCTACGCCCAGGCCCGCCTCGACCAGTCCCTCGCCGCCTCCCGGGCCGCCGACGCCCAGGTCCGGGCGGCGCGCGCCGTGCGTTCGGCCAGCGCCGAGACCGGCGCCCAGGGCCGGATTCTCGCCCCCACCTCCGGCCGCGTGCTCGCCGCCGATGTGCCCGCCGGCTCGGTGGTCAGCGCCGGCCAGTCGGTCGCCACCATCACCGCCGGACCGCTGGTCCTGAGGCTCGAGCTGCCTGAGGCCCAGGGCCGCAACCTGCGCGTCGGCCAGAGCGTCGTCGTCTCGTCCGGGGACCTGCCCGGCGTCAGCGCCGGGACCATCGCCCAGGTCTATCCGGCCTCCACCGCCGGCCAGACCACCGCCGACATCTCGGTCGCCGGTCTGAACAGCGATCGCGTCGGACAGCGGGTCACCGTCCAGGTGCCTGTGGGACAGCGGCGCGCGCTGGTCATTCCCCGCCGCGTCGTCTCCACTCGCTACGGCATCGATTTCGTGCGCACGGTCGACCGCGCCGGCCGCGTCAGCGAGGCGCCGGTCCAGCTGGGCGGCCCCGCCGGCGAGGACCGGGTCGAGGTGCTGTCGGGCCTCGCCGCCGGCGATGTCGTCCTGGCTCCGGAGAAGGCCCGATGAACCTCGGCCTGTCCGGACGGCTCACGAAAGCCACGCTTAATTCGCTCCTGACTCCCCTGATGCTGCTGGCGGCGATCGCCGTCGGCCTGATGGCCGTGCTGTCGATCCCCCGCGAGGAGGAGCCGCAGATCAGCGTGCCCATGGTCGACATCATGGTCGCGGCCCCGGGGCTGAGCGCCTCGGACGCCACCGAATTGGCGGCCAAGCCGCTGGAAGCCATCGTGCGCAGCATTGACGGCGTCGAACACGTCTACACCCAGGTGCAGGACGACCAGGTCATGGTCACCGCCCGCTTCCTGGTCGGCTCCGACCCGGACGACGCGGCGGTCCGCGTGCACGAAAAGGTGCGCGCCAACTATGGCTCCATCCCCGTCGGCGTGTCGGAGCCGCAGATCGTCACCCGCGGCATCAACGACGTGCCCGCCGTGGTCCTGACCCTGACGCCCAGCCCCGCCGCGGCGGGGCGCTGGAGCGACCAGACCCTCTATGACGTGGCCGCCCGCCTGCGCACCGAGATCGGCAAGGTCGAGGACGTCGGCCTGACCTTCATCGTCGGCGGTCGCCCGTCCGAAATCCGGGTCGAGCCCGATCCGGCCCGCATGGCGGCGCGCGGCGTGGCCCTGTCCTCGGTGCTGGAAACCGTCGCCCAGGCCAACCGCAGCTTCCCCGCCGGCGCCTTCCGCGACCAGGGTCGAGCCGTCGCTGTGCGCTCGGGCGAGCGGCTGTCCACCCCCGACGACGCCTCCCTGCTGACCGTCCGTTCGATGTCGGGCGAGGCCGTCTATCTGCGCGACGTGGCCACCGTGGTCCAGGCTCCGCGAGAGGACCAGGCCAGGGCCGCCCACTACGCCCGCGCCGGCGACGGCTGGAGCCGCACCCCCGCCGTCAGTCTCGCCGTGGCCAAGCGCCAGGGGGCCAACGCCGTGGTCGTCTCCCATGGCGTCATGCAGCGGGTCGAGGCCCTCAAAGGCACGCTGATCCCCGACGGGCTCGAGGTCGTGGTCACCCGCGACTATGGGGAGACCGCCAATGAGAAGGCCAATGAGCTGCTCATGCACCTCGGGCTCGCGACCATCTCCATCGTCATCCTGATCGGTTTCGCCATCGGCTGGCGCGAGGCCGGCGTGACGGCAGTGGTGATCCCGACGACCATCCTGCTGACCCTCTTCGCCTCCAATCTGATGGGCTACACCATCAACCGGGTCAGCCTGTTCGCCCTGATCTTCTCGATCG
>CAZGPS010000029.1:0-18728 GCA_964527675.1 uncultured Brevundimonas sp. | reverse complement strand
ATCATCCGCAGCCACTATCTGGGCCGCACCTTCATCCAGCCCAGCCAGGGCGCCCGGCAGAAGGGCGTGCGCATGAAGCACAGCCCCAACCGGTCGGTGCTGGCGGGCAAGCGGGTCGTGCTGATCGACGATTCCATCGTGCGCGGCACGACCTCGGTCAAGCTGGTCCGCGCCGTACGGGCGGCGGGGGCGACGGAAGTGCACCTGCGCTCGGCCTCGCCGCCGATCCTGTGGCCGGACTTTTACGGCATCGACATGCCCGAGCGGGACCAGCTGATCGCCGCCAACCACACCCTGGAGGAGATGCGGGCCCACCTCGAGGTCGACTCGCTCGGATTCCTCTCCGTCGACGGCCTGTACGACGCCATGGAGGCCGGACCGCGCGACCCCCGCAATCCGCAGTTCACGGACCACTATTTCACCGGCGAATATCCGACCCGGCTGCTGGATCGCGAGATCGAGGAAGGCGGGCGCGAAGTCGCCGCGAGGCAACTTTCGCTGCTGGTGAGCGCTTAGGTCCGCGATACCGTAGCGGTCCCGCTTCCGGCCCGCCCTTTCGTGAAACGCAGGAATCCATGATCCAGCTCGGCTACTTCACGATCGACACCCAGGACATCGACAAGGCGCGCGCGTTTTACGGCGCCCTGTTCGGCTGGACCTTCGACGAAGCCTCCTCGCATCCGACCTACGCCCATGTCGCCGACAGCAACCCGCCGTTCGGTTTCACCAAGGTCGAGCGGGCGCGGAACAACGAGCACCTGTATTTCCGCGTCGAGGATGTCGACGCCTTGTGCGAGCGGGTGATCCAGCTGGGCGGGAAGGCCGCCATGCCGTCGGACAGCGAATCCGGTCGGACCGCCGTGGCCGAGGACGATCAAGGAATCAGCTTCAGCCTGTGGCGCCCCGCGCCGGGCCTCTGAACCGGTTTCGCTTTCGGCGGACGCAGCGGCGCGCTATCAGGCCGCCATGTCAGAGCTTCACTTGAAAGACCGCATCGCCCTCGTCGTCGGGGCCTCGCGCGGCATCGGCTACGAGAGCGCCCTGGCGTTGGCCAGGGCCGGCGCCCACGTCATCGCCACGGCCCGCACCCAGGGCGGGCTCGAAGAGCTGGACGACGCCATATTCGCCGTGACGGGCAAACATGCGACGCTGATTCCGTTCGATCTGATCGACGGCGGGGCCATCGACCGGCTGGGCGGGGCCATCTTCGAGCGCTTCGGCCGGCTGGACATCTGGGTGCAGGCGGCGGCGACCATGGGGGCCGAGGGGCTGACGCCGGTCAGCCACGCCGACCCGCGCGGCTTCGCCAAGGTCGAGAAGACCAATTTCACCGCCGTCTACCGGCTGATCCGCTCGCTGGAGCCGCTGCTGAAGGCGTCGGACGCCGGGCGGGTGATCCATGTGACGACCAGCGTGGCCACGGCGCCCAAGGCCTTCTGGGGCGCATACGCCGCGACCAAGGCCGGGGCCGAGGCGCTGATGAAATGCTGGGCCGACGAGATCGAGTCCATGCCGATCCGCGTCGCCATCGTCGATCCGGGCCGGATGCGCACCCAACTGCGGGCCCAGGCCTTCCCGGGGGAGGATCCGGAGACGGTGGTGCATCCCTCGGCGATCGGTCCGCTGGTGGTCGAACTGGCGCGGGGCGATCTGGAACCGCCCCTGGAGGTGAAGTTCAAGGCGTGGAGCCAGGGGCCCTCGGTCCAGGCCCTGGTCTGACCGTCCCGATGGGCCGTCACCTCCCGCACGGTCAGTTCATGGGGACCCTGAACCGGTCGATCAGCGCCGGGGGCTTCGAGGTGGATCTGCGTGTGGCGACCCTGCCGCCCGAGGCCGTCGAGGAGCATTCGCACGACGCCGCCCATTTCATCCTGCCGCTGGCGGATGGCTATCGCAGCCTTGCCCGGGATCCGCTGACAGGGCGGACGGTGTTCGGGGCCGGCAGCGCCATCTACAACCCGCCGGGCGTGGTGCATCGTGACTGTTTCGATGTCGCCGGGGGGCTGTTCCTGTCGGTGAGCGTGCCGACCAGCCTGCCGGGCGGGCTGGAGCACCCCTCCGTGCTGCGCGGCCCGGCCGAAACGGCGATGCGCCGGCTCGTCGGCCTGAGCCTGTCAGCCGGCGGAGGCGACGGCCTGCTGGTCGAGGATCTGGCCCTGACCCTGACCGGCGCGGTGGCTGGCGCGAGCGACCCGTGCCGCCATGCACCCGACTGGCTGGCGCTCGCGGCCGAAATCGTCGCCGATCTTTCAACGACGCCAGGCCTGGAGATTCGCGAGATCGCGGCTCGAGTCGACGTCCATCCGGTGCATCTGGCCCGGGCGTGGCGTCGCCATCTGGGGCAATCCCCGGGAACCGCCATCCGCCACCGCCGGGCCGATCGGGCCGCCGCCCATATGGCGCGCGGGGAGTCCCTGGCCGAGGTCGCCGCCAGCGCCGGCTATGCCGATCAGAGCCACATGACGCGGGAATATGTCCGCATCTTCGGCGTCACCCCCGGCGCCTTTCGGGCCGCCGTGGGCTGAGCAGGTTCCACCTGTTCAAGACCGGCCCGTCGAAACCGGACATCTGGAGCGACCAGTTTGAAACGAGGTCTTCCCGTGCGCATCGCCACTCTCGCCCTGTCCACCCTGCTGCTTATCGTCCAGCCCGCACAGTCCCGTCAGGCGGACGGCTGGCGCCGCGCCGCGCCGGAGGCCGAGAACGCCTCCACGGAAGCGCTGGCGGCCATGGACACGGCGGTCCGCGCCGGGACGTTCCAGCAAATCACCAGCGTGCTGATCAGCCGGAACGGCCGGTTGATCCACGAGGCCTATTTCGACGACGGCGGCGCGGAGGCCCGGCGCAACACCCGCTCGGCGACCAAGACCGTCACGGCCATGCTGGCCGGGGCCGCCATCGCCCGGGGGCAGCTGGCGGCCTCGACGCCGGTCGCGCCGCTGCTGGCCCAATGGGGACCGTTCGACAACCCCGACCCGCGCAAGGACGCGATCACGGTCGAGGATCTGATGACCATGAGCTCCCTGCTGGAATGCGACGACGACAATTCGTTCTCGCGCGGCAACGAGGAGCGGATGTACCTTATCGAGAACTGGGTCGGTTTCGCCTTCGATCTGCCGGTGCGCGGGTTTCCGGCATGGGCCCCTCGCCCCGAGGCGTCGCCGTACGGGCGCGCCTTCAGCTACTGCACCGCGGGCGTGACCAGTCTGGGCGCCGCAATCCAGTCGGCGACGGACCAACCGCTGCCGGACTTCGCGCGCGAGGTGCTGTTTGCGCCGCTGGAGATCGAGGGCGAGGAGTGGCAATTCTCGCCGCTGGGTCTCGCCCAGGGCGGCGGCGGCCTGGGGCTCAAGAGCCGGGACCTGCTCAAGCTGGGGCAAATTCTGCTGGACGGCGGTCGGTGGAACGGCGCGCAGGTCCTGCCCGAAGCCTTCGTCACGGCGATGACCTCACCGCATGCCAGCGTCGGCGATGGACGCGGCGACTACGGCTATCTGGTCTGGCTGCCGACCTACACGGTCGGCGGGCGGCCGCTGAAGGCGTTCGCCATGGCCGGAACCGGCGGAAACAAGGTCGTCATCGTCCCGGAGCTGGAGGCCGTGGTGGTGGTCACGACCACCAACTACGGGGTTCGAAATCCGCACGGCCTGGCCGACACATTGATTGCGGAGCACGCCCTGGCGGCGCTGCGCTGAGCTACTTCTTCGGGACGTGTTTCTGGCCGGTGCGCACCCGGCCGGAACGCGACACCTGCCTCGCCCCGCCCCGCGCGCCCTTCTGGACGGCGACGGACGAGCCGGCTTTCTTGTTGGCGCTCGACTTGAGGCCGGCGAGCGGCTTGGTCTTGCCCTTGCCGGCCTTCTTCTGCTCCAGCGCCTTGCCGGGCAGGTTGGACAGACGGTCGGCCTTTTCGGCCTTCTTGAGCACGCGGCGCGGGGCGGTCTTGGCGTCGCCCTTGTAGCGTTCAGGGCCGGACTTGGAGCCGCCCGGGGCGTAGGGGTTCTCGCTGCCCGACTTGACGATCAGGCGGATCGGCGTGCCCGGCAGGTCGAAGGATTCGCGCAGGTTGTTGACCAGATAGCGCTTGTACTGCTCCGGCATGGCCTCGGCGCGGCTGGCCATCAGGACGAAGGTCGGCGGGCGGGCCTTGGTCTGGGCCATGTATTTGGGCTTGATCCGCTTGCCGTCGACGGCGGGCGGCGGATGCCGCTGCGTGGCCAGGGCCAGCCAGGTGTTCAGGTCCTTGGTCTTGACCTTGACCGACCAGGTCGCATGGGCCTGCAGCACCGCCGGCATCAGCCGCTCGACGCCGCGGCCGCTGTGCGACGACAGGGCCACGAAGGGCGAGCCCTTGAGCTGGGGCAGCTTGTCCTCGGCCATCTGGGTCAGCTTGGCCAATCGCGCCTGCGGGCTCTCCTCGAGGTCCCATTTGGCGGCGACATAGACGAGGGCCCGGCCCTCGCGCTCGACCAGATCGGCCAGCTGCAGGTCCTGGGTGTCGAAGGCGTCGTCCTTGTCCATGACCAGCACCACCACCTCGGCGAAGGTGATGGCGCGGATGGTATCGGCGACCGACAGCTTCTCCAGCTTCTCCTGCACCCGGGCCTTGCGGCGCATGCCGGCGGTGTCGACCAGGCGGATGTTCTGGCCTTCGTATTCCCAGTCGACCGAGATGGAGTCGCGGGTGATGCCGGCCTCGGGGCCGGTCAGCATGCGGTCCTCGCCGATCAGGCGGTTGATCAGGGTCGACTTGCCGGCGTTGGGGCGGCCGATGATGGCGATGCGGATCGGCTTGTCGGGCTCGTCGACCTCTTCGATGAAGATGTCGGCGCTGGCGGCGACGATGGCGGCGTAGAGATCGGCCATGCCCTCGCCGTGCTCGGCCGAGATGGCGACGGGTTCACCGAAGCCGAGCGAGTACGCCTCGCCAATGCCGCCGCCGCTCTCGCGGCTCTCGGACTTGTTGGCCAGCAGGATGACGGGCTTGTGCTGATGACGCAGGCGGTCGGCGAAGATGCCGTCCAGCGCCGTGACCCCTTCGCGGGCGTCCATCATGAACAGCAGCAGGTCCGCATCCTCGATCGCAGCCTCGGTCTGTTCGCGCATGCGCGACTCGAGACTTTCGTCGGTGATGTCCTCGTAGCCGGCGGTGTCGATCAGCGTCAGGTCGATGTCGCCGATATTGCCGTCGGCGTAGCGCCGGTCTCGGGTCACGCCGGGGCGGTCGTCGACCAGCGCGAGGCGCTTGCCGACAAGGCGGTTGAACAGTGTCGACTTGCCCACATTGGGGCGGCCGACGATGGCGACTTTGAGAGCCATGTCGGCCTTCTAACGCAGAACGGGAGCCAAGGGTCAGCGAATGCTGATCAGCTGGCCCCCATCGGTGAGCACATACAGGGCGCCGTTGTAGGCGGCCGGCGCGATATAGACGGGGCCGCCCAGCTTGAGCGATGCGGTCTGCTCGCCGGTCTTGGGGTCGAAGGCGACCAATTCGCCGTAGGAGTTGGTCAGCACCAGCCGGTTCGAGGCGAGCAGCGGTCCCGACCAGATCGGCCGCACGGTCCGGTCCCACCAGCCGAAGAAACCGCCTTCCTGCCGGGCGCGGCCCTCATTGAGGTCGCGGGTCCAGTAGACCTGACCGGTCTCGCGGTTGACCACGGTCAGTTCGCCGCCCTTGGAGACGACATAGACCACGTCGCCGGCCGGCAGGGGCGCGTTGACGCCGGCGATGGGCAGCTGCCACTTCGGCTGGCCGGTGCGGACATCGATGGCCGACATGACGCCGGAGTGGCCGACAGCGTAGACCACGCCGCGGCTGACCACCGGGCGGCCGGCGATGTCGCGGATCTCGGACAGGGCGCTGGTGCGGCTGGTGCGCGACAGCACCTGCTGCCAGACCGACTGGCCGGTGCTGGCGCGAAGGGCGACCAATTCGCCGGACGAGAACGGCGCGATGACGGTCTCGCCGGTCACGGCGGGGCTGGAGGCGCGCATGATCCGCGCCGGCTCGGGGATGCCGCGATAGGCCCAGACCTGCTGGCCGGTGTTCACATCGAGGGCGAAGATCTGGTTCTCGACGTCGACGACATAGACCCGCGGGCCCGAAACCGTGGGCGCGCCGTGGACCGGCACGTCGACGGGCGTGGTCCACAGGACGGCGCCCGTGGCCTGATCGACGGCGGTGATGGTGCGGTAGCCGGATGAGATGAAGACCTTGCCGCCGCCGACCGCTACGCCGCCGCCGAAGCCGCCGCCCGTTGAACTGCCGCCGAGGCCGAGGCTGAACATGCTGCGCCGGAACTCCTGTTCGTCCGGCTTGACGCTGACGTTCCAGGCGACCGAACCGCTGGAGGAGTCGACCGCCGTGACCGTGGCTTCGCCATCCATGACGAAGACGCGGCCGTTGTCGGCCACGACCGGCGACATCACCTGTCGTCTGGCCGACGAGCCGGCGCCGATGTCACGCCGCCAGCCGATGGCGAAGTCAGACGCCGCGGCGACATGCTCGACGGCGTTTTCGGCATTGCCGCCCGGCTGGGACCAGGTCGTGGCGGGTTGGGGGCCGGGCAGGAAGAAGTCGCGACCGGACAGGGCGGCCGAGGGCGCGAGCTGCTGTTCGAACTCGAGCACCGAGATGCGCTGGCCTTCGGTCGCCGTAGCCACCGGCTCGTCCGCCCCGCCGAGGCCGAACGGCAGAGCCTTGCGGACCGTGCCGCAGGAGGCGACGGTGACGGCGAGGCCGCAAAGCAGGGCGACTTTTAGCACGCGGTTCATGGCGGACGTCCTGATGGCGGGGTTCACGGGCGGGCCGGCGCCGACGGTGCGGCCTGCGGTCGCGGCGCGGCGGCGGCGCGGGCGGCCGACGCTTCCGCCCCGGCCATGGCGTCGGTCGTGAGCTTGAGGTTGGCGGCGGTTCCGGAATCGATCGAGGCGATCGCCAGTCCGGCGCGCTGGCTCAGCTCGGGCGGGGTGTCGAGGCTGTTCTTGAGCACCACGAAGGTCGAGCGGGCCTCGGCGGTCTTGCCGTTCTGCAGCTGGGCCATGGCCAGCGCCTCGCGAGCGAAGGCGCGGAAGGGACGGCCCTCATCGGTGAGAGGCTCCAGACGGGCCTGGATGTCCTCAAGGCTGGCGGTATCCATCAGCAGCAGGGCGGCCTTCCAGGCGGCCCCGTCCGCCAGCAGGGGGTCCCTGGACGCCTTGGCGGCCTCGTCGAACAGCTCGACGGCGGCGGGAATGCGATTCTGCTGCACAGCGATGCCGGCGCGCTGTTGCAGGGCGAGCGTCTTGTAGGCGGCGTTGCCCTCATCGGCGGCCTGCTTGAAGGCGGCGTCCGCGCCGGTCGGGTTGTCCGCCTCAAGCGATTCGAGGCCCCGCTGATAGGCGATCGAAGCCTTGTCGGCCTTGCCGGTTTCCATCTTCTGCCAGCCCCACCAGGCCAGGGCCGCGATCAGGGCGACGAGAAGCACGCCGCCGACTACGGGCAGCCAGGTGCGGGCGAGCCGCTTGTATCGGTCGGAGCGAAGCTCCTCCTCGACCTGATCGAAGACATCAACCACGGATAAGTCGCCCCAAAAGTCGCAGAAAATCCAACCGGCCGGACCCTAGAGACTCGCATCCCCCGCCGCAACGCGGCCGTTAGGGGGAAACCGGCTTTTTCGAGAAGTAGGTCTCGACTTCGGCAGGAAAACGGCGGGCCCTGACATCATCGGCGTAGCCGGCCACCGCCCGACCGATCTCGCCGCGCAGATCCGCATAGCGACGGACGAATTTCGGGGTCCAGTCAAACAGGCCCAGCATGTCCGAAACCACCAGCACCTGACCGTCACAGGCGGCCGAGGCGCCGATGCCGATGGTCGGCTTGTCGATGGCTTCCGTGATCTCGCGCGCCAGGCCTTCCGCCACGCCCTCGATAACGACCGAAAAGGCGCCGGCGTCGGCGGTGTCACGCGCCGACTGAAGGATGCGGGCGCGTTCGCCGTCTTCCCTGCCCTTGGCCCTGAAGCTGCCGTCGATATTGATCGACTGCGGCAACAGGCCGACGTGGCCCATGACCGGGATTCCACGCTTGACCAGATAGTCGATGGTCGCGGGAGCGGTCGGGCCGCTTTCCAGCTTCACCGCCTGGGCGCCGGTCTCTTTCAGGACGCGGACGGCGTTGGCGTAGGCGGTCTCCGGAGCGGCCTCGTAGCTGCCGAACGGCATGTCGATGACGACCAAGGCGCGCTTGGCGCCGCGCATGACCGCCTGGCCGTGCAGGATCATCATCTCCAGCGTCACGCCGACGGTGCTGGGCAGGCCGTGGACCGCCATGCCGAGGCTGTCCCCGACGAGCAACACATCGCAGTGCGGATCCATGATCTCCGCCGTCGGGGCGTCATAGCAGGTCAGCATGACGATCGGCACGCCGCCCTTGCGCGCCCGGATGTCCGGGACGGTCAGGCGTTTGACGGTTTCCTGCTTCTGGCTGGACATGGGCGGCCTCCGACTTGGGGGTCGTAGATAGAGGGCCGCCCGCCCCGCGTCACCCTCGGGTCCGCGTCAGACTTCCTGCGACAGCTTCATCACCCCGGCCGCGGCGAGAACGATCAGGGCCCCGGTCGCGATCCAGAACAGTTGCATGCCGCCCATGGAGCCCAGTTCAAGGTTGGCGAGACCCACCTGTTCGAGACTGGACTGAACCGCCCCCTGGAGGTTGAGCGACGCCGACTGGAGGCCCTGTCCCAGGGCGTCGCCGGCGACCACGCCTTCACGGGCGCCGACATCGATGTCGATATGCATGGTTTCACGCACGGCCACCGCGCCGCCGGCCAGGCCGGCCAGCGCAAGCGCGAGAAAGCGCACCCGGGATCCCTTTTGCAGCCGCTGCTCCACCTGGGCGGTGAACAGGGGCGCGTCGGGCATGGCCGGCGCCCGGGCGAACAGGCGTTCGACGAAGGGATCGAACTCATCAGCCGACATGCTGCGTTCTCCCCAGGGGCTGTGCGGGTTCCGGCTGGAGCCGCGCGCGGAGTTTATCCAGACCACGTTTGACATGAGACTTCACCGTGCCGAGTGGCAAATTCAGGGCGGAGGCGATCTCGGGATGCGCCATGCCCGCTCCGTGACAAAGGGAGACACAGAGACGTTCGGGTTCGCTGAGCGTCTTGAGGGCTTCGTCGAGATCCATGAGGCCCGCCTGATCGGCCGCGGGCGCGACATCTTCCTGTTCGACTTCAGCGATATAGCGGGCTTCCCTGGCCACCCGCTTGATGTAGAGGCGCGCCGCGATCCGCTTGACCCAGGCCGCGAACGTCCCTTCGCCGCGAAACTCGCCGCACCGCTGGAACGCCTGGATGAAGGCGTCCTGGGCGATGTCGTCGGCGAGCGAGGGCTGGGCCCCCATCCGCCGCAGGAGGCCACGCACCGCCGAGCTGTGGCGGCGCACCAGCTCTCCGAACTCCCGCCGCCCGCCCGCCGCCGCGAGGGCGGCGAGCTCGACGTCATGCCGGTCGACCAAGGCCTGGGTCATGATGCGTCCCCCTGTCCGACCCGGTCCTATTCCTTGTTCGGGTTGAAGAAGCTGAGGACGATGAAGGCCAGGCCGATGGTGGCCGGGATGGCGGAGAGGCCCAGGATGGCGGCCATCGCCTCGTTTGCATCATGGTCGTTCCAGCTCAGGGCGCTGATGTAGCTGAAGGCCGCGAAACCGATGCCGACGGCCAGCCAGATCACGCCGCGGCGCAGGTCCCGGGTCCGGGAGGGCAGCTTGCTGGCCACGTCCCTGGTCATCGCGTCGATCAGCTCGGGCGGCAGGTCCTGGCCCTTGTCGATGGCGTGGCGGATCGTCGCCTGCATTTCGCGTTTTTCACGGGATTTCAGATAGCTGGGGCCGAAGACGATGGCGGTGATCGAACCGAAGATGATCATCATGATCAGGATGGGCGTCATATCCATTTGGGTATCCCCTCATTTTCAGACCGGAGCGTGATGCTTCGACCTTCTGACGACAAGAGGCGGCGGGAGGGTCGTACGGATGCGGGCGCGCGGGTGAAACTTTCGTAAGGTCGAAGATACCGGTTACGATCCCTCGAACCGGGGAGGCCGCCATGATCGAACGCCGCAAGTTTCTGGCCGGACTCGGCGCCACGCCGCTGGCGGCGCCGATGGCCGGCTGCGCCTCCCTGCGGGGCGGCGGTGAGGGGCGCGAGCTCAGCCTGGTTTGCTTCAACATCTGGCATAACCAGGGGAACTGGGCGGCGCGCCAACCTCTGCTGATCGACGCCATCCGGTCCCAGGAGCCGGACGTGATCGCGCTGCAGGAGGTGCTGGAGGACGCCGCCGTCGGCCTGCCCAACCAGGCGGTGACCCTCGCCGAGGGGCTGGGCGACTACGAGGTCTATTTCGTCTCGACCGATCCGGAGGGCGCCCCGCGTCGCTACGGCAACGCCATTCTCAGTCGGCTGCCGGTGCTGGCCCACGATTCGAGGAAGCTGGAGCCGCTGGACGACTTCCGCACCGCCCTCCGCGTGCGGGTGTCCGTCGGCGGGCGGGCCGTCGATATCGTCAACACCCACCTGGCCTGGAAGCCGGACCAAGCGCCGGTGCGGGCGCAACAGATCGCCGACCTGATGGCCTGGCTGCCGCGGGACGGCGCGCCCCTGATCATCATGGGCGATTTCAATGCGGCGCAGGAAGACGCGGGACTGAGCGCCCTGACCGGCCCCCGCTTCCTCAGCGCCCTGCCCCGGGGCGCGGCGGCGACGACGCTGAACCCGGCCCGGGGCCATGCGCCGCGGGTCATCGACCACATCTTCGCGGAGGCCGCCCGGTTCCATCGGGTCGGCGCGTCGGTGCTGGGCGCCCTGCCCGTTGACGGCGAGTATGCGTCGGACCATTTCGGTGTCGGCGCCACACTCAGGCTGCGCTGATCTGCAACTGCCCCGCGGGCCTCGCGTTCGTCCCGGGACCGCCCGACCAAACCCCTTTCCGGAGACGCCTGATGGTCCAGATCACCTATCGTATCGTCGAACATGACGGGGGCTGGGCCTATCGGCTTGGCGACACCTATTCCGAAACCTATCCGGATCACGACTCGGCCCGGGCCGCCGCCTCCGCGGCCGCGCGCGAGCAGAAGGTGCCGGACGAGGACGCCCTGATCGAATACGCCGATGCGTCCGGGCGCTGGATCACCGAGCGCGCTGACGGCCATGATCGGCCCGAGACCGAGGTCGAGGGCTGACCTCACGCCGATCAACGCTATGATGCCGCCTTCGAAATGAGGAGGATTCAGCCGTGAACCCTTTGCGGATCGCTCTCGTCGCCTGCGCCCTCGCCGCCTGCACGGCCCCGGCCACGGCCCAGCAGGTACAGTATTACGACGTCCCGCCCGGCGGACGTCCCCATGACGTGGCCGTGACGGCCGACGGCAAGGAGGTCTGGTGGACGGTCCAACGCGGCGGCGCCCACGGCATCCTCAATCCGGAAACCGGTGAGACCGTCATTGTACCTCTCGGCGAGGGCTCGGCTCCGCACGGCGTCATTGTCGGGCCGGATGGAAGCGCCTGGATCACCGACGGCGGCCAGAACGCCATCGTTCGGGTCGACCGGGAGACCCGCGCCGTCCGGGTCTGGCCGCTGCCCGCAGAGACCGGCCCGATCAACATGAATACGGCCACCTTCGATCATCGCGGTCGCATCTGGTTCACCGGCCAGACCGGTTTCTATGGCCGGCTGGATCCGGCCACCGACGATATGAAGGTCTGGACCGCGCCAAGGGGCCGGGGTCCGTACGGCATCACCACCACCCCCTCCGGCGAGGTCTGGTACGCCTCGCTGGCGGGCAGCCACATCGCCCGGGTCGATCTCGACACCGGCGAGGCCACCATCGTCGAGCCGCCGACCCCGGATCAAGGGGCGCGGCGCGTCTGGTCGGACAGCCAGGGCCGGATCTGGGTCAGTGAATGGAACAGCGGCAATGTCAGCGTCCATGACCCCCGCGACGGCGGCTGGCGGACCTGGAAATTGCCGGGCGAGGCTCCGAAGGCCTATTCGGTCTATGTCGACGACGGCGACAAGGTCTGGCTGACCGATTTCGCGGCCAACGCCATCCTGCGCTTCGACCCGGTGACGGAGACCTTCGAGAGCTTCCCCAGCGACCGCACCGGGGCGAATGTGCGCCAGATGCTGGGTCGGCCTGGCGAGGTCTGGGGAGCGGAGTCCGGAACGGATCGCCTGGTCGTCATCCGCCAGCCGCCCCTGTGATCGGACTTCTGCTTCTTGTCCTGTCCGGGCCGCAGCAGACGCCGCCCGACCCGGACGCCCGGGCCTTTCAGCGATGCGCGGCCTGCCATTCGCTCAGGGAGGACCCTCGCAGCCCGGCTCCCTCGCTGCGAGGCGTGGTCGGACGGAGCGCCGGAGCGATCGGGAGCTTCGCCTATTCGGATGCGATGCGGGCTGCAGGCCGCCGGGGTCTGGTTTGGGACGAGGAAACGCTGGAGCGCTTCCTGGCGGATCCGGACGCCGTGGCGCCCGGCACCGATATGCCCTTCCAGGGCGGGAGCGCCGCCGAGCGCACGGCTGTGATCGAATGGCTGCGTCGTCACCGGTAGCGGCGGCGGCTCAGCGCAACGCCTTGTGATCGCGCAAGGGTAGGCGCGGAGCGACGCGCCGGTTAGTCCTGCATCGTCTGCAAGATGGAACCGGTTACATGCGTCACCTGCCCCTCCCCGCCCCGACCCGCCGCGCGCTTCTGGCCGGAGGCGCCCTGACGGCCGGGCTGATGCTGGCGCCCCGGATCGCAATGGCCCAGGTCCAGGCCAATCTGGCGCGGGTCGACGGCCTGATCGCCCGCATGACGATCGAGGAGAAGGCCGGCCAGCTGACGCTGCAGAACGATCCGTTCCGCTGGCGGCCCGAAGGCGTCAATCCGGGCGATACGCTGGACGCCAGCCAGGAAGAGACCGCCGCCGAGATTCGCGCCGGCCGCATCGGCGCGCTGTTCAATGGCGTGGGCGCGGCGACGACGCGGCTGGTGCAGGAGATGGCGGTCAAGGACAGCCGGCTGGGCATCCCCCTGCTGTTCGCCGCCGACATCGTGCACGGATTGCGCACCACCTTCCCGGTGCCGCTGGGCGAGGCCGCCAGCTGGGACGTCGATCTGGCCGAGCGGACCGCACGGGCGGCGGCGGTCGAGGGCGGCGCGGCCGGCGTGCACCAGACCTACGCCCCGATGGTCGATATCGGCCGTGACCAGCGCTGGGGCCGGGTGGTCGAGGGCGCGGGCGAGGACGTGCTGCTGGGCAATCTGTTTGCTGCGGCGCGGACAAAGGGTTTCCAGGGTGATGACCTGAAGGCCTGGTCGTCGCTGCTGGCCTGTCCCAAGCATTTCGTCGCCTATGGCGCGGCCCAGGCGGGACTGGACTACAATTCGACCGACATGAGCGAACTGGAGCTGCGCTCGGTCTATCTGCCGGGGTTCAAGGCCGCCTTCGACGCGGGGGCCCTGTCGACGATGAGCGCCTTCAACGATCTGAACGGCGTGCCGACCAGCGGCAACAAATGGCTGCTGACCGACATCCTGCGCGGCGAGTGGGGATTCACCGGCTTCGTGGTCTCGGACTACACCTCGGAACAGGAGCTGGTCGCCCACGGCTACGCCGCCGACGACCGCGACGCGACGCGCATCGCCCTGATGGCCGGGGTCGACATGTCGATGAAGAGCGGCCTCTACATCAAATACATCCCCGATCTGGTGCAGGCGGGCGAGGTGCCGATGGCGCGCGTCGACGAGGCGGTCCGGCGGGTGCTGATGACCAAGGCGGCGCTGGGCCTGTTCGAAAACCCCTATCGCGGTTCGGACGTGCGCACCGAGCGTCGGGTCAGCGGCAGCCGCGAACATCTGGCGCTGGCGCGCGAGGCCGGGCGCAAGTCGATCGTGATGCTGAAGAACGACGGGGGCCTGCTGCCGCTGCCGAAGACCGGCAAGCGCATCGCCCTGATCGGTCCGTTCGGAGCGGACCGGGCCGATCTTTTCGGGCCGTGGTCGATCTTCAAGAACGAAGAGCTGGCCGTATCGCTGGAACAGGGCCTGCGCGCGGCGATGGGCGGCGCAGGCTCGCTGAGCGTGGTCAAGGGATCGGATGTCGAGGCGCCGCTGGCCGGCGGGATCGAGGCCGCGGTGATGGCGGCGTCACAGGCGGACGTGGTGCTTCTGGCCATCGGCGAGAGCACCAACATGTCGGCCGAGGCCCAGTCGCGCGTCGATATCGGCATACCGGAGCCTCAACTGGCCCTGGCCGAGGCGGTCGCCGCGACGGGCAAGCCGGTGGTGGTGATCCTGCGGCACGGCCGGGCCATGGAGCTGTCGGGCGCGGTGAAGGACGCCCGGGCCATTCTGGCCACCTGGTTCCTCGGCTCGGAGACCGGCCATGCGGTGGCCGATGTGCTGTTCGGCGACCATGCGCCGACCGGACGGCTGCCGGTCAGCTTCCCGCATTTCTCGGGCCAGTCGCCCTTCCACTACGCCCACAAGAGCACCGGCCGGCCGGCGGCGTCCCGCAGCGAAGGCTTCAAGGCGCAGTTCCGCGAGACCTCGAACACCGCCCTCTATCCGTTCGGCCACGGCCTGACCTATGCGCCGGTGGCCTATTCCGCCGTGCGGCTGTCGGCGCCGACCATGGCATGGAACGGCGGGATCACGGCGACGGTCACCCTGAGCAACAGCGGATCGCGCGAGGCATCTGAAGTCGTTCAACTTTACATCCGCGACCGGGCCGCCTCGATCACCCAGCCGGTCCGACTTCTGAAGGGCTTCCGGCGCGTCGCCGTGCCGGCGGGCGGGTCGGTCGAGGTGTCGATTCCGCTGACCTTCGCCGACCTGCTGTTCCTCGGGCCGGACCTGCAGCCGACCGTGGAGCCCGGGCTGTTCGACGTGTGGCTGGCGCCCAACGCCCAGGCGGGCGAGGCGGCGCAGTTCACCCTGACCCGCTAAGGGGCGGGTTTTCAGCCGAGCGCGGCGGCGTAGAGCTCGGGCCTGAAGCCGACCAGGGTGCGGTCGCCGAGGTCCAACACCGGGCGTTTGATCATCGACGGCCGGGCCAGCATCATGGCGATCGCCCGTTCAGCCGTCAGGTCCGTCTTGTCCCCGTCGGGCAGGGCCCGGAAGGTCGTGCCGGCGCGGTTGAGCACGACCTCCCAGCCGTGTTCGGCGACCCAGCTCTCAAGCCGTCCCTCGTCAATGCCGGCCTTCTTGTAGTCGTGGAAGACGACGGCGACGCCGTGCTGGTCCAGCCAGACGCGGGCCTTCTTGACGGTGTCGCAGTTGGGGATGCCGTAGAGGGTCGGGGTCATGGCGCCTGTTTGCCCAGCAGCCCGGAGAACCGCAAGCCGCGTCCGGAATTTGCATTTAACTGATAGGTTTAATATAGTGGCCCGGTCAGCACAGGAGATCGCCATGACCGCCCTCCCCCCGCGTCAGAAAGTCATTCCCTGCCTGTGGTTCGACAAACAGGCGGAGGAAGCCGTCGGCTTCTATGTGTCCCTGCTGCCGGACTCGCGCGTTGACGCCGTCATCCGGGCGCCGGGCGACTATCCCAGCGGTCAGGCGGGCGATGTCCTGCTGGTCGAGTTCACCCTGGCCGGCCAGCGCTATACCGCTCTGAACGGCGGCCCACATTTCACCTTCACCGAGGCGATCTCGCTGCAGATCGACTGCGAGGACCAGGCCGAGGTGGATCGGCTGACCGAGGCCCTGTCCGCCGTGCCGGAGGCCGAGCAGTGCGGCTGGGTCAAGGACCGCTACGGCCTGTCGTGGCAGATCGTGCCTTCGGCGATGACCCGCTATCTGGCCGATCCTGACGAGGCCGTCAGGCAGCGCGTCTTCGCGGCCATGATGGAGATGAAGCGGCTGAACGTCGCCGCGATCGAGGCCGCCGCGCGAGGCTAGTCGTCGTCGGCTTCGACGGCCCCCACGGTGACGGGGGTCGGACCGCCCGCCAGCGCCTGGTCCAGCGCCTCCTGATCGAGGCCATTCTCCCACCTCGCCACCACGATGGTCGCGACGGCGTTGCCGATGAAGTTGGTCAGGGCCCGGCATTCGCTCATGAAGCGGTCGACGCCGAGGATCAGGGCCATGCCGGCCACCGGCACGCTCGGCACCACCGCCAGGGTGGCCGCCAGGGTGATGAAGCCGGCGCCGGTGACGCCGGCCGCGCCCTTGGAGCTGAGCATGGCCACGGCCAGAAGCAGCAGCTGTTCGCCCAGCGACAGCTCGACGCCGCAGGCCTGGGCAATGAACAGGGCCGCCAGGGTCATATAGATGTTGGTGCCGTCGAGGTTGAAGGAATAGCCGGTCGGCACGACCAGGCCGACGACGGACTTGTCGCAGCCGGCGCGGCCCATCTTCTCGATCAGGCTGGGCAGGGCCGCCTCGGAGGACGAGGTGCCGAGGACCAGCAGCAGTTCCTCCTTGAGGTAGCGGATCAGCTTGAAGATCGAGAAGCCGTTGAACCGGGCCACGGCGCCCAGCACCACGATCACGAAGAAGGCCGATGTCAGGTAGAAGGTGGCGACGAGGGCGGCGAGGCTGATCACCGATTCGATGCCGTAGCGGCCGATGGTGAAGGCGAAGGCCCCGAAGGCGCCGATCGGGGCCGCCTTCATCAGGATGGCGACCAGTTTGAAGAAGGCCTCGGACACGCTTTCCAGCACGGTCAGGACCGGCTGGGCGCGGTCGCCGATGATCGCGAGGGAAATGCCGAACAGGATGGCGAAGAACAGCACCTGCAGGATGTCGCCGCCGGCGAAGGCGCCGACCACGGTCTCGGGAATGATGTTGATCAGGAAGGCGACGATATCGGTGTCGTGCGCCTTCTGGACATAGGTGGTCACGGCGCCGGAATCGAGCGTGGCCGGGTCGACGTTCATGCCCGCGCCGGGGCGCACCACATTGGCGACGATCAGGCCGATGATCAGGGCCAGGGTGGAGAAGGTCAGGAAGTAGGCGAAGGCCTTGCCGACGACCTTGCCGAGCCGGCCGAGATCGCGCAGGTGGGCGATGCCGGTGGCCACGGTCAGGAAGATGACCGGGGCGATGATCATCTTCACCAGCCGGATGAAGGCGTCGCCGAGCGGTTTCAGGCTTTCCCCGAAGACGGGCCAGAAATGACCGATCAGGGCGCCGAGGCTGATGGCGACCAGGACCTGGAAATAGAGGTGGGTCCAGAGCGGCTTCCTGCCCGGCGGCGGGGGCGGCGGGGCGGCGGAATCCGGAACCGCGACTCCGGGCGCAGCCTTGACAGCCCGGGCTCGGGAAGGGCGCGGCGGTGCGGCGGTCCTGGCCATCTGGTCTCCGTCAGTCGCGAATGATTCCCGCCCCCAGCCTAGTGCGTCACGGACCGCCTTCACACTGCTGAACACGAGAGCGGGGCTGCGGGCAAACCTTGCTCAAAGCGCAGCATCCGACCTGGTTTGCGCAACAAAGTTGCAGGGCGGCCTTGTGCGTGGCAGCAAGCCGTGGTTACCATGCGGCTGAACCGGAGTTTCCACGTGGCCCATTGCGCCCACATCGCTGACCGCAAGACCGCCGCCAAGGCGATCGCGGTCGTGCGCGCGCCGTCGGTCGAACTGGCCCTCCACACCCTTATTCTCACGGTAATGCTTGTGCTGCTCCCCGGAGCGGTGTGGATGCACGCAACCTGAACCCAAGCCCCTTCAGGATCGCCCGCAGCCACCCGCTCCCGAAAGGAAGCGGGTTTTTTGTTGCGCGCGGTCCGGACCTCTCCCGGAACCAACGCCCGCCATGACGCAAGATTTCACCCCGAACGATCGCCCGCCGAACGCGCGCAGCCGCGCGGTCACGGCCGGCCCCAACCGCGCCGCGGCCCGCAGCTATCTGCGCGCCGCTGGCATGCAGGACGCCGACTTCGACAAACCGATGATCGCGGTGGTCAACACCTGGTCGTCGGTCACCCCGTGCAACATGCACCTGGACCGGCTGGCGAAGGACGTCCGCGCCGGCATCATCGCGGCGGGCGGCTGGCCGGTCGACTTCAACACCATCGTCGTCACCGACGGCATCTCCATGGGCACGGCGGGGATGAAGGCCTCGCTGATCAGCCGCGAGGTCGTCGCCGACTCGATCGAACTGGCCGTCGAGGGCCACCAGCTGGACGGCGTCATCTGCATCGTCGGCTGCGACAAGACCATACCGGCCGCCGCCATGGCCCTGGCGCGGATGGATATCCCCGGCCTGGTCTATTACGGCGGCACCATCCTGCCCGGCCGCATCGGCGCGCGCGAGGTCTCGGTTCAGGACATCTTCGAGGCCATCGGCGCCCATGCCGCCGGCGCCCTGGACGACGCCGGACTGCAGGCGGTCGAAAGCGCCGTCTGCCCCGGGGCCGGGGCCTGCGGCGGCCAGTTCACGGCCAACACCATGGCCATGGCCCTGACGGTCATGGGCCTGTCGCCCATGGGCGCCAACGATGTCCCCGCCGTCGATCCGGCCAAGGGAGCCGAGGGCGAACGCTGCGGCCGGCTGATCGTCGAGCGGGTGTTCGCCGGCGACACCGCGCGCAAATACATCACCCGGGCCAGCCTGAGGAACGCCGCCGCCGCCGTCTCGGCCTCGGGCGGCTCGACCAACGCCGTCATGCACCTGACCGCCATCGCGGCCGAGGCCGGCGTCGAGTTCGGCATCGAGGACTGCCACCAGGCCTGCGTCGAGGCGCCGGTCATCTGCGACCTGAAGC
>CAZGPS010000028.1:0-18849 GCA_964527675.1 uncultured Brevundimonas sp. | reverse complement strand
ATCGGCTCGCCCGTATCCGGATGCGCTCCCAGATCCTTCAGCGGCGTCGTCGCCGCCCCGCGGCCGGCGAATTTGCCGGCCCGCTTCTCGGCCAGCAGCACAACGGCGCGGTTCAGCCCGATCTCGAACACCTCGTCGATGTCGGCGACATTGGCGTAGGTGCCCGCGTGCAGCACGAACGGCCCGTAGCGGCCGAGGCCCGCCGTGATCGGCTTGCCGTCCTCCGGATGCATCCCGACCTCGCGCGGCAGGGCCAGCAGGCGCAGGGCCTGTTCCAGCGTCAGCGTCGCCGCCGACCAGCCCTTGGGCAGGGAGGATCGCTTCGGCTTCTCCTCGCCGGGCAGGGTGGTTTCCACATAGGGGCCGAACCGCCCGATCTTCAGCGCCACCGGCTGGCCCGTGACCGGATCGACGCCCAGATCCCGGTCGCCGCCGTCCTCGACCTCGCTCGCCGCGCCGAAGCCGCGCGTGTAGCGGCATTCCGGATAGTTGGAGCAGCCGATGAAGGACGAGCGCATCTTGAAGCTGGCCTTCAGATGCAGCCGTCCGCTCTTGCACAGGGGGCACAGCCGCGGGTCGGTCCCGTCGCCCTTGTCGGGGAACAGGAAGGGCCCGATGGCCGTGTCCAGCTCGTCGATCACGCCCTGGCGGGCGGTGACCGCCTCGGTCGCCGGCTTCAGCTGGCTCCAGAAGTCGCGCAGCACCACCTTCCAGTCCAGATCGCCGGCCGACACCTCGTCCAGCTGGTTCTCCAGCGCGGCGGTGAAGTCGTACTGCACCCAGCGGCCGAAGAACTGTTCGAGGAAGGCCGTGACCAGCCGGCCGTTGTCCTCCGGAATGAACCGGTTCTTGTCCATGCGGACATATTCGCGGTCGCGCAGCGTCGTCAGGATCGAGGCGTAGGTCGACGGCCGGCCGATGCCCAGCTCTTCCAGCTTCTTCACCAAGGTCGCTTCCGAGAAGCGCGGCGGCGGCTCGGTGAAATGCTGTTCGGTGCGCACGGCGTCGACCTTGGCCACGGCGCCTTCCTTCAGCGCGGGCAGGCGGGTGGTGTCGTCCTCGTCGTCGCCGCCGTCCTTCGGCTTGTCGTCGCGGCCCTCTTCATAGACGGCCATGAAGCCGTCGAAGGCCACGACCTGGCCGGTGGCGCGCAGTCCCGTCTGGCCGGTCGGCTCCTCGATCTCGACCGTGGTCCGGTCCAGACGCGCCGATTCCATCTGGCTGGCGATGGTCCGCTTCCAGATCAGTTCGTACAGCTTCTGCAGATCGCCCTCGAGACGCAGGGTCTCGGGCGCGCGGGCCATGTTGGTCGGCCGGATCGCCTCGTGCGCCTCCTGGGCGTTCTTGGCCTTGGTCTTGTAGTAGCGCGGCTGCTCCGGAACATAGGCCGGGCCGAACCGGTCGCCGATGACCTCCCGGGCCTGGGCGATGCCCTCGGGGCTGACCGACAGGCCGTCGGTCCGCATATAGGTGATCAGGCCGCCCTGGTCGTCGACGCCCTCATACAGTTTCTGCGCCGCCTGCATGGTGCGCTGCGCCGTGAAGCCCAGCTTGCGCGAGGCCTCCTGCTGCAGGGTCGAGGTCATGAACGGCGGGCTCGGGGCGCGCTTGACCGGCTTCTTCTCCACCGAGCGGATGGTGAAAGTCCCGGCCTGGATGGCGTCCCGCGCCGCGCTGGCCATGGCCTCCGAGGTGATGTCCAGCCGCTGCACCCGCTTGCCGGCGTGCTTGACCAGACGCGTCGTGAACGGCGGGCTGTCGGCGTTCATATCGGCCTCGACCGACCAGTATTCCTGCGCCTTGAAGGCCTCGATCTCCATCTCGCGGTCGACGACGATGCGCAGGGCGACCGACTGCACCCGACCGGCCGAGCGGGCGCCCGGCAGTTTGCGCCACAGCACCGGCGACAGGGTGAAGCCGACCAGATAGTCCAGCGCGCGGCGGGCCAGATAGGCCTCGACCAGCTCCATGTCGATCTGGCGCGGATTGGCCATCGCCTCCAGCACGGCGCTCTTGGTGATGGCGTTGAAGGTGACGCGCTCGACGTGCGTGTCCTTCAGCACCTTCTTCTTGGTGAGGATTTCCAGCACGTGCCAGCTGATCGCCTCGCCCTCGCGGTCGGGGTCGGTCGCCAGGATGACGCGGTCGGACCGTTTGGCCACCTCGGCGATCTCGCTCAGGCGCTTGGAGGCCTTGGCGTCGACTTCCCAGGACATGGCGAAATCGTCGTCCGGCAGCACCGAACCGTCCTTCGACGGCAGGTCGCGGACATGGCCATAGGACGCCAGGACGGTGAAGTCCGGGCCCAGATATTTGTTGATGGTCTTGGCCTTTGCGGGGCTCTCGACGACGACGAGGTTCATGCGGGGAGGGGGCCTTCAGCGGGCTCGAAAGGGGGCGGAACGTGGTTGGCGCGGGCGTCGCTGTCAATCGGCGTCGGAATTCAGGGCTCGGTTCAGGTCGAAACCAGACCGCCGGGAAGCAGGGTCGCGCGTCCGACGAGGCTCAGTTCCAGCAGGGCCGCGGCCACCGTTCCGACCGGCGCGCCGACCGCCCGGGCCAGTTCGTCGCGCGGCGTCGGCGTCGGCGACAGCAGGGCCGCGACGCGCTCCAGCAGCGCCGCGTCGACGTCGTCGGGCGCGCCGGCGAACGGATTGTCGGACGGCGGCTCGCCCAGGGAGCGCAGGGTCGAAAAGGCCCGCTCCACGTCCTCCAGCCCCTCGCACAGGATCGCGCCCTGGCGCAGCAGCTCGTTCGGTCCGCGCGAGCGCGGGTCCAGCGGCGACCCCGGCACGGCGAACACGTCGCGCCCCTGTTCGGCCGCCAGCCGCGCCGTGATCAGCGAGCCGGAGCGCAGCTCGGCCTCGACCACGATGACGCCGCGCGACAGGCCCGAGATGATGCGGTTGCGGCGCGGAAAGTCCTTCGCCTGCGCCCGCGCCCCGATCGGGCTCTCGGAGACGATACAGCCCTGTTCGGCGATCTGGCGGTACAGGTCAGCGTGGTCAGGCGGATAGACGTCGTCCACCCCGCCGCCCAGCACGGCCACGGTGCCGGTCGGCAGGGCTCCGGCGTGGGCCGCGCCGTCGATGCCCCGCGCCAGTCCCGAGACCACCACATGGCCCGCCTCGCCCAGCTGTTGCGCCAGACCGCGCGCGATCCGCTGCCCGCCCGCGGAGGCGATGCGCGCCCCGACGACGGCGATGCAGGGTCGACTCATCAGGCTCGCATCGCCGAGCGTCCACAGCACCGGCGGCGGCGGGTCGACGGCGGCCAGCATGGCCGGATAGTCGGCGTCGCCCAGCACGATCCATCGCGCCCCCAGTCGGGTCCCGGCCTCGATCTCGCGTTGGATGTCGGCGTCAGGCGGCAGATCATGCCCATGGCCGCCGCCGCGCCGGATCAGGTCGGGCAGGGCCTCGACGGCGCGTTCGGCCGAACCGAACCGATTCAGCAACTGATTGAAGGTGACCGGACCGACCCGGTCCGTGCGCGCCAGCCGCAGTCGGGCGAACCGCTCCGTCTCCGGCAGCGGCGCCCGGTCGGTCACGCCTTCCCGGCGCCGATGCGCGGCTCGGCGCCCTTGAGCAGCCGGCCTATGTTCTGATGGTGCCGCACCCAGATCAGGGCCGCGGTGAAGGCCGCCAGCACCAGGATCGGCGCCGGCGCCGGCAGGCCCAGCGCCGCCAGCGGCAGCAGGGCGTACAGCGGCGCGGCCGCGGACGAGACCAGCGCCGCCAGCGAGGAGATGCGGAACAGGGCCGCTGCGATCAGCCAGGTCGCCCCGGCCAGCAGACCCAGCGGCCAGGCCGCCGCCAGCAACAGGCCGAAGAAGGTCGCCACCCCCTTGCCGCCCTTGAAGCCCAGCCAGACCGGGAACAGGTGGCCGAGGAAGGCCGCGCCGCCGGCGATCGCCCCGGCGACCTCGCTGTCGAACAGCTCCCGCGCGATCAACAGCGCCACCGCGCCCTTGCCGGCGTCGAGCAGCAGGGTGGCGATGGCCAGGTCCTTGCGCCCGGTGCGCAGCACATTGGTCGCGCCGATATTGCCCGAGCCGATGCCGCGCACATCCTGCCCGGTCACCACGCGCGTCAGGATCACGCCGAACGGAATGGAGCCCAGCAGGTAGCCGCCGGCCGCCACGAGGGCGAGCGTCCCGAGAGCGGGTCCGACCAGATCCTGCAAGTGATTCGCTCCCTCTTAGCGTGCGTCGTGGACGATGCGTCCGCCGACGACGGTGAGCAAGACCTTCCCTTGCAGGCGGCGTCCGTCGAAGGGCGAGTTTTTCGACTTGGACTTCAGCGCGGCGGCGTCGATCACCACCGGCGCCCCCGGATCGAACAGGATCAGGTCGGCGGGAGCCCCGGCGCCCAGCACCCCGGCCTCGAGGCCAAGCAGGGCCGCCGGTCCGTGGGTCAGGGGCCGCAGGATGTCGAGCAGCTCCAGCCCGTCCTCATGGTGCAGCGACAGCGCCGCCGGCAGCAGGGTCTCCAGACCGACCGCCCCCGGCGTCGCCTCGGCGAAGGGTCGCCGCTTGTCCTCGGCCGGGGCCGGGGCGTGGGCGCTGGTGATGGCGTCGATCAGGCCGTCGCGCACCGCCTCGATCAGCGCCTGCCGGTCGCTCTCCGGCCGCAGCGGCGGGTCCATGCGGTAGAAGGTGCGGTAGTCGCCGATGTCGATCTCGTTGAAGCACAGGTGGTTGATCGACACCGAGGCGGCGACCTCCAGCCCCCTGGCCCGGGCCCGCGCCAGCGTCTCCAGCGCCCCCTCTGTCGATATCTGGTCAACCAGGAAGCGCGCCCCGGTCTGCTCCACCAGGGCCAGATCGCGCTCCAGCTGGATGCGTTCGGCGATGGCGGGGGCCGAGGCCAAACCCAGCCGCGTCGCCAGTTCGCCCGAGGTGGCCACGGCCCCCTCGCTCAGCCACGGATCGGCCGGTCGGCAGGAAATCAGGGCGTTGAACGCGGCCGCATAGCTCATCACCCGCTGCAGGGTGCGGGTGTTGGCGATGACGTGATCCACGTCGGTGAAATACAGCGCCCCGGCCTCGTCCATCAGGCCGATCTCGGCCATGCGCACGCCGTCCCGACCGCGGGTCGCCGCGCCGGCCGCGCGGACGTTGACCAGCCCGAGGGCCGCGCCGCGTCGCTGAATGAATTCGATCATCGCCGGATCGTCGATGGCCGGATCGGTGTCCGGCTGGATGACGATGGTCGTCACCCCGCCTGCCGCCGCCGACAGGCTGGCCGACTTCAGCGTCTCCTTCGGCTCGGCCCCCGGCTCGCCGGTTTTGACCCGGATGTCGATCAGCCCCGGCGACAGGCACAGGCCGCCGGCGTCAACCGCCTCGACCCCGACCGGCGCCGCGCCCGGCCCGTGGACGACCTCGACGATCCGCCCGTCCTCGACCAGCACCGCGCCCGGGCCGTCATAGTCGGTCGCCGGGTCCAGCAGCCGCGCGTTGAGGATGGCCAGAGTCCTGGTGTCAGGCGCGCTCATGCCTCGTCTCCCGCGCGCCGCGCCGACAGGGCCGCCAGCACCGCCATCCGCGCCGCCACCCCCATCTCGACCTGGTCCTGGATCAGCGAGACGGTCAGGTCGTCGGCCACGTCGGAATCGATCTCCACGCCCCGGTTCATCGGCCCCGGATGCATCACCCTGGCCCCCGGATTGGCCCAGGACAGCTTCTCGCGATCCAGCCCCCAGAAGCGGAAATACTCGCGGGTCGACGGCACAAGCGCCCCCTCCATCCGCTCCAGCTGCAGGCGCAGCATCATCACGACGTCGCAGCCCTTCAGCCCCTCGCGCATGTCGTGGAATACCTCGCAGCCCCAGCGGTCGGCGTCGCCGGGCACCAGGGTCGGCGGCCCGATCAGACGCACCCGCGCGCCCATCATCGACAGCAGGGCCACGTTCGACCGCGCCACGCGGCTGTGGGCGATGTCGCCGCAGATGGCGACGGTCAGCCCGCCGACGTCGCCGAAGGCCCGGCGCAGGCTCAGCAGGTCCAGCAGCGCCTGGGTCGGATGCTCATGCCGCCCGTCCCCGGCGTTGACCACCGCGCAGCCGACCTTCTGCGACAGCAGGGCCGCTGCGCCCGAGGCCGAGTGGCGCACCACCAGCACGTCCGGCTTCATCGCATTCAGCGTCGCCGCCGTATCGATCAGGGTCTCGCCCTTGGTGGTCGAGGAATTGCGTGGGCTCAGCGCCGTCACATCGGCGCCCAGCCGCTTGGCCGCGATCTCGAACGAGGCGCTGGTGCGGGTCGAGCTCTCGAAGAACAGGTTCATGACCGTGCGCCCGCGCATCAGGTCCAGCGACTTGGACGACTGGCGGTTGAAGTCGACGAAGGCGTCGGCCAGATCCAGCAGCGGCGGGACCGTGGCGGCGTTCAGATCGCCGGCGGACAGGAAATGGTCCCGCGGAAACGGCGCCAGCCGCTCGTGAATCAGGTCGGTGACGGCGGCGGGCTGGGTCATCGAGGCCCGGCTATAGGGGCAGATCGGACGAAGGGGAAGATCGCAGCCGGTCCAGCGCCCCCTGCAATATCCACGCGGCCGCCGTCCGGTCGATGACATTGGCCCGGCGCTTGCGGTTCAGGTCCAGCTCCTCGATCAGGAACCGCTCCACCGCGCTGGTCGACAGCCGCTCATCCTGGAAGGCGCAGGGCACCGCCCGGATGCGCTGCAGGTTGCGGGCGAAGGCCCGGCACGACTGGGCCCGCGGCCCCTCCGACCCGTCCATGTTCAGCGGCAGGCCGATCACCAGTCCCGACGCCTTGCGCCCGTCCATCAGCTTCAGCACCGCCTGGGCGTCGTCGGTGAATTTGGTCTTGCGGACCAGCACCAGCGGGCTGGCGATCATCCGCGTCGCGTCCGATGCCGCCACCCCGATGGTCTTCTCGCCCAGGTCCAGCCCCAGCCACGGCGTGCCCGGCGGGGTCGAGGCGGCCAATTCTTCGAGGGTCATGACTGTCACGGATTGCGGGTAGGACTGGCGCGAGCCTGAGTCAAAGTGCAAAGCTTCACCATGTTCTGAAGAGGAGGGTCGTTCCATGAAGCCGCTTCTGTTCCTCACCGCCCTGGTCGGCCTCGCCGCCTGCGACGCCGGCGTCGAGAGCCGCAAGGCGACGGTGCCGCCGGCCGAACAGCCGGCCCCCGTCGCCGCCGTCGCCCCGCTCGCCGCCTCCGGCCCGGCCGCCACACTGTCGCCCGAGACCGACGCCGTGCTGCAGCAGGCCGCCGCCGTGGTTCGCCTCGACCAACTTGCGGGGCAGGGGCCGCTGGCGGCCAAATTGTTCGGCACGGCCGGCGGCGACCCGGCCATGAACGGCCTCTATACCCACCTGGCCTTCTTCCAGAGCCCGGCCGAGGGCTGGCGCGTCTTCCGCCTCGGCGACGTGCTCGACTACCGCATCCTGTCGCAGCGGGCCGGGCGGGTCGATCTGGAGCTGCGCGAGAGCGTCATGGACGAGGCCACGGGCCAGATCGGCGACCGCACCCGCCGGGTCATCGTCGGCTGGCCCATCGCCGCCGACGGCTCCGCCCCGGCCGAGGTCACGGTCACGCCGGCGCAATAGCGTCGGAATCCTTGTGAAAGCGGGCCTGATCCTTGTGAAAGAAGGCTTGCGCGGCTAATCCCGCCCGTTCTGGTTTCGCATTGGAGGGCCGCATGGCCATCGACGCCGCGACCGTGCGCCGGGTGGCGCACCTCGCCCGCATCAAGACCCCCGAGGAACGTCTGGAGCCCCTGGCCCAGGAGCTGAACGGCATCCTCGCCTGGATCGAACAGCTCAACGAGGTCGACGTCGCGGGCGTCGAGCCGATGACCTCCAATGTCGCCCAGCCGATGCGCCTGCGCGACGACGTCGTCACCGACGGGAACAAGGTCGCCGACGTGATCGGCAACGCCCCGCGCTCCGCCGACGGCTTCTTCGTCGTGCCCAAGGTGGTCGAATAGAATGTCCGACCTCACCAAACTCACGCTGAAAGCCGCGCTCGACGGCCTCAAGGCCCGCGACTTCTCCTCCGAGGAGATCACCAGGGCCTTCGTCGCCAACATCGACGCCGCCAATCCGGGCCTGAACGCCTATATCGTCCAGACCACGGACAAGGCCCTCGCCATGGCCCGCGCCTCGGACGCCCGGCTGGCGAAAGGGGAGGGCGGCGCCCTCGAAGGCGCCCCCTTGGGCATCAAGGACCTGTTCTGCACTGACGGCGTCCAGACCACGGCCGGCTCCAACATGCTGCGCGGCTTCGTCCCCCCCTATGAGTCGACCGTCACGTCCAACCTGTGGCGCGACGGCGCGGTCATGCTGGGCAAGCTCAACATGGACGAATTCGCCATGGGCTCGTCCAACGAGACCAGCGCCTTCGGCCCCGTCGTCAACCCGTGGAAATCAACGACGTCCAACGCCGACCTGACCCCCGGCGGCAGCTCCGGCGGCTCGGCCTCGGCCGTCGCCGGCGACCTGTGCCTCGCCGCCACCGCCTCGGACACCGGCGGCTCCATCCGCCAGCCCGCCGCCTTCACCGGCACGGTCGGGATCAAGCCCACCTACGGCCGCGCCAGCCGCTTCGGCATGGTCGCCTTCGCCAGCTCGCTGGACCAGGCCGGCCCGATCACGAAGACGGTCGAGGACGCCGCCCTCCTGCTCCGCGCCATGTGCTCCTACGATGCGAAGGACGCCACCAGCCTCGACGTCGAGACCCCCGACTGGACCCAATCCCTCAACAAGGGCGTCAAGGGCCTGCGCATCGGCGTGCCGAAGGAATACGTCGTCGACGGCATGCCCGCCGAGATCCAGGCCCTGTGGGACCAGGGCGTGGCCTGGCTCAAGGCCGGCGGCGCCGAGATCGTCGAGATCAGCCTGCCGCACACCAGATACGCCCTGCCGGCCTATTACATCATCGCCCCGGCCGAGGCCTCGTCCAACCTCGCCCGCTACGACGGCATGCGATTCGGCCACCGCGCAGAGGGGACGACCAGCCTGACCGACCTCTATGAGACAAGCCGTGCCGAGGGCTTCGGCAAGGAGGTCCAGCGCCGCCTCACCATCGGGGCCTATGTCCTGTCGGCCGGATTCTACGACGCCTATTACGTCCGCGCCCTCAAGGTCCGCCGCCGCATCGCCATGGATTTCGACGCCGTCTGGGGTCGCGTCGACGCCATCCTGACGCCGTCGACCCCCTCGGCCGCCTTCGCCCTCGGCGACAAGCAGATCGACCCGCTGCAGATGTATCTGAACGACATCTTCACCGTCACCGCCAACCTCGCCGGCCTGCCGGGCATCTCGGTGCCCGCCGGCCTCGACAAGGGCGGCCTGCCCCTCGGCCTCCAGGTCATCGGCAAGGCGCTGGACGAGGCGACGGTGTTCCAGGTGGCGAGCGCGCTGGAAGACGCGGCGGGGTTTGTGGCCAAGCCTGAGAAGTGGTGGTGAGCATGACCGAGAACTCCAACCTCATCCCCGGCCGCACCGGCGCCTGGGAAATCGTCATGGGTCTGGAGATCCACGCCCAGGTCGCCTCCAAGGCCAAGCTGTTCTCGGGCGCCGCCGTCGGCTTCGGCGCGGGTCCGAACGAGCAGGTGTCGCTGGTCGACGCCGGCTTTCCCGGCATGCTGCCGACGCTCAACAAGTACTGCGTCGAACAGGCCGTCCGCACCGGCCTCGGCCTCAACGCCCAGATCAACAAGCGCAGCCAGTTCGACCGCAAGAACTATTTCTACCCCGACCTGCCGACCGGCTATCAGATCAGCCAGCTCTACTTCCCCATCGTCGGCGAGGGCGTCGTCGAGGTCGAGGCCGAGGACGGCTCCTTCTTCAACGTCGGCATCGAGCGCCTGCACCTGGAACAGGACGCGGGCAAGCTGATCCATGACCTGTCGCCGACCGAATCCTATGTGGACCTGAACCGCGCCGGCACGGCCCTGATGGAGATCGTCTCCCGCCCCGATATCCGCTCGCCCGAAGAGGCGGTCGCCTACGTCAAGAAGATCCGCACCATCCTGATCTATCTCGGCACCTGCGACGGCGACATGGAGAAGGGCAATCTGCGCGCCGACGTCAACGTCTCCGTCTGCCGCGAGGGCCAGTACGCCAAATACAAGGCCACCGGCGACTTCAGCCATCTGGGCACGCGCTGCGAGATCAAGAACGTCAACTCGTTCCGCTTCATCTCCCAGGCCATCAACTACGAGGCCCGGCACCAGATCGAAATCCTCGAGGACGGCGGCAAGATCGATCAGGAGACCCGCCTCTACGACCCCACGGCCGGCGAGACCCGCTCGATGCGCTCCAAGGAAGAGGCGATGGACTATCGCTACTTCCCCGACCCCGACCTGCTGCCGCTCGAGCTGGAACAGGCCTGGATCGACGACATCAAGGCCAACCTGCCCGAACTGCCGGACGCCAAGCGCCGGCGGCTGATGGCCGACTACGGCCTGTCGCAATACGACGCCGTGGTGCTGATCTCGGAACAGGCCAAGGCCGACTATTTCGAGGCGGCCGCCAGGGGGCGTGACGCCAAACTGGTCGCCAACTGGGTCACCAACGAACTGTCGGCCCGTCTCGCCGCCGACGGCAAGGACTTCTCGGAATGCCCGCTGCCGGCCGCCCACGTGGCCCAGCTGGTCGAGCTGATCGAGACGAACGTCATCTCCTCGAAGATCGCCAAGCAAGTCTTTGACTATGTCTGGTCCGGCGAGGGCTCGCCCGTCGAGGTCGTCGAGAAGCACGGCCTCAAACAGGTCACCGACACGGGCGCGATCGAAAAGGCCATCGACGACATCATCGCCGCCAACCCCGACAAGGCCGCCGCCGTCGCCGAAAAGCCCCAGGCCCTCGGCTGGTTCGTCGGCCAGGTCATGAAGGCCACCGGCGGCAAGGCCAACCCGGCCGCGGTGAATGAGATACTGAAGGCGAAGCTGGGGCTGTGACGACCTTGGCCTGACGACCGGCTCCGACCCGTCGTTCAGGCCTTTTGAGCCGCGTCACCGCCCCGGCTTGGCAATGCACCCGTCGATGTCAGGTCGGCCACCAGGTCTCGCGCGGTCCGCGCGGCGCCCATGAGGGTGGCGGACCCCGCCCCGGTCCAGTCGCCATATCCTGCGAGCCACAGCCGGGGCTCGTTGATGGACTGCTGGCCCCGGACCAGCACCCGCCCGTCCGGTTCGATCACGCCGAGGTCCGCGAGGTGGTCGAGCGCCGGTCGAAACCCGGTGCACCAGATGATGGCGTCCACCGACATTTCCGCGCCATCCGGCCAGATAACCCCCTTCGGCGTCATCTCCCGAAAGGGCCGAACGGTCTTGAGGTCACCCCGCGCACGGGCCTCCTTGACCGGAGGCACCACGACGATGTCGCCGAAGCCCCCGACCGGGATTTCGCCCGGCGGGGCCTTCATCCGGGCGACCGCGCGCTCGAACAGGACGCGCCCGTCCACATCGTCCGGCAGAAATTCCGGCTCCTCGGTCGTCACCCACAGCGCGCGGGCCACCGGCGCCACCTCCGCCATGATCTGGGCGCCGCTGTTGCCGCCGCCGACCACCAGCACCGTTTTCCCCGAGAACGGCTCGGGATCGCGATAGTGGGCGGAATGCAATTGTTCACCCTCGAAGCGGTCTCGCCCCGGGATGTCCGGAACAAAGGGATGCGACCATGTGCCCGTGGCGCTGATGACCGCACGCGCGGCGAAGTCGCCCTGATCGGTCTGGATCTCGAGATGGTCCGCCCGCGCCGCGACTGCCCGGACCCGAACCGGTCGTTTGATCGGCAGGTCATACCGGGCCTCGTAGCGGGTCAGATAGTCGAGGACGTCGTCACGCGTGGGATAGCCCGGATGGGCCGGAGGCGGCATCAGCCAGCCGGGCAGAGAACTGTAGCCCGCCGGTGAGAACAGCCGCAGCGAGTCCCAGCCGTGCCGCCATGCCCCGCCCGGCCCCTGTTCCGCGTCGAGAATGAGGTAGTCCAGCCCGGCGCGGCGCAGATACCAACCGAGCGACAGGCCCGCCTGTCCGCCGCCGATGACGATAACGTCGTGAACCGTCACGCTCAGGCCTGAAGCCAGCGCAGCAACTGGTCCTCTTTCGGCAGTCCGCCGGCGTGAACGACCTTGCCGTCGATGACGATGCCGGGCGTGGCGGCGATCCCGTAGCCGGCGATCTCGGCGAAGTCGGTCACCTTCTCGATATCGACCTCGACACCCAGCGTCGTCGCGGCCGCCCGCACCATGTCTTCCGTCGCCTGGCACCGCTTGCAGCCGGGGCCGAGCACCTTGATCGTCTTCATGGCCTTGTTCCTTCAGGAAAAGAGGGCGTTGAACAGAAAGCCGACGCCGAGAATGCCGGCGCCCACGACCGCGACGAAGACGGCGATCAGCTTCAGGCTCAGCACCTTGCGCAGGATGATCATCTCCGCGAGCGCCAGGGCGATCACCGACATCACGAAGGCCAGAGCCGTGCCCAGCGCCGCGCCCTTGCGGAGCAGGGCCTCGATGAGCGGGATGATGCCGGCGGCGTTGGAATACATCGGAATGCCCAGCAGGACGGCGGCGGGCACCGACCACCATGAGCCCGCGCCCATGATCCTGGCCAGCAGGTCCGCCGGCACATAGCCGTGAATGAAGGCTCCGACCGCGATCCCGGCGATGATCCAGTACCAGACCTTGCCGACGATCTCCTTGATGGCGTCCCACCCGGCCTCGAACCGGTCCACCCAGGACAGCTGTTCGTCCTCCAGCTGGACGGCGGTGGTGCGGACCTCCAGCACCCACGGCTCCAGCCAGGGCTCCAGATGCAGCCGGCCGATGACCCAGCCGGCGACGATGGCGATGGTCAGGCCGAAGACCAGATAGGTCAGCGCGACCTTCCATCCGACGAGGGCGAACAGCAGGCCCAACGCCACCTCATTGATCATCGGCGCCGCGATCAGGAACGAGAAGGTCACGCCCAGCGGGACCCCGGCCGAGACGAAGCCGACGAACAGGGGCACCGCGGAGCAGGAGCAGAAGGGGGTGAGGATGCCCAGGTGGGCGGCGGCGACATTGCCGATGCCCTCGCGCTTGCCGGCCAGCAGCGCCCGGGTCCGCTCGGGCGAGAAGAAGGTCCGCACCACGCCCATGGCGAAGACGACCAGCGTCAGCAGCATCAGCACCTTGGGCGTGTCGAAGAAGAAAAACTCGACCGAGGCGGCGAGGTGACTGCCCGGCGCGATCGGGGTCTGCGCCACCAGCCACTGCGCCATCGGCAGCAGCTGCTGATAGAGGACGAACCAGAGGGTGAGCGCGATGGCCAGCCCCGCGAACCAGACGGTCGGGGACTTGCGGGCCGTCTGGAGCGGCCCCGTCACGCTGGTCATGTCAGGCGGCTTTCTTCTGGCAGTGGAAGTCCGTGCGGGGCGGAAGCGCCGCCAGAACGGCGTCGACAATGGCGACCCACGGGACCGGGAGGTCCGGGTTGCGTCGGTAGCGAACCCATTGAGCGTCGCGCCGGTCGGTCAGCAGGCCGACCATCTTCAGGCGCGACATGTGGCGCGACATCCGCGACTGGGTCGCCTCCAGCACCTCCATCAATTCGCAGACGCAATGCTCGTCCCCGTCCCAGATGATCTGCAGGGCGCGCAGGCGCGTCGGGTCGTTCAGGGCGGACAGCAGGTCGTCGAGGGCGGTCGAGGCTGGCATCCGACCTATATATGCGGATATGCGCATATCCGCAAGCAACGGCGAATTCTGGCGCCGGCAGGCGCCTGATAATCGACAGGTTTCGTTCAAGCGATTGGCGCAGGTGCGCGGCCGCCCTACTCGAACAACTCCCCGCTTTCTTCCGTCCCCTCGACCACGGTCCGCGCCAGCGCCCGCGTCACCGGCCGGGGCATGGCGTCCAGGCGTGCCACCACATCCGCCGCCGCCGCCGCCGAGCGGTCGATCCGTCGCAGCAGATAAGGCACGACGTCCTTCGCCGGGCGGATGCCGCGCTCGGCGAACCGCGCCTCCAGCATGGCCGCAAGGACCGGATCGTCCGGGGCCTCGATCGCGACGGTGCGCACCGCGTCCAGCCGCGAGCGCAGGTCGGGCAGGGCGGTCGACCAGGTCGACGGCGGTTCGCGCGCAACCAGCAGCAGCGCTCCGCCCGGGGCCTGGGCCAGGTTGATCAGGTGGAACAGGGTCTCGTCATCGGCGTCGCAGGCCCGGTCCAGCAGCACCGGCCGTCCATCCAGCTCCATCGGATCGATCACCGCCGCCTCGGCGCCGTGCAGGGCGACCGCCCCGACCCGTTCGGCCCAGATCTGCCCCAGCCGGCTCTTGCCCGAGCCCTCTGGCCCATGCAGCGCGATCACCCCGCCGATCACATTGGGCCAGTCCGCCAGCGTCTCGACCGCCGCCCGGTTGCAGTCGGACGCGACGAACCCTTCCGCCCCTTCCGGCAGGTCGCGCTGCAGCGGCAGGCGCATCTGGTCAGGCGGCGAGGGGCGGGCGGTCATCCCGTTCTCCATAGCAGACTCTGGCCACGGTTCCGTTTCCGCCGGTGGACAAGCCGCCGCGGCTGTGGACGCCGGAACCCTGCCATTCCGACACTCCCGTACCCTGTCATCCCGGTCAAAGCCTGTCCTTCCGGACCCCGCCGCCGGCGTTGACTCCTCGCACGCCTCGCCGCGGATCGCCCGTGTGCGGGGCTGCCAGGACGCCCGGTCGTCCAAAAATCGATAGCCCTGCCAGAGGTTTACCGCTCCGGGACAGCCAGGGCGGCGGATGCGACCGATCCTGACGCAGGCGCGCGTTACAGTCTCTTCGGTGACGGCGGCCGGGTCTTTGACATCATGAATTGAACGGGATCGCATTTTTCGGCGTCCACCCTGTCATCCCGGGCGCCTTCGGGCCGGTGAACCTTGACTTTCCGGGGCGATGATGCGCCCTTCCGGCCTCCCGAATTGCGCCCCTTGCGGCCTGTAATCCAAGGCGAACCGCCCATGCACGCCTACCGCTCCCACACCTGCGGCGCCCTGCGTTTGACCGACGCCGGCGCCAGTGTCCGCCTGTCCGGCTGGGTGCACCGCAAGCGCGACCACGGCGGCCTGTTGTTCATCGACCTGCGCGACCACTACGGCCTGACCCAGCTGGTTCTGCACCCCGAGACCCCGGGCTTCGAGGCCGTCGAACGCCTGCGCGCCGAGAGCGTCATCAGGATCGACGGCGAGGTCGTCGCTCGTGAGGCCTCCGTGGTCAATCCGAACCTGCCGACCGGCGAGATCGAGATCCGTGTCACCGGCGTCGAGGTCCTGTCCGAGGCCGCCGAACTGCCGCTGCCGGTCTTCGGCGAGCCCGAATACCCCGAGGACATCCGCCTCAAACACCGCTACCTCGATCTGCGCCGCGAGACCCTGCACAAGAACATCGTGCTGCGTTCGAAGGTGATCTCCTCGATCCGCCAGCGCATGGTCGGCCAGGGCTTCCTCGAGTACCAGACCCCGATCCTGACGGCGTCTTCGCCCGAGGGCGCGCGCGATTTCCTCGTCCCCTCGCGCCTGCATCCGGGCAAATTCTACGCCCTGCCGCAGGCCCCGCAGCAGTTCAAACAGCTGCTGATGGTCTCGGGCTTCGACCGCTATTTCCAGATCGCCCCCTGTTTCCGCGACGAGGACCTTCGCGCCGACCGTTCGCTGGAATTCTACCAGCTCGACGTCGAGATGAGCTTCGTCACGCAAGAGGATGTTTTCGCGGCGATCGAGCCCGTCATGCACGGCGTGTTCGAGGAGTTCGCCGACGGCAAGAAGGTCGATCCCTATCCCTTCGTCCGCATTCCCTATCGCGAGAGCATCGCCCTGTTCGGCACCGACAAGCCGGACCTGCGCAACCCCATCGAGATGTCCGACGTCAGCGACCATTTCCGCGACGGCGGCTTCGGCCTGTTCAACAAGATCCTCGCGGCGGATGCGAAGAACGCCGTCTGGGCCATTCCGGCCCCGACCGGCGGCTCGCGCGCCTTCTGCGACCGCATGAACTCCTGGGCCCAGGGCGAGGGCCAGCCCGGCCTCGGCTACATCTTCTGGTCCGAGGACCAGGGCGCCTGGGGCGGTCCGATCGCCAAGAACCTCGGCGCCGAGGCGACCGACGCCCTGATGAAGTCGCTGGCCATGGGCAAGGGCGACGCCGCCTTCTTCGCCGCCGGCGACCCGTCCGTCTTCTACAAATTCGCCGGAAACGCCCGCACCAAGCTGGGCCAGGACCTCAACCTGATCTCCGACGAAGAGTTCAAATTCTGCTGGATCGTCGACTTCCCCATGTTCGAATGGTCCGAGGAAGAGAAGAAGGTCGACTTCTCGCACAACCCCTTCTCCATGCCGCAGGGCGAGATGGAGGCCCTGGAGACCAAGGACCCGCTCGACATCCTCGCCTACCAGTACGACATCGTCTGCAACGGCTATGAGCTGTGCTCGGGCGCGATCCGGAACCACAAGGCCGAGATCATGCTCAAGGCCTTCGAGATCGCCGGCTATGACGCCTCGGTCGTCGAGGACCAGTTCGGCGGCATGCTCAACGCCTTCCGCTACGGCGCGCCGCCGCACGGCGGCCTGGCCCCCGGCATCGACCGCATCGTCATGCTGCTGGCCAACCAGACCGCCATCCGCGAGGTCATCGCCTTCCCGCTGAACCAGCAGGGCCAGGACCTGCTGATGAGCGCGCCTTCCGACGCCGCCGAGCGTCAGTACAAGGAGCTGCACATCCGTGCGGCCCTGCCGCTCAAGGGCTGAAACGAAAAGGCCCCGCGAGAGCGGGGCCTTCGATCTACTGGCTGCTCGCCACCACCAGGTTGCGGGTGCGGGGCGGTACGGGCGGCGCCGGCGGCCGGGGCGGGGCGGGCGCGACGACCCGAACCCCGCTGACGCCCCGGCAGGTTCGGGCGCTCAGATTGCCCGGCAGTCGGGTGGTCGCGTCGCCGCAGGCGCGGCCGACCTGCTCCTGGGTCAGGTTGCGGGCGCGGGACAGATCCGTTCCCCGGATATCGGTGCGGTTCATTTCGGCGTCGTCGAAATCCGCGCCGATGAAATTGCCGCCCGTCAACCGGGCCCCGTTGAGCGTCGCGTCCGAGAAGTCGGCCCCGCGGAAGTCTCCGTTCGACAGGTTGGACATGCTGATGTCGGAATTGGAGAAGTCCGCCCCGCGCGCACTGACATTGGCCAGGGTCACGGCCACCATCTCCGCGCCGCTGAGGTCCGCGCCGCCCAGGACCGCTCCGTTCATATTGACGCTGACGAGTTCGGCCCCCGAAAGGTCGGCGTTGCTGAACCGGGCGCGCACCAGGGTGGCGCCGGCCGCATCGACGCCGGACAGACTGGCGTTGCTGAAGTTGGCGTCAGTGAAGTTTCCCCCGACCAGGGTGGCGCCGTCCAGATCGGCGCGGCTGAAGTCGCTGCCCGAAAAATTCGAACCCATCAGCTCGGCCCCGCGCAGGTCGGTGCCGACCAGGGTGGCGTTGGTGAAGCTGGCGCCGTGAAAGGCGGCGCCGGTCAGGTCCCGGCCCGAGAGTTCGCAGCGGTTGCAGGAGCCGCCCAGCGAGACCATCCGGGCCACATCGCGGTCCTGGTAGCCGAACTGCAGCCGGACCTCGGCCGCTGCCGGGCCAGCGAGGACGGCAACCATGGCGACGGCCGCCGCGAGGCTGGCGGTTGTGAGGCGACGGATCGGGGGCGAGGCGAACTGGATCACGCTTCGTTTCTGCCGCCAAAGCCCCGCAAACCCTACTTAATTCGCGGTAAGGTGCATGTCGGTAATGAGCTGGTCAGCAGTGCGGAATGCTCAGTCCGGGCGGCAGCCGGGTCGCCTCGTCTCCGCAGGCCCGATTGAGCCGGCTCTGGCTCAGACCCGTGGCTCGCTGCAGTGAAGCCCCGCCGAAATTGGTCCCGTCCAGTGTGGCCCCGCTGAAGTTGGCGCCGTCCAGATAGGCCCCCACGAAGCTGGCGTGGGTCAGGTCGGCGCCGGCGAAGCTGGAGTTCGAGAAGACGCCGCCATAGGCCTCTACATCCCTCAGGTCGGCATTGGAGAAGCGCGTGCGGTTCATGACCACCAGGCTGAGGTCGGCCTGTCTCAGCCGCGCGTTGCTGAGATTCAGCCCCCGGGCTTCGAGACCGGAGAAATTGCCCTGAAACAGATTGCATCCGGCGCAACTGGCCCCGCCCCGAACCCGGGCGATCTGGCCGGCGTTCTGGGCAAGGGCCGGCAGCGCCGCCGCGGCGACGGTCAGGGCGAGGGCGGCGGTCAGGATCGGCTTCATGGCAGGCTCCGTGGCTTGCATCCCGCGGTGCAAGTCTCACGCCATGATGAGCCGCAATCGTTGATTATCCCTGCATGGACGGAGCGGCTCCGCAGGTGTCGCAAATCCAGCCGGCGCCCCGCTGCTGAAGCGTGAAATCGCCGCACGCCGGGCAGGCGACGGCTTCGGTCGCCTGGGTCGGCGGAGAAGGAGGCTCGCGCTTCTGCCCGAAGGGCAGCACGACCAGATTGTCGGGAGCCGCGCCGCGGGCGAATCCCTTGGAGATGAACCGCGCCGCCGGCACTGTCCCGGGGGCGCCGTCCTCGCCGGCCCCGCCGCCGAGCCCGTCGGCGTTCAGCCCTTCCGGATCGGCATTGGCCAGTTCATGTCGGTCCAGATAGGACACGCCCAGCTCGCGGAAGATGTAGTCGAGGATGGAGGTCGCCGAGCGAATTGAATCGTTGCCGGTGACCCGGCCCGCGGGCTCGAACCGGGTGAAGACGAAGGCGTCGACGAACTCGTCCAGCGGTACGCCGTACTGAAGGCCGATCGAGATGGCGATGGCGAAATTGTTCATCAGCGAGCGGAAGGCGGCGCCTTCCTTGT
>CAZGPS010000027.1:17801-18858 GCA_964527675.1 uncultured Brevundimonas sp. | reverse complement strand
CGACCACCGGGCCGGCCGAAGCGTCCAGCCGCCGCGCCGCGGGCAGGGCCACGGCCGTGTGCGGACAGATCACACGGCCGCCGTCAGCCCCGGTCCGGGCGGTCTCCTGCGCCGTCTCCGCCTCGCTGACCGAGACCGCCGACACCTCGCGCCGCAGGGCCGCCAGCAGATCGCCGGGCAGAGTTACGCGGCCGTCCCGCGCGAAGTCCTCGAACAGTCCGCGCGTGAGATCGGCGTCCCGGCCGGAGGCCTCGAATACCAACCGCTCGAAATTGGAGGGCGCCTGGACGTCCATGCTGACGCTGGCGGTCGGCCGGGCCGGCGCCTGCTCATAGACCCCGGTCTCCAGCGCCCGCACCAGGGCGTCGTTGCGGTTGGTCGCCGCCACCAGTCCGCCCATCGGCAGGCCCATTCGCCGCGCACCCCAGCCAGCGAAGGCGTCGCCGAAATTGCCGGTCGGCACGACATAGGTCGCCTTGTCGGCATCCACGCCAAGAGCCCGCGCCGCGCTGGCGTAGTAGGGAATCTGTCCGGCCAGACGGGCCCAGTTGATCGAATTCACCGAGCTGAGCCGCCGCGCAGCGCGCAGTCCCGGATCCTTCAGCAGCGCCTTCACCAGCCGCTGGCAGTCGTCGAAATCGCCCCGGACGGCGAGGTTCAGGACATTGTCGGCGCCGGTGGTGGTCATCTGCAGCCGCTGCACCGGCGAGACGCGTCCCAAGGGATGCAGCACCACCAGATCGATCCGCTCCATGCCGCCGAAGGCGCGCACGGCGGCGGCCCCGGTATCTCCGCTGGTCGCGGTCACCAGCAGCAGCCGTTCGTCGCGGACGGACAGGGCGGCCTCGGCCAGCACCGCCACCATCTGCATGGCGTAGTCCTTGAAGGCCGCGGTGGGCCCGTGGAACAGCTCGAGCACGAACAGGCCGGGGGCCAGTTCAACCAGCGGCGTCGTCTCCGGATGCAGGAACTGGTCGGACAGCCGCGCCGTCGCCCGGTCGAGGGTTCCTGCAGGCAAGGCATCGCCAATGAACGGCGCCAGCACCGCCGAGGCCAG
>CAZGPS010000027.1:0-17791 GCA_964527675.1 uncultured Brevundimonas sp. | reverse complement strand
CGGCCCCCAGGAGCGGCGGCTGAAGCGACAGGGCCAGGGCGGCGGCGCCGGAATCCGCCGGCATCTGCGGCAGTCGCGGCCACTCCCGCGGAACATAAAGCCCACCGTCCGGGGCGACCCCCGCGAGGAGAGCGCCCGCGAAATCCACTTCCGGCGAAATCCCGCGCGTACTGATGCAGGCGGGCAAGGATGACACGACCATCGGCGTTCCAGCGGGCCGGGGATGGCCTTCGGCATTTGACCGTCCCGGCGAGGGCGATGCAACAGCTGCCGATGGCATTCCGGTCTGCCGGGATGCCTTGGCAGCGCCCGGGCGGACCGCCATGGTGACGCCATGCTCCCTAACGCGCCTCCCGACACAGTAGACCTTCACGACGCGAGCCGCGTCCTGGCGAACGCGCGGCGGGTCGTGGTCAAGATCGGCTCGTCCCTGCTGATCGATCCCGACCGGGGCGATGTCGACCCCGGCTGGCTGGAGGTCATGGCCGGAGAGGTCGCGCGGCTGCGGGCGGAGGGCAAGGCGGTGATCGTGGTCTCGTCCGGCGCCGTCGCCCTGGGTCGGCGCCGTCTCGATCTGCCTCCCAGCACGCAACTGGACCGGAAGCAGGCCGCCGCCGCCATCGGCCAGTCCATGCTGATGCAGGCCTGGACCGTCGCCCTGGCCGCTCACGGCCTCGTCGCCGCCCAGATCCTGCTGACCCGTGAGGACACCGAACGCCGGCGTCGCTGGCTGAACGCCCGCGCTACGCTGGAGGCCCTGCTGGAGCTCGGCGTCGTGCCGGTGGTCAACGAGAACGACACGGTGGCCACTGAAGAGATCCGCTACGGCGACAATGACCGGCTGGCGGCGCGCACCGCCCAGCTGGCGAGAGCCGATGTGCTGGTCCTGCTCTCCGACGTGGATGGCCTCTACAGCGCCGACCCACGTCGCGACCCGGCGGCCGTGCACATCCCGTTTCTCGCTGACCTGACCCCCGAGGCCGTTGCGGCGGCAGAGGGCCCCAATTTGCAGACCGGGGTCGGCTCAGGCGGCATGGCCACCAAGCTGATGGCGGCGCGGATCGCCCGCTCGGCCGGCTGCTCGACCCTGATCCTCTCAGGCGTGGTTCAAGGGCCGCTAGCGGCCCTGGGACGCGGCGCAAAGGCCACCCTCATCGCCGCGCCGGCCACGCCCATGACCGCCTACAAGCAGTGGATCGCCGGCAGCCTGGAGCCGGCCGGGGCGCTGGTGGTGGATGCAGGCGCGGCCGCGGCCCTGGCGGGGGGCAAGAGTCTGTTGGCCTCGGGCGTAGCGGAGGTGCAGGGCGGCTTCGACGCAGGCGACTGCGTCAGGGTCGTCGGCCCGGCCGGGCCCCTTGGCGTCGGCCTGACCGCCTATGCCGCCGCCGATTGCCGTCGCATCCAGGGGCGGCACAGTCGCGAGTTCGAAGCGCTGCTGGGCTGGAAAGGCCCGGGCGTGGCCATCCACCGGGACGATCTGGTGCTGGGCGCGTGAGCGGCTGAACCGACCGCCGACCGCCGCCCAGACGTCAGCGCAGCCGGGCGCCCTCGGCGTCCCACACCTCGACCTCGCCCAGTCCAGCTGCGCGGACCCCGGCCTCGATTTTCGACAGGTCGCCGACGATCACCCAGGTCATGGCGCGCGGATTCAGGATCGACGCCGCCTGGGTAACGGCCTCAGGCGTCATCGCCGCATAGCGGTCGGGCAGCGTCGTGATCCAGTCATAGGGCCGCTGGAGCCGGTTGATCTGGCGCAGATAGCCGACCATGGCGTTATTGGTCTCGAAGCGGTCCGGCAGGGTGAGAACTTCGCCGCGCCGGTACAGATCCAGTTCCGCCTGGGTCGCCGCGCGCGTCCCACCGATCTCGTTCAGTTCCCGGGCGATCTCGGCCAGCGCTTCTGCGGTGCGATCGGTCTGCACGCTGGTCGAAACGGCGAAGACCTGCGGCCCAAGGGCCTCGCTGACATAGCTGTTGGCGCCATAGGTCCAGCCCCTCTGCTCGCGCAGGTTCATGTTGAGCCGGGCCGTGAAGCCGCCGCCCAGCACGCCGTTCATCACCTCGAGATCGAGATTGCGCGGATCGAGGCCGTTCGGGGCGACCTGGCCGACCCGGATCACCGACTGGATTGCGCCCGGCTTGTCGACCAGGACGATGCGCGGCGCGGTCTGGCCGTCAACCGCCGCGATCGTCTTCTCGCCGCGCGGCCAAGCCGGCGCGCGCCAGTCGCCAAAGCCCTTATCGAGCACGACCATCAGATCGTCGAAACTCGCGTCGCCCGCGGCGAAGATCACCGCGTTGTCCGGCCGGACGAAGCTCTGGTGGAAAGCCTGGACATCCTCGCGGGTGAAGGAGGCGATGGTCTGCGCCCGACCCGCCAGCGGCGCGCCGTAGGCGTGGTCCGGCCCGTAGACCAGGTGGCTGAAAACCCGCCCGGCGATGCTGTCGGGATCGACCAGCGCCTGCTGCAGGCCCGACAGCGCCATGGTCCGTTCGCGCTCAAGATCATTCTGGCCGAAGCTGGGATGACGGACGTAGTCGGCCCACAGCGCCACCGTCTCGTCGAGCGAACGGGTCAGGGCCGAGACGGCGAAATTGGTCGTATCGGAGTCGCTGTAGGCGTACATCCGGGCCCCGAGCAACTCCTGCGCCAGGGTGAATTCCTGGCCCGTCATGTCGCCCGTGCCGTCGTCCATCAGCCCAACCGCAAAGCCCTGGAGGCCGGGCTTCATCGCCTGGTCGGCGGCGCCGCCGGCGTCAAAGCCCATGACGATCTCGACCGTCGGCGTGCCCTCGCGATGCGAATGGATCACCCGGATGCCGTTCGACAGCCGTCCCTCGCGGACCGGCGGCAGGGTCAGGGCCGGCATCGGCCCCATCGCCGGCAATCCGCTGCGGTCCGCCAGATCCTCGCCGGCCGTGAACGTCGCCTGCGGCGCCACCGTCAGGCGATAGTTCGGCCGGCTCAGCCATGCCTGGGAGACGGACTTCACCTCACCGGCTTCAAGGGCGTCGAACCGTTCCAGATCGCGTTCGAACTCGCCCGGATTGTTGTCGAACATCATCCCGCCCGACAGCATCATGGCGCGCACATACAGCGACTCCAGCGAGCGAACATTGTCGCCATAGGCGCCGATCTTGATCCGCTCCAGCTCCTCCGCCGTCGGGCCTTCCGCCAGATACTGCGACAGCACGGTCTGAATCGCGGCCTCGGCCTCGGCCCGGTCCACGCCGGCCTTCAGCCGCACATCGATGGTGAAGATCCCGGCGATGGCCGAGCTCTCGTAGTTGGCCGAGGCGCTGGTGGCGAGCTGGCGGTCGAACACCAGGGCCTGGTGCAGACGGGACAGACGCCCGCGCCCCAGCACCGAGGAGGCCATGCGCAGGGCCTGGCTCTCGTCGGAACCGCTGCCGGGAACGGGCCAGCTCCAGGCGATGGCTGTCTCGGGCACGTTTTCGGCGACGACCTCGGTCTTCACCCGGTCCAGCAGCGGCGTCCATTCGGTCATCCGTCCGACCGGCGGCCCCGGCGGCACGCTGGCGAAATAGCGGGTCATCAGTTCGCGCGCCTGCTCGACCGTGACGTCGCCGGCCAGGGTCACCACGGCGTTGGAGGCGCCGTAGTAGCGGCGGAACCAGTCCTTCACATCCTCAAGCGAGGCGGCGTCGAGGTCCTCCATCGAGCCGATGACAGAGTGACGGTACGGGTGATTGGCCGGGAACAGCGCCTCGGCCCGGAGCTCCGGCATGATCGCATAGGGCCGGTTTTCGTAGGTGCGCTTCTCGTTCTGGACGACGCCGCGCTGCTCATCCAGCTTGGCCTGGGTGACGGCGCCGAGCAGATAGCCCATGCGATCCGACTCCAGCCACAGCACCCGCTCCAGGCCCCCCGTCGGCACGACGGCGTAGTAATATGTCTGATCCAGCGAGGTGGCGCCGTTGACGGCCGAGGCCCCGATCTCCTGCAGCGGCGGCATGTATTCGTCGTCGCGGTGCTCGGAGCCGTTGAACATCAGATGCTCGAACAGATGGGCGAAGCCTGACTTGCTGGCAGGCTCGTTCATCGAACCGACGTGGTACCAGACCGCGACCGCCACCTTGGGAGTCGAATGATCCTCATGCACCACGACGCGAAGACCATTGGGCAGGGTGAACTGCTCATAGGGGATCAGGGGTTCCTGCGCCGCGGCCCGGGCGAAGCTCGCCACCGGGGTGAGGACCATCGCGGCCGACGCGAGCACCAGCATCATCTTCTTCATCGCATGTCCTGACGTATGGAAAGGGGCCGGCGCGTCACGGGCGCGCCGGCCATAGGCAGGGCGGGGCAGGATCAGAACGTCGCCGACAGGCCGATCTTGAAGCTGCGCCCGCCGAGGTAAGTCGCCCGGGTGTAGTATTTCGGCGTGCCGCCCTCGCCGCCGAAGGTCTGCTCGAGGTCCGGATCGTCCGTGCCGTTGAGCAGGTCGTTGGCCTCGACATAGATCCGGAAGCTGCCGGACTGCGGCCGCAGATAGTATTCGGCGCGGAAATCAAGCGTCTGGACGCCCTCGCTGTAGACGCCCAGGCCGCGCGGCTGGAACAGGCTGAGCGCCCTCGACTGATAGCCGTAGGCCAGCGTCGCATCGATATCGTACTTGTTGTAGGTCAGCGCCGCCGTGCCGGAATGCGCCGGTTGCTGCACGAAAGGCAGGTTATCGAAGGTGTAGACGTGATCCGGAACCGGGTCGTAGGCCCAGTTGTACTGATCGGCCCGCGAACTTTCAGTATAGGTGTGGTTCAGGAACACGCCGAGCCCGCTCCAGATTCCCGGCAGGAAGTCGAAGCGCCGCTCCAGCTGGGCCTCGATGCCCCAGATTGTCGCCTCTTCGTCGCTGTTCACCGGGCTGCCGCCGGTGATGAAGACCGAACTGGGGTTGGCCGGGTCGAAATAGGGCGCGCCGTTGAAATAGGGGTGATCCGGCAGGGTCACCGCCGCCAGCACCGCCGGTCCATTGGTGATGTTGGTCTGCAGCAGATTGTCGATCCGCTTGTAGAAGGCGCTCAGCTTCACAATGCCGATGCCCGAGTAATACTCGGCGCTGAGATCGAAATTGTCGGTGGTCGCCGGCTTCAGGTCGGGATTGCCGCTGTTGATCTGCAGGATCGGTTTGACACCTTCCGGACCGGGGATCGGGAAGTTGATGAAGGAGATCCGCGTCTCGCTTGAGAGCTGGCTGATCGCGGGCCGCGCCACCGACAGGAAGTAGCCGCCGCGGAAGATCAGGTCGTCATTGACCCGGTAGTTGAACAGGACCCGCGGCAGGACATCCTCAGCGACCGCCTCCTGGGTGACCAGTTTGGTGAACTCATTCTGGAAGATGAGATCGACCCCGACCCCGCCGCCGTTCGCAGGCAGGAGCGGGCCAATATAGACCGGGAAGTTGAGGTTGCTGGCCTCCAGCTTGGTGCGGTTGTAGCGCAGGCCGCCGATGATCTCGAGCTTGCCGATATCGATCCGCGTCTGGAGATAGGCGGCGAAATTGGTTTCCTCTGTGGTCTCATTGCCCTGATCGGGGTGCGGCACGATCGGGGTCAGCGTCAGGCCGGAACCGCCGGCGACATAGCTGTCGAGGTTCTCGACGAAGTCACGCAGGGTCGCTTCGCTGAGCGTTGAAAACCCCGGCGCCGTGATGCCGATACGGGTCAGGTCCGACGGCTCGAACGCGAAACCCAGCGCCGACACCGGAATATTGCCGCCCAGCTGGCTGCGCACCAGGTCACTGCGGAACTCGGCGCGTTCGTACAGGGCGCCGACCTCGACATAGTTCAGCAAACCCCCGCCCGAGGTCCAGCGCGCGCTGCCACTGGCGGTATAGCGATCGTTGCTCCCTTCGGACTCGTCGAGCTGGCCGCTGGCGTTGTCGATGGTGAAGGCGGACGGGTCGTTGACCAGGGCCCAGCCCTGGCTGCTGAGGAGTGGCAAGGGGATGCCACTGCCGCTGCGCGGCCCGAAGCCGGTAATGATCACGCCGGTGTCGGGATCGACCGCTTCGGGCAGAAACAGCGCCGCGCTCGCATCCGTATCAGGCATCCGCAACTGGGTGCTGAAACTGGCGGGATGCCGCTCGGTCCCATGCGCATAGCCGGCCAGATATTTGAACTCGAACTGGCCAAGGGTGGTCTTGCCGTTCAGGCTGTAGGTATCGGTGATCTGCCGCACGTCCCGGTCATACCCATAGGCCTGCGAGCGTGAGATGGCCGCATTGCCCGGCGTCAGGTCGAGCGCCAGCAGGGCGCGGGTCCCGCCTGGCGGCACGGCGTATTCCGCGGCCGTCGAGAAGGTATCCGACAGCGAGAAGAAGTCAGACCTCGCCTCGGCGTGCTGGAAGTCAAACTTCAGATTGGTGTGGCTGGCGACCTGCCATTCGGCGGAAAGCGTCGCCGCGATCGTCTCGGCCTCATTGTGGAAGAAGCTGGTGACGAGACCACCCGGGTATCCCTGGTCCTCGCCCGCGATGAAGGGAAAGCTGAGCAGCGGATCCACGGCGTCCAGTGTGGTGATCGGATTGCCATTTGAGTCGAGCGGCAGATAGCGGCCGAAGTTCAATCGGCCACCGTTGCTACCCGCGTCATAGGCGATCGAACGGGTGGAGTGTTTGCGATACTGGACCGACGCACTGAGGCCGAAGGCGCCTCCGAACGTCCGGGCGACGGTGGCGGACGCCAGATAGTCGCTGCCGAAGTCATTGGGCACGCTGCCGCCCTCGAACAGCATGTTGAGATAGCGCTCTGGACGGTCGAGGGGCGACATCGTCTCGATCTCGATCAGGCCGCCGGTGCCCGCACTGTCCTGGCTCGGAAGCAGGGACTTGTTGATGGTGATCCGGCTCACGGAATCCGCCAGCAGGTTCGACAGATCGGCCGACCGCCCGACGCCGTTGCCGACCGGCAGATTCAGCCCGTTCAGCTTGACCGCATTCATGTCGGGCTCGAGCCCGCGCACGATCACATTGGTGCCGTCTCCGGTCACCGAATTGCGCTGGAACGAGATACCCGGCGCGCGGCGCAGCGCCTCAGAAAAGGTGGTGCCGGTGAAATTGCCCAGATCGTCCGCCGAAATCACGTCGGCGCTGTTCTCGGCTGTCCGCTGCAGGTTGAGCGCATTGGCCCGTGCGCTGCGCGAGCCATAGACGAGGACGTCGTCGACCGTCCCGATAGAGGTCCCGCCCAGGGTGAATATCTGGGCCCTGGCGCCCCCCGGGGAAATGGTCACCGTTTCGACGAGGGGATCATAGCCGAGGAACGAGACCTCGATGGTGTAGGTCCCGGCCGGCAGCGACGGGAAACGGAAGCGACCGTAATCATCGACGCTGGTGGTCTGGCCGGTCTCGACGATGCGCACCAGGGCGCCGTCGAGGCCGCGACCGCCGTCTGCGAGCGAGACCTGCCCGACGAGCGACCCCGGGCCTTGCCGGGCCTCCTGCCCTGCAGCCGATCCGCTGACGACGAAGGAGCCGCCGTCGGTGACGCCCAGACTCAGCCCGGATCCGCGCAGGACGGTTTCATAGGCCGCGCGGGCCGAAAAGCTTCCGCGCAGCGGCGGCGCCGCCTTTCCACGAAGCAAATTGGCGGAAAACACCACATTGGTGTCGGTTTGCGCGGCAATGGCGCGAAGCGACGCCTCGAGCGGTTGGGCGGGCAGGTCGAAGGAGTAGAGCGCCTGCGCCTGCGCCTGTGTCGCCAGAACGAGTGTGCTGGCGCTGACGGCCAACATGGCCAGAGTCCGTGAATACATGAAATCCCCCCATGGGAGCCCCATCCCATGGGCTTCCAAGAGAGTAGACGAAGGGCGGCCGCAAAACCGACACCATCGGGACACAAAAAAATCACCGATCGCCCGTCACCGGCGGATGTGCAGCGCGTCTCCATCCTTCTCGATGCGCAGCCCGTGCAAGGTCGCGACCGCTTCCGCGAAGTCCGGGGCGTTGGTGGCGAACACGCCCGAGACCGGCAGGGCCGCCACCCGGGGATCATCGACCACGATCGGCGGGCCGCCATACCGGTTCAGTTCCGTTACGGCCGAGCCGAGCGGCGTCTCGTAAAAAACGGTCTGGCCGCGCCGCCAGGCGGTCGCGGCTTCCACCGACTCGGGTTCGATCCGGCGCGGGCCGTCCGCTGGCTCGGTCAGCTTCTCGCCCGGCCGCAGAACCAGCGGCGCCTCGGCTAGCCCCCCCGTTCGCGGGCGACCGTGAGACACCGCGACCTTCCCCTTGATCAGGGTGACGATTACGTCGTCCCGTGTCCGTCGGACCGTGAAGACGGTGCCGATCGCCTGGATACGGGTGTCGCCGGCGATCACGACGAAAGGCCGCCCGGCGTCATGCGCCACTTCGAACATGGCCTCGCCCCGGTCGAGTTCGATCTGTCGCCGGTCCGCGTTGAACCGGACATCCACCCTGGTGTCGGTGTTGAGAGCGATGCGGCTGCCGTCCGCGAGGGTAGCGACCTTCTGTTCGCCGGGCGCCGTCGCATAGGCCCCGGCGCCCGCGAGCGACCACCAGAAGGCCGCGAAACCGACCACCACCAACAGGCACGCCGCCAAGGCGGCCGGATACAGCACCCGGGGTCGTGCGAACGACGGACGCGAACGGTCTTCTTCCTGGCCGAGCCGCGCCGCGCGCGGCAGGATCGCCCAGGTCTCGTTGGCCCGCCCGAACGCCTCGGCGTGAGCGGGGTCCTCAGCCAGCCAGGCGTCCAGAGCCGGCCGCACGGCCTCCTCCTGGGGGCCATGCAGTCGCGCCAGCCAGACGGCGGCGTCTGCGTCCAGGTTGCGGGAGGGGGTGGTGCGGCTCACGATTGCGCCATCCAGTTCATCAGTTGCAACGTCGCACGGGCGACCAGTTTCTCTACGGCCGCGACCGACATCTCTTCCGACGCAGCGATCTCGGCGTAGCTCATATTGTCGAGCCGGCGCTTGAGCAGGATCCGGCGAGTGCGTTCGGGCAACTGCTCGAGCCCCGCCGCCACCTGCCGTAACCGGGCCCGCGCCTCGACGATCCGGGCGGGATCGGGCGCGGCGTCGACGATCTCGTGAATCTCGGCCCCGTCAGCCAACGGCATATGCCGGCTGCGACGTTGACGGTCGATCGACAGGTTCACCGCAGCCCGGACCAGCAAGGCCTCGTGGGACTGAACCGCATGGAGGCGCTGGTATTGATCCACCTTCAGATACGCTTCGTGCACAAGTTCGTCGGCGTCCTGATCGGAAATCCCCTGTCGCATGACGGCCCGTCGGGCCTTCTTGAGAATTTCCGCGAGCGTTGCCATCGGGACCCTGCCTCAGTCATTCAGACGGTCGAGCGCGGGAAACCCGACACGCGGCACGCAACCAATGGTGTTTTTTCTTTTCTGCCGGACTCTATAGCGACCGGATCACCCCCGGCCCAGACGTCCCTATTGCGCGGCGATGGCGATGGAGGAGAGATCGGTGACGGGATCGACCGCCCTGCCCGCCGCCTTGCGCTCCGAATAGCGGTCGACCAGCCGACCCGCATGCGGGCGTGTCAGGACGGTGAACCGCACCAGTTCCTCCATCACATCGACGATTCGCTCATAGTAGCTGGACGGCTTCATCCGGCCGGCGTCGTCGAACTCCTGAAAGGCCTTGGCGACGCTGGACTGGTTGGGGATGGTGATCATCCGCATCCACCGGCCGAGAAGGCGCAGGGTGTTGACGGCGTTAAAGCTCTGCGACCCGCCCGAGACCTGCATGACCGCCAGGGTTCGGCCCTGGGTCGGACGCACGCCCCCCATGCTGAGCGGAAGATGGTCGATCTGCAGCTTCATCACGCCGGACACCGTCCCGTGCCGCTCGGGACTGCACCAGACCATGGCCTCCGACCACAGGGCGTGCTCGCGCAGCTCCCGAACGGCCGGATGGTCATCGTCCCCGGGCGATCCGGGAAGCGGGAGATCGGACGGATCGAAAATCCGCGTCTCGCAACCCATGAATTTCAGAAGGCGGGCGGCCTCCTCCACGCACAGGCGCGAATAGGAGCGCGGCCGGAGCGAGCCGTAGAGCAGCAGGATCCGCGGCGGAGCGTCCGCCGGCCCCAGTCCGAGCCCCGGCGCGCGCGACAGAAAGGCCGGATCAAGCGCCGGCAGGTGATCCGGGTCGGGCAGGTCGCGCAGGCGGCTCATTCGCGGACCTCCCCGGCCGGGACGGTGTCCGGGAAGAAGCGCCGGCCCAGCCACAGGGCGACCGGGACCAGCAGGATCAGCACCGGCACCTCCACCAGCGGCCCGATCACCGCAGCGAAGGCCACGGGCGATCCCAGACCAAAGGCGGCGATGGCCACCGCGATCGCCAGTTCGAAATTGTTCGAGGCCGCCGTGAAGGCCAGCGCCGTGGTGCGCGGATAGTCCGCCGCGATCAGCCGCCCCATCAGGAAGCTGATCACGAACATCACCAGGAAATATATCGTCAGCGGAATGGCGATCCTGACCGCGTCCAGCGGCAGGGCGACGACCTCCCCGCCCTTGAGGCTGAACATGGCCACAATGGTGAACAGCAGGGCGATCAGGGTGACCGGGCCGATGCGCGGCAGGAACCGATCTTCGTACCAGTCGGCGCCCTTGCGCGCGATCAGCATCCGGCGGGTCAGGAAGCCGCCCAGGAACGGCAGGCCGAGATAGACCAGCACCGCACCGGCGATGGTCCAGATGCTGACATCCACCACGCTGCCCTCAAGGCCGAACAGCGGCGGCAGAACCGTCAGGAATATCCAGGCATAGAGGCTGAAAAAGACGATCTGGAAGATGGAGTTGAAGGCGACCAGCCCCGCCACATACTGGTTATCGCCCCGCGCCAGCTGGTTCCACACCAGCACCATGGCGATGCAGCGCGCCAGACCGATCAGGATGACGCCGGTCATGTACTCCGGGTAGTCGCGCAGAAAGATCACCGCGAGGGCGAACATCAGGACCGGTCCGATAACCCAGTTCTGGAAGAGAGACAGGGCAAGAACCCGCTTGTCCGCGAACACCTGCGGCAAGGCCTCATACTTCACCCGGGCCAGCGGTGGATACATCATCAGGATCAGGCCGATGGCGATCGGGATATTGGTCGTCCCGACCGACAGGCTGTCCAGCCAGCCCGGCAGGCCCGGAATGAAGGTTCCGAGCGCTACCCCCGCCGCCATGGCGGCGAAAATCCACAGGGTCAGCCACCGGTCGAGGAACGACAATCGGCGCGGTTCGGCCTTCGGCGTGTCGACGACGGGCGTGTCAATCATCGACCGACCCGCCGGCCGTCACTGTCGATCACGACTTCGCCGTCCTCCTTGGTGAAGGGCCTGAGCCCGTCGGTCGGAAGCAGATCCAGAACCGCCTCGGACGGGCGACAGAGCTTCACGCCCCGGGGCGTCGCCACGATCGGGCGGTTGAGCAGGATCGGATGGGCCTCGATGGCGTCGAGCAACTGATCCTCGGACAGGGTTGGGTCAGCCAGCCCGAGATCGGCGAACGGCGTGCCCTTCTCACGAAGCAGTTCGCGCAGCGGGACCCCGGCGCGGGCGGCCAGGTCGGCCACTTCGGCCCGCGACGGCGGCGTCGCCAGATATTCGATGACCCGGGGCTCCAGGCCCACATGGCGGATCAATTCCAGTGCGTTCCGGGACGTGCCGCAGGCCGGGTTGTGGTAGATGATGACGTCCATCGAAAGTCCTCAGGGGCGGCAAGGCGCCAGTTCATCGAGAAGCGGTTCGCAGAGGCCGGCCCGGCCGCCGCAGCAGTCGTTGAGGAGAAACAGCACCAGGCCGCGCAGCCGATCGAGATCGGCCCGATAGATGATTGACCGGCTGCGCCGCTCGGAGGCGACCAGACCGGCGCGCGACAGGACGCCCAGATGAGCCGACATCGTATTGGCCGGAACGCCCAGATGGCTCGCAATCTCTCCGGCGGGCAGGCCGGCCGGCTCATGGCGCACCAGAAGACGGAAGGTCTCCAGCCGCGTCGACTGGGAGAGCGCTGCGAGCGCAAAGAGGGCCGCCTCGGTTTCCATATTTCCAGTATGGTGGAATCGATTTGGTGCTGCAAGCCCCCCGGGAGCCCGGCCGTAACCCCGAAAAAATCCGCGATCCGGCGCACCGGGCCGTCCTTCGATTGCGGCGCGAAGACAAGACGGGCAATTGGGAGACAACTGGCCTGCTCGTGAGAGCCCGTGGCCGATGAGTGACTCGATTGACCGAACCCGACATCCGCTCCCTGATCATGGGCAATCCGAGCGCGCGCGCGTTTGCGATCACGGGGGACGCCTGGACCCAGCTTATCCTGCGCGAGGCCTTCTACGGGGCGCGACGGTTCGGGGTTTGGCGCGAGCGCCTGGGCACGCCGCGCAGTGTCCTGACCGACCGGTTGCAGAGACTGGTGGCGGCGGGCCTGTTGAAACAGACCCAGGTCGATACCGGCAAGCGCACCGAATACCGGTTGACGGAAATGGGGCTCGACATGTTCGGCGTGGCCGTGATGCAAGGCCAGTGGGAAAGGGTCTGGGCGCGCTCCCCGCTTCAGGAGCGCTACGCCATCAATTTTTTCGACCGCGAAACCGGACAGCGACTGCAACCCGGCGTGCTCACCCACGCCCAAGGCGTCGAAGTCCTGCCCGACAAGGTCAGCTGGCGGCCTGGCCCCGGATTGACGGTCATCCCTCCCCCGACCTCGCGCCGCCGCCGCTCGTCACCGATTGAAACCGACCGGCCGATCATCGACCGTTCGACCGAGATCATGGGCGACTACTGGAGCTGGGCGGTTCTGTCGGCGGCCTATTTCCGTCTGCGTCGCTTCGACGAAATCCACGCGGCCCTGGGCGTTGCGACCAATATCCTGGCGGACCGGCTGAACCGGCTGGTGCGGGACGGGGTGCTCGAGAAGCGCCCCTATCAGACCGCGCCTGTGCGTTTCGAATACCGGCTGACCGAAGCGGGACTGGCGCTCTATCCCATCGTTCTGGCGATGCACGGCTGGAGCCAGCGCTGGCTGGTGGGGGCGGACGAGGCGCCGCTCACACTGATCGACCGGGCGAGCGGCGAGGCCATCACGCCGGTGGTCTGCGATCTGAACAGCGGCGAGCCGCTGGACCCACGCCGTATCCGCTGGGAGGTCGAGGCCGCCGTCCGGCAATAGCCGCCCGCCGGCAAACAGCCGACGGGCGGCGGGCAGGACAGTTCGGGGACGATCAGAAGGTCTTGCTGACCGCCACGCCGAAGGAGCGCGGCGCCCCGAAGACGCTGAAGCCGATGCCGGCGTTCTTGATGATGTGCTGCTGATATTCCTCGTCTCCGAGGTTCTTGCCGTACACCGACAGCTTGAGCCCGTTCGGCGCTTCCCATGAAGCGAAGGCGCTGATCAGGCCGTAGGCCGGGACCAGGACCTCGGGATTGTTCGACGGGTCGAAATAGAAGTCGTCCGTCCACTGATAATCCACCCTTGCCGCCAGCGTGCCGCCGAAGGCGTCCCACTGCCCGTCGGCGTAGAGGGTGAACTGGCTGTCCGGCGACCGCGGCAGCCTGTTGCCATCGTAGGGCAGGACCTGGGCGCCAGAGACGGCGTCGGACGTGAACTCGGCATCCAGCTGGGTGTAGGAGCCGCCGATGGTGATGTTGTGGTTCACCGCGAGGGCCGTCTCGATTTCGAAACCACGCACTTCGGCCTCGGCGTTTGAGGTGACAAGGCTGAGGCCCAGCAGTTCATAGACCTGCAGGTCGGTGTAATCGAGCATGAAGGCCGCCGCGTTCAGACGCAGCCGTCCGCCCGCCAGCGTGGTCTTGGCGCCGATCTCGTAGTTGTCGAGAAGTTCGGAGCGAAGCGGCTGGGCCGCCTGGGCGCCGGTCTGGGCGGCGCTTGGGAAGGCCCCTGCCTTGTAGCCGCGATCATAGCTGACGTAGAATCGCATGTTGTCGATCGGTTCGACCGCCAGCGCCAGTTTCCAGGTCGGCTCCTCGAACGAGGCGTCGGCCGTGACGTTGTAAGGCTGACCCGTCGGTCCCAGCGGGATGCCGGCCGGAGGGTTGGCGCCGTTCTCATTGTCGAGGGCGATCTGGTGCACCTCGCGTTCGTCATGGGTCCAGCGCAGGCCGGCGGTCAGTTCCCAGATATCCGCGAACGGCACCGTGGCCTGACCGAACACGGCATAGCTCGTGTTGGTCGCATCCTGATTGAACGTCGTGTCCCCGCCCAGCGACGGCGGCGCGATCGGCAGGGCCGTCTGCACCAGGAACCGCTCCGACCGTTCCACGTCCTCGCGGAACATATAGAGGCCGGCGACCCAGTCGATCGAGGACTCGGCCTTGGACGCCAGCCTGAATTCCTGGCTGATCTGTTTGGCCGCCTCGGTCGCCCGGTCGTCCACCGCCAGGGGGAAGCCGGGGAAAGGTAGGCCGCCCAGATTGTCGCGCCAGCTATAGTCGTTGTCGCGATACGAGGTCAGGGAGATGACGTCGAAATGCTCGCCGCCGGTCCATTCGGCGCGGCCCGTCACGCCCCAGTTCTCACGCTCCTGATAGTTGTCGGCTGAGGAGAAACTCTGTCGCACGTCGAGCCCCGCGCGGAGATTATTGACCAGGGTGACGAAGGGCGCCGGTGTCGATGAGGCCAGCACGGGAATGCGGGCGTGGCCCTGCATGTCATCCTTTGAAAAGTCGAAGCCCCCGAGGAAGCTCCAGTCGCCGGCGTTGTGCAGAACCTGGGCGCGCAGGCCGAACTGCTCACCGCCCTCCAGGCCGTCGCCGGTCGGGACGTTCTCGGCATAGCCGTCGTTCCGGTTCCACCGAAGCGCCAGACGGCCAGCGGTCGATTCGCCCACTTGACGGTTCAAGACCCCCTCGACCCCGCGTTCATCGAAGCTGCCGATGCGGCCCGTGATCTGGGCGAAGTCCTCGAACCTCGGTCGCTTTGTATAGACGTTCAGCGCTCCGCCGGAGGCGTTGCGGCCGTAAAGGGTGCCCTGCGGTCCACGCAGGATCTCGACACGCTCGATATCCAGGAAGGCCAGGGAGCTGGCGCCCGCGCGGCCGATCGAGACTTCATCAATCGACACCCCTATCGAGGGGTCGCTTGCGGCGGAATCGCTGGTGGTGCCGACGCCGCGGATGAAGATCTGGGGCTCGCCGATGTTGAACTGCGTCAGGGTCACCCCGGGCGCCTTGCCGGCGATATCCTGGATCCCCGTCGCCGCCGTGCGCTCCAGCGTTTCCGCGTTGAAGGCGGTGACGGCGATCGGCACGTCCTGCAGGCTTTGTTCGCGCCGCTGCGCCGTGACGATGACATCCCCGAGGCTGACAGCGTCCTGCGGAGGGGTGGATTGGGCCACGGCCGGCACAGCCAGTCCGGTGGCCAGCAGCAGCGTCGCGACCGACGCGCCCATTGCGGTCTTTCTCATGTTTCGCTCCCTCGACCTCCCCGGCTCCGTTGATCGGATGCTCCCGCGGTCGGATCGAAGCTTGCGCTAGCGAACCTTATTTGCAAGTCCTTTTATGCAAGTGAGTAGGAGGAGCTTCGCCTTGGAGTTGGATGGATGGACGGTCGCCGCCCTCGCATGGGCGTTGCTCGTGGGGGTGTGGCTGGCCGTCATGCCCAAACAAACGCGTGGAAAAGCATGGCATTACGCTATGATGGCCGCGCCGATCGGCGCCTTTGCGGCGGCCTTCCTCGCCCCCTCGGCGACGCTTCGTGAAACATTGTTCATCTGGATCGCCAGCGGCGGCGCGATCCTGCTCGTCGTCGCCGGCGGATGGCTGGCGGGAACGGTTCGACGCAATCACGGACTGATGGACGTGGCCTATCCGCTGGCGCCGCTGGCGGCCGCCGCGGCGATGTTCTTACTGTCCGGTTATCCGCTCGATCTCTTCAGCGGCCTGCTTCTGCTCAGCCTCCTCGTCTGGGCGGTCCGCCTGTCCGTCCAGACATGGGGCCACAACATTCATGCCGAGCGTCAGCCCTACGCCCACTGGCGCAAGATCTATGGTCCGGACTGGCTGTGGTGGAGCGGCTTTCAGGTCCACCTGCTGCAGGGCGTGACCGTCTGGCTCTGGTGCGCGCCCTTCGCCTTCATCCTGACGGCGCCTGCGCCGCGGCCGCTGGCGCCGCTGGCGGCAGGCGTTGTGGTGTGGCTGGCCGGCTTCCTGCTGCAATCCACTGCAGATCGCCAGCTCGCGATCTTCAAGCGCGATCCCGCCAACCGGGGCCGCCTGCTGGATAGCGGAGCCTGGGCCCTGGTCCGGCATCCCAACTATCTGGGTGAGAGCGCCATGTGGGCGGGCTGGTTCCTGTTGGCTCTGGCGCATCCGTGGGGCTGGGTGACGGCGTTCGCCCCCGTCTATACCGGCTGGTTCATGGGCTACGCCTCGGCCGCTCCTTTCAAGGAACAGCATATGGCGCGCAGCCGGCCCGAGGCCTGGGCCGCCTATTGCGCCCGGACGCCCCGCTTCCTCCCCTGGCCCCGCCCGCGCCGCGCTGAAGAGGCCGACGCATGAGTTCGCTCAAGGATCAGGTGATCGTCGTCACTGGCGCGGGGCGTGGGCTTGGGCGATCCTACGCACTGGATCTGGCGCGGCGCGGCGCCTGCGTAGTGGTCAACACCCGCCCTCGCCCGGCCGACGCGCCCGGCTCCGCCGAGACCGTCGTGGCTGAAATCGTCGCCGGCGGCGGCCGCGCCGCCCCTGCTCCGCTGGCTGTCGAGGACGCGGATTCCGGAGAGCGCCTGCTGGCGGCGGCGCTGGACGCCTTCGGACGGATCGACGGCCTCCTCAACAACGCCGGGGCGCCCGAGGCCAGGACCCTGCACAAACAGACCGTGGACGCCTTCCGACAGGTGTTCGAGATCAATTTCTTCGGCGCCCTGACGCCGACCCTGCCGATCTATCGTCATCTGCGGGACCAGGGTTCGGGTCGCATCCTGATGTCGACCTCGGCGGCGGGCCTGCATGGCGTCCACGGCATGGCGGCCTATTCCTCGTCGAAAGCCGCCCTGATCGGGCTGATGCGGGTCATCGCCCTGGAAGGGGCGTCGCGGGGGGTCCACTGCAACGCCATCGCGCCCTACGCCGCCACCGGCATGACGGCCGACTATCTCGACGCCGACAGAGCCGCCCGCATGACGCCGGAGCGGGTCGCCCCCGTCGCCTCCTGGCTGATGTCTCCCGACTGCCCGCTCAACGGCGAGACCCTCGTCGCGGGCGCCGGACGCGTCCGTCCCGCGGCGCGGGTCGAGGGGCCCGGCCTGGCCTTTCCTGCCGGGTTCACTCCCGCTGACATGGCGGCCGACACCGTGGCCCTGATGGACCTTCAGGGCTGGAAGACCTTCACCGAGGGCAACGCCGCCTTCGAGGACCTGATGACCACGGCTCCCGATCCCGCGCCGTCACAGTAACTTGCGTTAAGCGACTTTTCCGCCCATGCTCATCGGAAACCAGATGCACGAGGCGCGACCTCGTCCACGAACAGGGAAGGAAACACCCTCATGGCCGACGACATGCGCCGGATCGAGACCGGCCCGCTCAGCCCGCTGAACACGCTGAATCCCTACATTCAGGGAGCCTACGCCCCGGTGGCGAAGGAGACGACAGCGCTCGACCTGCCGGTCATCGGCGAGATCCCGAAGGACCTTCACGGCTGCTTCTACCGCAACGGCCCGAACCCGGCCCGGGCGCCGGCGGGCCTGCACCACTGGTTCGACGGGGACGGCATGCTGCACGCCCTCTATTTCGAAAACGGCAGGGCGGAGTATCGCAACCGCTACGTCCGCTCGGCCGACTAT
>CAZGPS010000026.1:0-19580 GCA_964527675.1 uncultured Brevundimonas sp. | reverse complement strand
GGGTTGCCCATCGGGTCGGGGAAGCGGGCTTCGATGCGCTTGGCCTTGGGCGAGTTGACCCACGGGATCCGGATCGAGGCCGAGCGGTTGCGCGATGAATAGGCCAGCTTGACCGGGGCTTCATAGCCGGGAACCAGCCGCTTGTAGGAGTTGGTGGTCGAGTTGGAGAAGGCGTTGATGGCCTTGGCGTGCTTGATGATGCCGCCGATGTACCACAGGCACATGTCCGACAGGCCGGCGTATTTGTCGCCGGCGAACAGGGGCTTGCCGTCGCGCCAGATCGACTGGTGCACATGCATGCCCGAGCCGTTATCGCCGAAGGTCGGCTTGGCCATGAAGGTGGCCGACTTGCCGTAGGCGGCGGCGACGTTGTGGATGACGTATTTGTAGAGCTGCAGCCGGTCGGCCATGGTCAGCAGGTCGCTGAACTTGAGGCCCAGTTCGTGTTGCGCCGGGGCGACCTCGTGGTGATGCTTCTCGGGCTGCATGCCCAGGTCGCGCATGACGCCCAGCATCTCGCCGCGCAGGTCCTGGGCGCTGTCGACCGGATTGACCGGGAAATAGCCGCCCTTGGGCCCCGGGCGGTGGCCCATGTTGCCTTCGGAATATTCTGCGCCCGTGTTGGCCGGCAGCTCGATCGAGTCATAGCTGTAGCCGGTGTCGTGCGGGGCGGTCGACCAACGCACGTCGTCGAAGATGAAGAACTCGGCTTCCGGGCCGAAGAAGACGGTGTCGCCCACGCCCGAGGACTGGACATAGGCCAGGGCCTTCTTGGCCATCGAGCGGCTGTCGCGGTTGTAGGGCTCGCCCGTGTCGGGGTTCAGCACGTCGCAGAACAGGAACAGGGTGGTCTGCTGGTAGAAGGGATCGATCCAGAAATTGGTCAGATCCGGCTTCAGCAGCATGTCGGACTCATTGATCGCCTTCCAGCCGGCGATGGACGAGCCGTCGAACATCGTCCCTTCCTCGAGGAACTCCTCATCGACCAGGTCGATGTCGAAGGTGACGTGCTGCATCCGACCCTTGGTGTCGGTGAAGCGGAGGTCAACGTACTGGACGTCCTTGTCCTTGATCTCCGAAAGGATTTTCTTGGCGCTCATTCTCGAGGGTCCGTTTCTTGGGGGGAGGAAGAAAAACGGCCGCTCCGGAAAGCGGCCGGCGGATTGCAGTCAGACGGCCTGGGGTCCCGTTTCGCCGGTGCGGATGCGGATGACGTCGATGACGTCAGAGACGAAGATCTTGCCGTCGCCGATCTTGCCGGTTCGGGCGGCGGTCTGGATGGCGTCGACGACGGAGGCGACCATGTCGTCGGGAACCACCACCTCGATCTTGATCTTGGGCAGGAAGTCGATGACGTACTCGGCTCCGCGATAGAGTTCCGAATGGCCCTTCTGGCGGCCATATCCCTTGGCCTCCAGCACGGTCATGCCTTGCACGCCCGCGTCCTGAAGCGCTTCTTTCACTTCATCCAGCTTGAAGGGCTTGATGACGGCTTCGATCTTTTTCATCGGCGATCCCAGGCAGGCTTCAAAACGCCTTGCGCTCGGGGGCTAAAGGGACATTGCATTGCACAATAAGGCAAGCGTTTTTCGGCCATGGTCGTCATCCGTGAACGGAGAACCGGCGCGATGAGCGGCTCCTCCCTGCCCGACTGGCGCGACAGCCTGCCCTGGCCCGGGGTGGAGACCCACAAACATGCGCGCGGACGGCTGGGGGTCGTCTCCGGCAAGGCGACCCAGACCGGGGCGGCGCGGCTGGCGGCGCGCGGCGGCCTGCGCATCGGCGCCGGGCTGGTGCGCATCCTGTGTCCGCCGGACGCGGCGACGGTGATCGCCCCGGCGATCGAGGCCATCATGCTGACGCCGTTCGCCTCGCCCGAGGCGCTGGCCGAGGCGGCGGCGGAGATGGACGCGGTGGTCATCGGGCCCGCCGCCGGGGTCAATGAGGCCACCCAGATGCATGTACGGGCGCTGGCCGTCACCGGCGCGGCCCTGGTGGTGGATGCCGACGGCCTGACGGCGTTCGAGGGCTGGCCCGACGACCTGTTCGAGGCGCTGGATCGCGACGATGTGCTGACGCCGCACGAGGGCGAGTTCAAACGCCTGTTCCCCGGTCTGCTGGAGGGTGGGCGCGAGACGGCGGCGCAAACGGCTGCGGCCCGGGCCGGGGCCGTGGTGGTGCTGAAAGGGCCCGAGACGGTGATCGCGGCGCCGGACGGCCGGGTGGCCGTGAATGGCAACGGCACGCCGTGGCTGGCCACCGCCGGCAGCGGCGATGTGCTGTCGGGGATGATCGGCGGGCTGCTGGCCCAGCGGATGGAGAGTTTCGAGGCGGCCCGGGCGGCGGTGTGGATCCATGCCGAGGCGGCGCGGGGCTTCGGGCCGGGGCTGATCGCCGAGGACCTGCCGGACCGGCTGCCGGCGGTGCTGGCGGCCCTGTTTCACGCGCGCGGCTGAGCACGACCTCCGCCCGGTTCAATTCGTCACCGAAGCGGCCTATTCGGACGGCACGCCGCCGGAGTTGAGAATTGCTGATCGTCCTGTCCCCGGCCAAGCGGCTGGATTTCACCGAAGCCGATCCCGCCCTGCCCGCTTCTGAGCGGCGGTTCCTCGAGGACACCGGATCGCTGGCCCGCACGGCGCGCGCCCGCAGCGTCGCCGAACTGCGGCGGCTGATGAACATTTCGGACGATCTGGCGCGGCTGAACCGCGAGCGGTTCCAGGCCTTCGACCCCGACTCGACCGGGGGCGTGCAGGCCGCCTTCGCCTTCGCCGGGGACGTCTATGAAGGCCTGGGCGCGCGCGAGCTGGACGCTGCGGCGCTGGAGTGGGCGCAGGATCACATCCGCATCCTGTCCGGCCTGTACGGGCTGTTGCGGCCGCTGGATCGCATCCAGCCCTACCGGCTGGAGATGGGGACGCGCCTGAAGACCCGGCGCGGATCCAGCCTCTATGATTTCTGGGGCGACCGGCTGTCGAAATGCCTCAACGCCGACGCCGCGGGGCAGGCCGATCCGACCCTGGTCAACCTGGCCAGCCAGGAATATTTCGGCGCTGTCGACGCCAGGGCGCTGAAGCTGCCGGTGGTGACGCCGCATTTTCGCGAAGGCCGCGACGGGGAGAGCCGGATCATCTCCTTTTTCGCCAAGAAGGCCCGCGGCGGCATGGCCCGCTTCGCCATCGACGAGCGCATCGACAAGGCCGGGGACCTGAAGGCCTTCGATCGCGACGGCTACCGCTTCGACAAGGCCAGATCGACCGAGGCCGACTGGATATTCACCAGAACAGGAAATTCGTGACGCCTGTCGCCTTCACAATCACGAACGGCTAGGCTGGCCGCGAGTCACAGACGGACGAGACCTCATGTTTCAATGGCCCAAACGCGGGGACGGCCCGGAGGCCGAAAGCGCGCCCTTCCGCGATATCGGCGACCTGAAGGGTCAGGTGGCGGTCATATCGGGTTCGACCTCCGGCATCGGTCTGGCCTTCGCCCGCGCCATCGCCTCACGCGGGGGCGAGGTGGTGCTGAACGGCCTCGGCGATCCGTCGGAGATAGAGCGGACCCGGGCCGAGCTGGAGGCCAGCTGCGGCGTGCGGGTGCGCTATCACGCCGCCAACATGCTGCGCGGCGACGAGGTCGCCGACATGGTCGCCTACGGCAAGCACCAGCTCGGCCGGGTCGATATCCTGATCAACAACGCCGGCGTCCAGCATGTCGAGGCGGTGGAGAAATTCCCGGCCGACAAATGGGAGCAGATCATCGCCATCAACCTGTCCTCGACCTTCTATGCGACGCGGGCGGCGATCCCGATCATGAAGGCCCAGGGGCGCGGGCGGATCATTAATGTGGCCTCGGCCCACGGCCTGGTCGCCAGCCCGTTCAAGTCGGCCTATGTCGCAGCCAAGCACGGGGTCATCGGCTTCACCAAGACGGTCGCGCTGGAGCTGGCGCAGGACAACATCACCTGCAACGCGCTCTGCCCCGGCTTCGTCGAGACGCCGATCGTCGAAAAGCAGATCGCCGACCAGGCCCGCACGCGGGGCATGTCGAAAGAGGCCGTACTGAGGGACGTGATCCTCGGCTCGCAGCCGACCAAGCGGTTCGTCACCACCGACGAACTGTCGGGGATGATGCTGTATCTGGTCAGCGACCTGGGGGCCTCGGCCAACGGAGCCAGCTTCTCCATCGACGGCGGCTGGACCGCGCAGTAACGCCGGAGGACGGGGGCCATGGCCAGACGCAAGCCCCCCGCGCCGGATCGCAAGCCCGTCAGCCTCGCCCTGCAGGGCGGCGGTTCGCACGGGGCGTTTCAATGGGGCGTGCTGGACCGACTGCTTGAGGATGACCGGCTGGACATCCGGGCAGTGACCGCCGCCTCGGCCGGGGCGATGAACGCCGCCGCCCTGATCTCCGGTCTGGAAAAGGACGGCGCCGCCGGCGGACGGGCCCAGCTGGACCTGCTGTGGCGCGAGGTGAACCAGTCGGGCGGGCGCAATGTGTTCGGCGATTCCTCGATCTGGAGCGCGGCCATGACCCCGGGCTGGCTGAAGGAGACCGGCCTGTGGCGGTCGGCCGAGACCGTGGCCATGTCGATGAGCCCCTATCAGTTCAATCCGTTCAACCTGAACCCGCTCAAGCGGGTGCTGGATACGGCGATCGATTTCGAGGCCGTTCAGGCCTCGCCGATCAAGCTGTTCGTCTCGGCCACGGCGGTGCGCAAGGGACGTTCGCGGGTGTTCCGGTCGCCGGAGATCACCGACCAGGTGCTGCTGGCCTCGTCCTGCCTGCCGCACCTGTTCCAGGCCGTCGAGATCGAGGGCGAGCCCTATTGGGACGGAGGCTATCTGGCCAATCCGGCGCTGTGGCCGCTGTTCTACGCCGACACGCCCGACGACGTGCTGCTGTTGCCGCTGAACCCGTTCGCGCGGGAAGAGGCGCCGCGGGCGGCAGGCGAGATCATGGACCGGCTGAACGAGATCGTCTTCAACGGGCCGCTGGTGGCCGAGCTGCGGGCGGTCGCCTTCGTCCAGGACATGATCGCCGAAGGGCGGCTGAAGGCGACGGGCGAGGATCGCTATCGCCGCATCCTGATGCACGCGATCGAGCCGGGGCCGTGGCTGGGCGACCTGTCGCTGGGTTCCAAATTCAACACGGAGTGGACCTTTCTGAACAGTCTGAAGGCCCACGGCCGCAAGGCGGCGGAGCAATGGCTGGAGCACTGCCTGCCGACGGTGGGCGAGCGGTCCAGCGTCGATATCAAGGCCCGCTTCCTCGACTAGCCGACGAAGCCCGCCGCCCGCCGCAGCCGGTCGTTGATGGCCTCGCCCAGACCCCGCGCCGGGATGGGAGAGACGGCGATGCCCGCGGGACGCTCGCGGTCGGCCTCGCGCAGTTTGCGGAACAGGTTGGCGGCGGCCTCGCGCAGGTCGCCCGAGGGGCTCAGGCTCCAGCGCGCATCGCCGGCGCCGGGACCGAAGCCGAGCAGGATTTCGCCCGGGCGCGCGGACGCGGCCTCGATCCGCACGGGGGCGTCGGGGGCGTAGTGCAGGGCCGTCCGGCCGGGCGAGCGATGCCCCTCCCCGTCCCGCTCCAGAAGCCCGACCACGGCCGCGATCTCCTCGCGGGTGACCGAGCCGGGGCGCAGCAGGGCGACCCGGCCGGCCAGCACGGAGACCACGGTGCTTTCGACCCCGACGGCGCAGGGTCCGCCGTCGACGGCGTCGGCAGCGGCGAAGCCTGTCTCTTCCAGGGCGTCCTCGAAGGTCGTCGGGCTGGGGCGACCGGAGCGGTTGGCCGAGGGGGCGACGACGGGTCCGCCGAAGGCCGCGATGACGGCGCGGGCGCGGGCATGACCCGGCACGCGGACAGCGACGCTGTCCAGCCCGGCGCGGGCGAGGTCGCAGACCCGGTCGCGGTCGCGGACCGGGGCCACGATGGTCAGGGGACCGGGCCAGAAGGCCTCGGCCAGGGCGCGGGCGCGGTCGTCGAAGACGGCGACGGCCTCGGCCTCGACGGCGTCGGCGACGTGGGCGATCAGGGGGTTGAAGCGCGGCCGGCCCTTGGCCTCGAAGATGGCGGCGACGGCGGCGGGATTCCCCGCGTCGGCCGCAAGGCCATAGACGGTCTCGGTCGGCAGGATGACGAGACCGCCCGCGCGCAGGGCCTCGGCGGCCTGGATGTCGCTCGCGCCCGAACGGGGGGCGCCTGACGCGCCATCCGCCCTGTCGCCTCGGGCTCGACCGTCCTGTTCCACGCGGCTGGGTTCCTGTTCGAAGTCCATGCGGTCGGAGTGAACGCCTCGTCAGATGCGCCCGCCCGCCGGTCACGCGCAAGTCCGACGGCCCGCCGCGGTTCGCCGGACGGGATGGCGCGCCGCCTCTACGGCCGGCGGGGAATCACCGGGATCATCCGGTGCAGGACGTTGTCCCGGTCGATGAAGTGATGCTTCAGCGCCCCGGCGACGTGCAGGAAGATCAGGACATAGAGGCCCTTGGCGGCCAGTTCATGCAGATCCATCAGCTGGCCGGCGGTCTCGCGGCCGCCGCCGATGGGCAGGGCGGGCCACTGGAACAGGCCGAACCACAGAATCTCCCGCCCGCCCGCCGAGGAGGCCGCCCATCCGACCAGCGGCATGGCGAGCAGAAGGACGTAGAACAGACTGTGGGTCCCCCGGGCGGCGACCTTTTGCCAACGTGGGGTCGAATCGGGAATCGGGATGGCCGGGTTGGCGATGCGCCAGCCCAGCCGCGCCAGGGTCAGCACCAGTATGCTCAGACCGACAGACTTGTGCAGGCTTACGAACTCACGGGAGAGCGGGCCTTCGGTCGCGTCATGAGCGGCGATCAGGGCGATCTGGGCCACCACCAGGGCGGCGATCAGCCAGTGGAAGACCAGCGACACGGTCGAATAACGGTTGCGCGGCTCGGCCACGATCTTCCTCCCCCTCGGATGCGTAGAACCCCCAGCTTGGCCCACGCCGCCGGGATCGCCAAGCCGCGCCTTGCCTGACGCGACGACAAGAGGGCAGAACGTCCCTGTAATTTCGAAAGTCCGTTCCGATGACCTACCGCGCCCCCGTCCGTGACCTGATCTTCACCCTGACCGAGGTGGCCGGCCTCGACGCCGTCGTCTCCACCGGCGCTTTCCCGGACTATGACGCCGAGGTGATGGGGGCGGTGCTGGAGGCGGCGGGTCAGTTCTCGGAGGGCGTGCTGGCGCCGCTGAACCGGATCGGCGACCAGAAGGGGTCGACCTGGGCCGACGGCGATGTGACGGCCGCGCCCGGCTTCGCCGACGCCTACCGTCAGTTCGCCGAGGGCGGCTGGACCGGCCTGTCCGCCCCGGTCCACGCCGGCGGGCAGCAACTGCCCAAGGCGCTGGAGCTGGCCGCCTATGAGACGGTGCACGCCGCCAATATGGCCTTCGGCCTGTGCCCGATGTTGTCGCTGGCCTCGATCGAGGCGTTGGAAGCGGTTGGCACCGAGTCCCAAAAAGCCACCTATCTGTCGAAACTGGTGTCCGGCGAATGGACCGGCGCCATGGTGCTGACCGAGCCGCAGGCGGGGTCCGATCTGGGCGCCCTGACCGCGACGGCGGTTCCGAACGGCGACGGGACCTATGCGCTGACGGGCCAGAAGATCTTCATCACCTGGGGCGACCACGACGCCACCGACAACATCGTCCATCTGGTGCTGGCCCGCCTGCCAGACTCGCCGCCGGGACCGAAGGGCATCAGCCTGTTCCTCGCCTCGAAATATCTGGTCCAGGCCGACGGCTCGCTGGGGCCGCGCAACGCCTTCCGCCCGGTCGGGGTCGAGCACAAGCTGGGCATCCACGCCTCGCCCACCTGCGTGATGAGCTACGAAGGCGCGACGGCCGAACTGGTCGGCCAGCCCAACCAGGGCCTGGCGCATATGTTCGTCATGATGAACGCGGCCCGGCTGGCGGTCGGCGTCGAGGGCGTCGGCATCGCCGAGCGGGCCTATCAGCAGGCGCTGGACTATGCGCGGGAACGGCGTCAGGGGCGGTCGGTCTGGACCGGCGAGGCCAACGCCCCGATCATCGACCATCCCGACGTGCGCCGGACCCTGGCGGTGATGAAGGCGAAGATCGCCGCCGCCCGCGCCATCTGCCTGTCGACCGGCGTCGCCGCCGATCTGGCGAAACACGCCGCGACCGAGGAGGACCGGCGCCGCTGGAAGGCGCGGGAAGACCTGTTCACGCCCATCGCCAAGGCCTGGTCGACCGACATGGGCTGCGAGGTCGCCTCCCTGGGGGTCCAGGTTCACGGCGGCATGGGCTTCATCGAGGAGACCGGCGCGGCCCAGCACTATCGCGACGCCCGCATCGCCCCGATCTACGAAGGCACCAACGGCATCCAGGCCATGGATCTGGTCGGCCGCAAGCTGGGGCAGGACGGGGGCCAGTCGGCGCGCGAACTGATCGCCGACATGAAGGCGACCCTGGCCGTGCTGCCGCGGCTGTATTCGGGCAAGCCGGTCGAACGCTTCGCCAATGCCGTCGAGGCGGTCGAGGACGCCACCCTGTGGCTGCTGGACGCCAAGGCCGACCCGGCCCGCGGCGCCGATGTGCTGGCCGCCGCCGACGCCTATCTGAAGCTGGTCGGCGACGTGACCGGCGGCTGGATGCTGGCCAAGGGGGCGCTGGCCGCCCGGGCCATCCTCGACGCCGGCGAGGGCGACCCGGCGTGGCTGGAGGGCCGGATCACCCTGTACGAGGTCTACGCCGCCAATGTGCTGGGACATGCCTCGAGCCGGCTGGCCGCGGTCGGCCAGGGCGGCGAACTGCTGGAGCGGATGAGCGCCGAGGTGCTGGCCGGCTGATCAGGGCCCGGCGGGGGCGTCCAGCAGGGCGATGGCCTCGCGCACATAGGCGGCGTGGGCGACGATGCCGATGCCGAGGGGCTCGTCGCCCGGACGGACCTCGGACGTCAGCACGCCGGCGATGAAGGGGTGTTCGGGCTGGACCGTGCCCGGCAGCTTACGCGCCGTGGGGGTCCAGAACACCGGGCCGCCCGAGTTGCCCGGGAAGACCGGAAAGTCGAGCAGGAAGACGGGGAAGCGGCTGATCGGGGTCAATGGCCAGGACGCCACCCGGCCGGCGCGCAGGATGGGAAAGCCGGCGGTGTTGGAGGAATAGCCGCGCGGATAGCCGAGGGTGAGCAGTTCGTCCCCCGGCCCGACCTGCCAGGCGTCCAGCGACCCGGCCTCGGCCAGCCAGCCCAGCGGAATGGCGGCGCGGGCGAAGGCCGGGGGGGCCGAGACCTCCATCACGGCGATGTCGCGTTCGGGGTGGCGGGTCCAGACCGGCTCGCCGGTCTCATCGCGGATGCGCAGGGGTTCGGGCGCGAATCGCCAGCCGCCGTCGGACGTCTCGACGCGCCAGCCGATCCGGGCGTCCGGGGCTGGCATGCCGTCCAGCACATGGTGGGCGGTGACCAGAACGGTGCGCGGCTGTCCGTCCGAACGCGGAGCGTCGATCAGGAAGCCCGTTCCGACCCGCCGGGTGGCGGAGTCGCCGTTGGGCTGGTCCAGCTGCACCGTGGCCGCGATCAGGCCGAGCGTCAGGTCCCACGCCGGCGCGGAGATCGCGGCGACGGGCGGCTCCGGGGCCGACGGGGGCGGGATCTGGAGGTCGAACATGAGGATGGATCGGGCCTTGTGCGTTTGTTCATTTGACGGCGGCGGCGCCGGTCGCACAAGGTCCGGCGAGAAATCCGTCTGGGGGCCAAGACCATGAACCGCCGCGACCTGCTCGCCACCGCCACGGCCGCCCTGGCGGCGACCGCCCTGCCCGTCCACGCCCGCACCTCCGGAGCCTCGATGCCTCAAAACGCCCCCGTACCGCCCGTCGCGAAGAAGATCCCGGTTCGGATCGAACAGCTGGGCCGCGTCCGGGTCGACGACTATCAGTGGATGAAGGACGACAACTGGCAGGCGGTGCTGCGCGATCCGACCCTGATCAAGGCAGACGTCAAGGAGCACCTGACGGCCGAGAACGCCTACCGCGAAGCGATGATGGCCTCGACCCTGCCGCTGCAGGCGACGATGTTCGAGGAGATGAAGGGGCGCATCAAGGAAGACGACAGCTCGGTGCCACGCGCCGACGGGCCGTGGGAGTACTACGTCGAGTACAAGACCGGCGACCAGCACCCCCGCTATATGCGCGTCGAGCGCCAGGGCACATGGATGGAGAACGGCCAGTCCGTGACCCGCAACTTCGTGGCCGCACCTACTCCCGCGCTTCTGCTCGACGCCAACGTTCTTGCCGAGGGCAAGGCCTATTCCAAGGTCGGTCAGACCAGCGCCAGCCCGGACCACAAGCTGTTCGCCTATTCCGAGGACGCCCAAGGGTCGGAAGTCTACCGCATCTTCGTCAAGGACCTGGAGACAGGCCAGTTGGTCGGCGAACCGATCGAGTCGGCCTCCGGCGGTTTCACCTTTTCGACTGGCAGCGACTGGATCTTCTGGACCAATCGCAACGACAACGGTCGTCCTGACAAGATCTTCCGCCGCCCCGCGCGCGGCGGCGAAACCACCCTGGTCTATGAGGAAGAGGACGAGGGGATGTTCATCGGGGTCGGCCGCACGGCCGACGACCGCTTCATCATCATAGCCATCGGCGATCAGGAGACGTCGGAGACACGCTTCGTCCCCGGCGACCGCCCGACCGAGGCCGTCCAGGTGTTGGAGCCGCGCGTCAAGGCGATGAAGTATGACGCCGACCACTGGGGCGACCGCTGGGTGATCCACACCAACGCCGACGACGCCGTCGACTTCAAGGTGGTGGAGGCCCCGACCGACGGCCCGGCCAAGGCGAACTGGAAGGACCTGATCCCCTACACGCCGGGCCGCTATATCGAAGGCGTCTCGCTGGTGAAGGATTTCATCGGTCGCCAGGAGCGGGCCGACGCCAATACCCGCATCATCATCCGCGACCGCGCCGGCGCGGAGCACGAGATCGCGGTGGACGAGCCGGCCTATTCCCTGTCGCTGGCGGGCGCCTCGGAGTTCGACACGACCGTCATGCGCTATGGCTACAACTCGCCGTCGACGCCGACGTCGACCTATGACTACGACCTCAAGACCCGCGAGCGGGTTCTTCGCAAGGTGCAGGAGGTGCCGTCCGGCCACGACCCGGCCGACTATGTGGTCGAGCGGCTGAACGCCCCGGCGGCGGACGGCGAGCTGGTGCCGGTGACGGTGCTGCGCAGGAAGTCGACGCCGGTGGACGGTTCGGCCCCGCTGCTGCTGTACGGCTACGGTTCCTATGGCTATCCGATGGCGGCCAGCTTCTCGACCAACCGGCTGTCGCTGGTCGACCGCGGCTGGATCTACGCCATCGCCCACATTCGCGGCGGCTCGGACAAGGGCTGGAACTGGTTCCTGAGCGCGCGCCGCTTCACCAAGAAGAACACCTTCACCGACTTCATCGCCGCCGCCGAGCACCTGATCTCGAGCGGCCACGGCAAGGCCGGGCACATCGTCGCCCAGGGCGGCTCGGCCGGCGGCCTGCTGATGGGAGCGGTCAACAACATGCGCCCGGACCTGTGGGCCGGGGTGATCGGCCAGGTGCCGTTCGTGGACGTGATCAACACCATGAGCGACACCAGCCTGCCGCTGACCCCGCCGGAATGGCCCGAGTGGGGCAATCCGATCGAGGACCCCGAGGCCTACGACTACATGCTGAGCTACAGCCCCTATGACCAGGTCGAGGCCAAGGCCTATCCGGCCGTGCTGGCCACCGGCGGCCTGTCCGATCCGCGCGTGACCTATTGGGAGCCCGAGAAATGGGTGGCGAAGCTGCGGCCCGCGACCACTTCGGGCAAGCCGGTGCTGCTGAAGATCAATATGGAGGCCGGCCACGGCGGCGCCTCGGGGCGGTTCGACTATCTGAAGGAGGTGGCCCACGACTACGCCTTCGCGGTCTGGGCCATCGACAGGGGCTGGGAACGGGTTTGACCGCGCCCGCCCCGGCGGCGCATCAGGGTTCGAGGGTCCAGGTGTAGGGGCCGATGTCCCCGGCGTGCATCGCCACGAAGTTTCGGGTCTCGTAGCCGGACGGGCAGGTGTCGCCGCCGTCGGACCAGAAGGTGTAGGGACCCGGATACCGGACGCACAGGGCATGGTCGCCCGACCACGAGAGGCCCGACCCGTCGGTGGCGTCGCCGTACATGTAGAAATTGGCGTTGTCGGTGCTGACGAGATCGATGCAGGCGCCGTTGGCGACATCATACCAGCCGCGGTTGATGAAACGGCCGGACCCCACTTCCACATAGGAGACCGCCACTGTCCCGCTGCGGCCGCTTTCGTTACAGACCCTGAGGTCGACCGTGGGGGTCGACGACATTCCGGGCCTGGTTTGCGCCGAAGCAGGCGCGGGAATGGTCAGGCAGACGGCCACAGCCACTCTCAGGATGATGTCTTTCACGGCTCTGTTCTCCCCCGGATAACGTTGTCAGGCTATCAGAGGTCGGCGCCGAATCCAGTGACGGTTGCTGACGCGCTGCAGACAGGAATTGACCCCATGACCCGCACCATCCGCGACGCGACCGCGGACGATATCGCCGCAATAACGGCCCTCTACGGGCGCGAGGTGGTGCACGGCTCGGCCACGTTCGAGTTGGAGCCGCCGACGCCGGACGAGATGGCGCGGCGGTTCGCGGCGGTGAAGCGGCTGGGTCTGCCGTGGCTGACGGCGGAGATCGACGGCGCTTTCGCCGGCTATGCCTACACCTCGCCGTTCCGCACGCGCCCAGCCTATCGCTATGGCGTCGAGGGTTCGATCTATATCGAGGAGACGGCGCGCGGGCGTGGCGTCGGCCGGGCCCTGCTGGAAGCGCTCATCGTGCGAACGCGGCAGATGGGCCTGCGCCACGTCATCGCCGCCATCAGCGATAGCGAGACCAGCGCCGCCTCGATCGGCCTGCACGGCAAGCTCGGCTTCCGCGAGGTCGGCGTCTACCGGCAGGTGGGCTGGAAGTTCGACCGGTGGCTGGATGTGACCCTGATGCAGCTTGATCTCACGCCGGGGGGCGAACCGCCGGAAGGGCCGGGCCTCGACCTGACCGGCGCCCTTGCTTGAAGCCGCGGGCTGCAGCGCCCAGATGAGCCGCATGCGCGCAGTTCACGCCATGTTGATGCTGTTCGGCGCCCTCGCCGTGCTGCTGACCGGAGTCGCTCCCACCGGCGCCCTTGCCGACGCCGCCTCGCCGGCGCCCTGCCATGAGACCACCATGCTCCCCGGCGGGACGGAAACGCCCATGCCTGACTCCGGCAAGGCCATGACGGCGATGAGTTGCTGCGTGGCCTGCGTGGCGGCGCCCGCGCTCAATCCACCGGACCGCACCCGACTGGGGCCCCCGCGTCCCACGGTCGTCGCTCCGCCCCTCGCCCTGCCCTCCGGCGAACGACCCGCGCCTGAGCCGCACCCGCCGCGAGCCCTCCTCGACTGATCACGTTCCCCGCGTGGCCGCCGGCCGCGCGACCCTTGTTCATTCAGGAGGCCGTCATGGCTGACCGCATTCTCGCGCCCCTCGCAGGCGCATCCCTGCTCGCCCTCGCCCTGCCCGCGGCGGCGCAGGACCATTCGCACCACTCCGCACCCCGGGCGCAGACCCCGCCGGCCGCCCGGCCCCCCGTCGCGGCGCCGGTCGATCCCCACGCCGGCCATCAGGGGCACGAAATGAGCGGCGCCGACGCACGGCCGGCCATGACCAGTCCGCTCGGCCCATGGCCCATGACCCGCGACGCCTCGGGCACCAGCTGGCAGCCCGACCTGTCCGAGCATGGCGGCGTGCACGCGACGCGCGGCGACTGGTCGTTCATGGGCCACGTCCTGCTGAACCTGACCCACGACTGGCAGAACGGCCCGCGCGGAGACGACAAGACCTTCGCCAGCGGCATGATCATGGGCTCGGCGCGGCGCGACTTCGCCGACGGCTCGATCCTGAACCTGCGGGCCATGCTCAGCCCCGATCCGCTGATGGGCAGGGACGGCTTCCCGCTGCTGCTCGCGGCCGGGGAGACGGCCGACGGGGTGACGCCCCTGGTCGACCGGCAGCACCCGCACGAGCTGGTGATGGAGCTGTCGGCCAGCTACGCCCGGCCGCTGACCGACAACGACAGCCTCTTCGTCTACATCGGCCTGCCGGGAGAACCGGCCTTCGGTCCGCCCGCCTTCATGCATCGCATGAGCGCCATGGACAGCCCGGAGGCGCCAATCACCCATCACTGGCTGGACTCGACCCATATCGTGTTCGGGGTGGCGACGGTCGGCTGGGCGCACGAGGCCTTCAAACTGGAAGCCTCTTCCTTCCGCGGGCGGGAGCCGGACGAGGACCGTTACGACATCGAGCGCCCCGAACTGGACAGCTGGGCGGTTCGGGCCTCGTGGAATCCGTCGACGGAGTGGTCGCTGCAGGCGTCGTACGCCGACGTCACGGCGCCGGAGCAGCTGGAGCCGGACGAGGACGAGACCAAATGGTCGGCCAGCGCAATCCACGCCCGCCGCTTCGGCGCCGACGGCTGGTGGTCCTCGACCCTCGGCTGGGGGCGCAAGACCAACGACCATGGCGAATCGAAGGACGCCTGGCTGCTGGAGACGGCGGTCAGCCCCGATGACCGCTGGACCGTGTTCGCGCGCGCCGAGCGGATCGAGACGGATGAGCTGCTGCCCGGAGCAGGCGGCGGACACGGCGATTTGCATACGGTGGCCAAGGCCTCGATCGGGGCGGTGCACGACTGGCGGCTGGCGAAGAACGTCCGCTTCGGCGTCGGGGCGCTGTACAGCCTGAACCGGGTCCCCGAGGCCCTGGAGCCGGCCTATGGCGGCGACCCGGACGGCGGCATGGTCTTCATCCGGCTGAAGATCGACTGAGGCGACCGTCGCGCCGCACGGGCCGGCTCAGTGCGGCGCGATATCGTCCGGCGGCGTGGTCAGCCACGGCGCCAGCCGGAAGCGACGCGGGGGCTCCCCCACCATCCGGTGATGGATGAACTGGCGGGCGAAATCGACCACGGCGCGGATGGTGTGCTCGTCGAACGGCTTGGACACGGCCCCGAGGGCTCCGGCGAAACCTTCGGGGATCTGTTCCGGATTGGCCGTCAGGAAGATCACGGCGGCTCCGTGCTCGCTGACCAGCTTCCGGGCGATGAGGGGGCCGGTCATGCCGTCGAGAAGGTTGATGTCGATCAGGGCCAGGTCGGGGTTTTCGCGCCCGGCGATCACAAAGGCGCTGGCCTGGTCCATGGCGCAGCCGACCACGTCGCAGCCGGATTCGCCCAGCACCAGCTCAAGCTCCATCGCCAGCAAGGCCTGGTCTTCAACAATCATGACCCTCAGGTCAGGCGGCTCGGACACTGGCGGCCCCCCCAATACGAACCAGAGGCGTTTACCACCCTGTGTCCGCTAGCGGACCGACAAACGCCTGATTGGATATTTGGTTCGACGTGGAGTAAGAAATTCGTGGGCTTTTCAGGGGTTGGGGGAACCATGGGAGGGTTGGCCGGAGAGGGCGTCGCTGACGTTCAGCAGCGGCTGCTCGGGGGCTACCGGCTGCTGCAAACGCTGGTCGGCATCCGCTTGCGCAGCGTGACCGATCCCGAAAGCGTGCGTCATCTGACCTGGCTGAGCGACATCACCGCCGCCATCGAGTTGATCGGCCGGCGGATGGCCGCCGAAGGCCCGCTGGACTTCGCCGCCTATCTTGAGGACGTTGCGGCCTTCTGGGCGCGGGCGGTGGAGGGCCGGCCGGTCCGGCTGGACGTGCGCGGCCAGTCAGCCCTGCTGCCCGACAGTCACCTGCTGCCGCTGGCCATCATCACCCACGAGTTGATCTCCAACGCCTGCCGCCACGCCTTTCCGGACGGGCGACGCGGCTCGGTCGCCGTGGCTTTTTCGCGCGCCGTTGGCGGCGTCAGCCTGGTCGTGCGGGACTCCGGCGTGGGGGCGGAGACGTTGGAGCCGGGCGAGGGGCTGGCGCTGGTGCGGGGCCTGGTCGAGCACCTGGGAGGATCGATGAGCATCGAGACCGCGCGGGACGCCGGCGTCGGGGTGCGCATCCGCCTGCCGCTGGAACCGGCGCAGGCTCACTGAGCCAACGCCCGCCCGGCCCGGGATTCAGATCACAGATCGGGAAAGGCGGTGGCTGGGGAACTAGGACTCGAACCTAGAATGACGGTACCAAAAACCGGAGTGTTACCATTACACCATTCCCCAGCAGGTCCGGCGTTTCCGGGGCCGAAGCGCCGGAAGGCGTGCGAGATACGACAAGGCCGCGGGGGATGCAAGAAGCGGTTTCGAGACTATTTCGCGGCAGGGCGTTTCCCGGCTTGCGGGCGGCAAACCCCCTCGCTATAAGCCCCCTCCTCAAGTCGGAGTGTGGCTCAGCCTGGTAGAGCACTGCGTTCGGGACGCAGGGGTCGGAGGTTCGAATCCTCTCACTCCGACCATTTATCTGAGGCGCCTGACCCGGGGGCGCTGATCTTCTTCCTTTCAGTCCACCGCCCTGGCCGCGACCGCGGCCAGATGCGCGCCGACCGCCTCGATCGGGCGTCGGCCCAAGGCCTTGCGCCGGGCCAGCAGATCGGGCGAGCCGGCGTCGTAGTCGGCCATCAGCGTCTTCACGAAGGCGCCGGAGCGGACCTCGGCCAGGACCGTGTCCATGGCGGCCTTCGAGGCCTCGCCGATGACACGCGGGCCGGTCAGATAGGCGCCGTACTCCGCCGTGTTGGAGATGCGGCCGAAGGCGCCGGCGATGCCCATGGAGAACATCAGGTCGGTGACCAGCTTGACCTCGTAGAAGCATTCGAACCACGCCACCTCGGGCGGATAGCCGGCCTCGACCAGTTTGGTGAAGGCGGCGTCGATCAGCTGGCCGACCCCGCCGCACAGCACCACCTGTTCGCCGAACAGGTCGCTCTCGCATTCGGCGGCGAAGGTGGTCTCGAGGATGCCCTTGCGGCCGCAGCCCAGCGCCGCCGCATAGGACAGGCCCAGGGCGTGGGCGCCGCCCGAGGCGTCCTGATGCACGCCGAACAGGGCGAACACCCCCTCCCCCTCGACATAGAGGTCGCGGATGCGCGGGCCGATGCCCTTGGGCGAGGCGAGGATGACGTCGAGGTCGGGGCGCGGCTGGACAAGGCCGAAGCGGACCGACAGGCCGTGGGCGAACACCAGGGCGGCGCCGGGGCGGATGGCGGGCTCCAACTCGTCGCGCCAGAGGTCTCGGTGGGCCTCGTCGGAGACCATGACAGCGACGACGTCGGCCGAGGCGGCGGCCTCGCCGGCGGTGAGGACGGGGAAGCCGTCGGCGTCCGCCCTGGCGCGGGTCGCGGAGGTCGGCTTGAGGCCGACAACGATGTCGGCGACGCCGGAGTCGCGCAGGTTCAGGGCGTGGGTGCGGCCCTGGCTGCCGTAGCCGATCACGGCGACGCGCTTGCCGCGAATGATCGAAAGATCGCAGTCGCGGTCATGGAAGACGGGGAGCGGGGCGCCTAGGTTATCGGTCATGAGCACAGACATAACGCCTTCCGCCGTCGTCGCCTTCTGGAAAGAGGCGGGTCCGAAAAAGTGGTTCGCCAAGGACGACGCCTTCGACGCCGAATTCCGCCGTCGCTTCCATGACGCCCATGTCGCCGCCGCGCGGCGGGAGCTGGACGACTGGGCGGAGACCGCCGAGGGGGCGCTGGCCCTGCTGATCCTGCTGGACCAGTTTCCGCGCAACAGTTTCCGCGGGACGGGTCATGCCTTCGCCACCGATCCGCTGGCGCGGATGTTCGCGCTGCGGGCGCTGGAGGCCGGGCACGACCTGCAGACCGGGGGCGACATCCGCCGGTTCTTCTATCTGCCGCTGCAGCATTCGGAGGACTTGGCCGATCAGGACCGGCAGCTGGAGCTGTTCCAGACGCGGATGGTGCGCGAACCGGACGATCGCTGGGCCGAGCACCATCACGCGGTCGTCAGCCGCTTTGGCCGGTTTCCGCATCGCAACCGGGCGCTGGGGCGGGAGACGACGGCGGAAGAGCAGGCGTTTCTGGAGCAGGACGGGTTCCGGGGCTGACCGTCCACAGGCCCGACCGGCGCTCCACAAGTTGTGAACCCGGGGGCACGAAACGGGACTCTGCGAATCACCCAGATCAGCACAGTCTGAACGGATGAACGCCGTCGCCACCCTCGCCGAACTGCAGGCCCGCACCGGGGCGGTCGCGGCCGACCACCCCGAGTGGCAGTATCTCAACCTGCTGCGCGACATCCTCGACAATGGCGCGCGGCGGGACGACCGCACCGGCACCGGGACCCTGGGGGTGTTCGGGCGGCAGATGCGGTTCGACCTGTCGAAGGGCTTTCCGGTCCTGACGACCAAGAAGCTGCATCTGCGGTCGATCATCGTCGAACTGCTGTGGTTCCTGCGCGGCGAGACCAATATCGGCTGGCTGAAGGACAACGGGGTTTCGATCTGGAACGAATGGGCCGACGCCGAGGGCGAGCTGGGGCCGGTCTATGGCAAGCAGTGGCGGTCCTGGGCGGCGCCGGACGGGCGGGTGATCGACCAGATCGAGAAGCTGATCGTCGGGCTGAAGACCAATCCGAACGGACGCCGGCATATCGTCACCGCCTGGAACCCGGCCGATGTCGACGACATGGCCCTGCCGCCCTGCCACTGCCTGTTCCAGTTCTTCGTCGCCGACGGCAAGCTGAGCTGCCAGCTGTACCAGCGGTCTGCGGATGTGTTCCTGGGCGTGCCGTTCAACATCGCCTCCTATGCCCTGCTGACCATGATGGTGGCCCAAGTGGTCGGGCTGGAGCCGGGCGAGTTCGTGCACACCTTCGGCGACGCGCATCTGTATCTGAACCATGTCGAACAGGCGGAGACCCAGCTGGCGCGCGAGCCGCTGCCGTTGCCGACGATGACGATCGCGCCGCGGGACGACCTGTTCGCCTACCGGCTGGAGGACTTCGTGCTGGCGGGCTACGAACCGTGGCCGCATATCAAGGCGCCGGTGGCGGTCTAGTGCCGTTGGATATCACAAGAGCGTTCGACGCCGCGGTCAAAGCCCCGCTTTGGATATTCTTCGCGCTCGCGCTTGGTTTTCGCGTAGATCGTCGGCCCGCCTGCACTCTGGGCAGTCCTCTTCACGAGCCTTTTTATATCCAGCCTTGCAGCACGAGGCGGAACGGCTCTGTGGCGACGCTCCAGCTTGCTCTGGGAGAGGTTGTCGCTGAGGCTGTCCGCCAGTCAACTAAGCCCGGTGTGCCGAGCGACTCTCGCGCTATTCGAAGCCGAGGCATCTGATCGCCTCATGCTGATTGCCAATGCTCCTCACATAGTCTTGCTCCGCGACAAGGGATTGATCCGTCCCCGGCTGGTCGGACAGAATGAAGAGTGGGGCCAGTTTCTCCTACGGCGGGACCTTGAGCGGCTTCGACGCACAAAGCCTGCCTTGTACAGGTCGATAATGCGAGCAAGCGCGGAAGAGGCCAACGGCGCAAGGCAGAGCATGAATGCTGCATTCCGCCGGGCTCGGCAGCTGATCGGCCGTTAGAATGTCCCTCGATTT
>CAZGPS010000025.1:0-20335 GCA_964527675.1 uncultured Brevundimonas sp. | reverse complement strand
TCATCCCGCGCGAGAGGGGGGCGTATAGATGAGGAATCCTCGTCCCGTCAAGACTCGCGTCGCCAGGGGACCTGTTCAGTCGCCGTTCAACTGGCGCCATATATCTCGCATGGTTATGAGACCGATATTCAGCTCCGGGACCGCCATGAAGCCCTCTTCTTTCTTCCGCATCGCCGCGACAGCCGCGCCGGTCGTCGTCGGAGCCCTGTTCCTTGTCGCCCCGGCCACGCCCCAGGCCGCCATGGCGGCCCAGTCCAGCCAGGACACGGTGCTGCCCGGCTATTGGGAATACACCACCAGCGCGGTCGGCGTGCGCGACACCGAGACCAAATGCGTCCGGCCCAGCGAGATCAATCGCTTCTTCGGCGGCCTGTCGACGCGCCGCTGGCAGTGCACCTATCCCGTTCGCCAGGTCGGCGGCGGCAACGCCCGCTTCGAGGGCGTCTGCACCGACCACAAGAACCGGCGGGTCAACATCCGCCTGAACGGCACCTATCAGCCGGAAAGCTTCACCTTCCGCGGGGGAGCCCAGATCGCACGCGGCACACCCTACCTGCCCGCCAGCATCACCGCCCGCCGCATCAGCGCCCAGTGCCCGGCCAACGCCGAGTATTTCTGAGGCGTTTGATCAGGATCATTGCTGGCCGGCCTGTTCTGGTGTCACGTGCCGGAGGAGGCCGATATGAAAACCACAGCAATACTCGCCACGGGGCTGCTGGCGTTCGCGCTGTCCGGCTGCGCCACGGACAATGACGCCCCCCAGCCGCCGGAGGCGGTCTACGCCTCGCCCGTCGGCTCGGCGTCTCTGAGCGGCAATCTTGTGCGACTCAAATGCGCCGGATGCCACGCCGTCGAGGCGGCCGGCGACAGTCCGATGAAGGCCGCCCCGCCGTTCCGGGAGATGGGCCGCACCTATCCGGTGCGCGACCTGCAGGAAGCCCTGGCGGAGGGCCTGGTCACGGCTCACCCCGCCATGCCGCAGATCGAACTTGAGGCCAGCGACGTCGCCAACGTCATCGCCTGGCTCGAATCTGTCTCCGGCACGGGCGGCGGCCCCAATTGAAAAAGGCCCGGGAGCGATCCCGGGCCTTTCGTCATTCAGCGATCGTCGCGGATCAGGCCGCTTCGGCTTCCTCGGCTTCAGCCTCGGCGGCTTCGGCGGCGGCGATGACGGCCTTCTTGGCGCTCAGCGACTTGCCGAGCAGCTCGACGGCCGCGTCCTTGTCGATGCGGTTGGCGGCGGCGACCTCGCGGGCCATGCGGTCCAGCGCCGATTCATAGAGCTGACGCTCCGAATAGGACTGTTCCGGCTGGCTGTCGGCGCGGTGCAGGTCGCGGACCACCTCGGCGATCGAGATCAGGTCGCCCGAGTTGATCTTGGCTTCGTATTCCTGCGCGCGACGCGACCACATGGTGCGCTTGATGCGGGCGCGGCCCTTCAGCGTGGTCAGGGCCTTGGAGACGACGTCGTCGGCGGCCAGCGAACGCAGGCCGGCGGTCTTGGCCTTCTTGGTCGGAACGCGCAGGGTCATCTTCTCGTGGTCGAAGGTCACGACATAGACCTCGAGGGACATGCCCGCGACTTCCTGGGTCTCGACGGCCGCCACCTTGCCGACGCCATGCGCCGGATAGACGACCGCGTCGCCAACCTTGAATTCCAGACCAGTCTTGTTCGTCATGTCGTTCCTTTCACGGCGCGGAGACCGGGCAAGTCGAAAACGAAAAGACGACAGCACGTCGTCCGGCGGCGGAGAGGCCGTCGGTGCGAACAGTGTCAGTCGTCAAAACGGAAACGGATCACCAAACCTCTGGCCGATCCCGCCTGCACGGGCGGGATTCTGTCGCAAACGCGGGCGGCGCGAAGAAATCGCAGACCGCCCGACCCAATGACAGTAACCTATCACAAATCTGCGGAATTTCAAAACGTCCACAGCGTCAGCGCACGGAAGGTTGTAAATCCTCTCCGGATCGCTCCTGGCGCGCCGTCCCGCGGCCCCGTCGGGTCAGGACCCCTTGCCGGGGTTGGGCGAGAAGTATTTCTCGAACTTGCCGGTCTCGCGCTCGAAGGCCTCGGCGTCGGCGGGCGGCGTTCCCTTGACCGTGATGTTCGGCCAGGTTTTCGCGTATTCGGCATTGACCATCAGCCACTTGCCGTCGGGCTCATCCTCGGTGTCAGGCTTGATGGCGTCGACCGGGCATTCCGGCTCGCAAACGCCGCAGTCAATGCATTCGTCCGGCGCGATCACGAGAAAATTCTCGCCCTCATAGAAGCAGTCGACGGGGCAGACCTCGACGCAGTCCATGAACTTACATTTCACGCAGGCGTCGGTGACGATGTAGGTCATGGAGCGAAGGAGCGATCACGGTTCCGGGGACGGGTTGCGCAGATGACCCCCAGGGCCGCGCCTGTCAACTCGGTGAGCGGACGTGACGCATGGAAGCGGCGGGCTTGTCACCCGCGTCCCACGCCTTATCTGTATCAAGTGCGATTGCAGATCGCCCCGCTTTCACAGGACTCCTTCATGCGTTTCATGCCCAGAACCGTCATCGCCGCCGCGGCCGCCCTCACCCTGATCGCCGGCGGCGCGGTCGTCGCCCAGGCCGCCCTGACCAAAAATCCGGCCGAGGTCCAGGCCGGAAGCTACGCGCTGGATTCCAGCCACGGCAAGATCACCTGGTCGGTCGATCACCTCGGCTTCTCGACCTATGTCGGCCAGTTCGTGAACGTCGAGGCCACCCTGACCCTGGACCCCGCCAATCCCTCGGCCTCGACCCTGACCGCCACCATTCCGCTGACCGATGTCGCCCCCAACTCGGGCGGGTTGAAGGCCCACCTGCAGACGCCCGACTTCTTCGACACGGCCAATCATCCGACGGCGACCTTCGTCTCGCGCTCTGTGACCGTCGATCCCGACGACCCGTCCGAGGCTGTGGTGGTCGGCGACCTCACCCTGCGCGGCGTCACCCGCCCGGTGACCATGGAGGTTGAGTTTAACCAGGCCGGTCCGGCGATGGGCGGCGGCTACAAGGTCGGCTTCGACGGCGAGGCGACCATCAAACGCTCGGAATTCGGCGTCAATTTCGCCATCCCGGCCGTCTCCGACGAGGTCGAACTGCATATCGAGGGCGAGTTCGTCCTGCAGCAATAGCCTCAGTCGGTTTCCACGAGCAGATACAGGGCGCGGGCCTCCGCCGGAGGACCGCGCCGCTCGCCCATGGCTGTGACCGTCAGGTCGACGATCCGCCCGCCGAGGGCGAACACCAGGCCGTCGCCGACGTGGACGCAGCGGCTGGCCTTGTCGACCCGCGCCTGCCGGCCCTGATGCGTCAGTCGCACCACGCCGCGCTCGACCATGGCCGCGGCCAGCGTCCGCGTCTTCGCGAAGCGCGCGCGCCACAGCCAGACATCGATGCGACAGGCCGCCTCGCTCACCCGGACTTCCTGCGCCGGGGCCGCTTGCGGCGCGCCGGCTCCGGCGCCGGGGCGGTCAGCGCCGACAGGGCCGCGAACGGGGAGTCCTTCACCGGTCGACCAGCCTGTTTCGTCCCGTCCGGTTGCTGCGCCCGGGTCGACTTGAGGGCGATGGCCAGCGCCTTCGCTTGATCGAGGGTGATGTCCAGTTCGGCCAGATCGGTATCGGCCAGCATGCCCTTGCCTCGCGCCCGCCGCTCCGCCAGCGATTCCAGCGCTTCCACCGCGACGGCGAACCGCCCCACGGCGCGCAGGCCGAAGGCGGACAGCAGCCGCGCCGATGGGGCGGCCGGGGGCAGGGGCGTCAACGTCGACGCGCCGGGCCGGAACGCCTCGCCCGCCACGAAGGCCCGGGCCACCGCCGCGCCGCGCCCTTTCAGCAAGGCTGGCAGCCACACCGAATGCGCCCCCAGCCGCACCCCGAAGGTCTTCAGCGTGCGCCGCTCGACCTGGCTCAACGCCGCCAGATCGCGTTCGACCTCGCGCCGATCGATCACCCCGCCCGCCTCGACCAGCCGGAAGGCGATCCCACGCGGCAGACCTTTCAGCGCACCGCTCTCAATCCCTGCTTTCAGCCGCCGCAGGGCCTTCAGCGCCCGCCCGGCCTCCGCCGCCAGCCACGCTTCGAGCCGTCGCTGCGCCCGCTCGCGCGCCGCCGCCGGCCCCAGTTCCCCCAGCAGTCGCACCCGCGGCGTGAACCAGTCGCCGCCGACCACCTGTCCCGCCGGCGTCCCGCGCCACAGCACCGCCCCGTCGGGCGTCACCGCAAAGGCCTCGTCCCCGTCGGCCGCCAGCCGCCCCAGCCGGCGCGCGATCTCCGGCGTCACCGCCTGCCGGGCCATGTGGCGCAGGGCCCGGTCCTCCAGCGCGCTGGCGCCCCGGTCGATCTGGAAGTCGACGCCGGTCAGCCGCCCGACGGCGTGACCCTCGAGGACCACCGCGCCGTCGGCCTCGATCGCGGCTCCGGTCCCCGGAACCGCGTCCTCGCGCACGTTCAACGCCCGCATCAAGGCCGTGGTGCGCCGATCCACGAACCGCGCCGTCAGCCGCTCGTGCAGCACATCCGACAGCCGCTCCTCCAGCGCCTTGGTCTGGTCGCGCCAGCCCTGGGCCTGGTCCAGCCAGTCGGTCCGGTTGGCGATATAGCTCAGCGTCCGCACCCCGCTCAGCCGGGCCGACAGCTGATCGATCTGGCCGTCGTCGCGGTCCAGGTCGGCGAAGCGCGGCGCGATCCAGTCGGCCGTCAGCCGGCCCCGCTTGCCGGTCAGGGCCTCGAAGATCTCCTTCGCCAGCCGCGCATGCTCGTCCAGGGTGGTCTTCTGGAAGTCCGGCAGCTGACAGGCCTCCCACAGCCGCATGATCGCCCCGCGCGACCGTCCGATGCGGGCCACGCCCTCGTCCTTGATCAGCCGCCGCAGCAGGGTCTCGTCCAGCGCCGGCTGGGTCAGGTTCAGGCCGCGCACGCCGGGCGTCACCGTCAGCGAGCGCAGCAGGTCGGGCAGGGTGTCGAAGTCCAGCCGCGCATGGCGCCATTCGGCGGCCTCGACCGGATCGAAGCGGTGCTCGACCACCTGTTCGACCAGATCGGCGTCCAGCTCGATGGCCTCGCCCGTCACGCCGAAGGTCCCGTCCCTCAGGTGCCGCCCCGCCCGGCCGGCGATCTGGCCGATCTCATGCGCGTGAAGCCAGCGGGTTCGCCGCCCGTCGAACTTCCTCAGGCCGGCGAAGGCGACATGGTCGACCTCCATGTTCAGCCCCATGCCGATGGCGTCGGTGGCCACCAGAAAGTCGACCTCGCCCGACTGGAACAGTTCGACCTGGGCGTTGCGGGTGCGCGGACTGAGGCTGCCCATGACCACCGCCGCCCCGCCCCTCTGACGCCGGATCAGTTCGGCGATGGCGTAGACCTGATCCGTGCTGAAGGCGACGATGGCGCTGCGGGCGGGCAGGCGGGTCAGCTTCTTCGAGCCGGCATAAGACAGCGTCGACAGTCGTTCGCGCTGAACGATCTCGACGTCCGGGATCAGCGAGCGGATCAGGGGCGCCATGGTCCCGGCGCCGAGGAACATGGTTTCGAACCGGCCGCGCGCATGCAGCAGCCGCTGGGTGAAGACGTGGCCGCGCGCGGGGTCGGCGACCAGCTGGATCTCGTCGATGGCGAGAAACTCCACCGACCGCTCCATCGGCATGGCCTCGACGGTGCAGACGAAATAGACGGCCCGCGGCGGGACGATCTTCTCCTCGCCGGTCACCAGGGCCACCGCCGCCGCCCCGCGCCGCTTGACGATCCGGTCATAGATTTCGCGCGCCAGCAATCGCAGCGGCAGGCCGATCATGCCCGAGGCGTGACCCAGCATCCGCTCGACCGCCAGATGGGTCTTGCCGGTGTTGGTGGGCCCCAGCACCGCGACGACGCGCGAGGGGGCCTGTCCTGTGCCGCGGTCGCTCATGATGGGGAAAAGGTGGCTCTTCCCGCCCGGTTCCTCAAGCGCCGCCGTGGCGTTTCATCGAGGTGTGAACGGTGAAGCCTGTCCAGGCGGAACAGGGGCGAAACGAATCAGGACCGAATCACCGACACGGCCCGATTCGGGGTTTGTTCACCCCAAGATATTGTATCTTAAAGGCGATTAACCACAACCGGAAAGGCGGGGCGCGGGCGGCCGCGATGCGCGGTTCGGCCGCGCACGGCGGAAAACGCGTCTGGCGGCTTCCCCGCCGCCGTCTCACCCGCTAGTTCAGCGCGGCGTGGCCCCGTAGCTCAGCCGGATAGAGCAAGGCTTTCCTAAAGCAGAGGTCGGGGGTTCGAGTCCCTCCGGGGTCGCCACCCATGTACTGTGTCACCCGCGGACTCCGGCGGAAGACGTCCGCCGCCGCCGCGGGTTTCGCGCTCAATCGGCGGTCCCGGTCCGCTCCCTGGCCAGGCGCTCGTCGAACTTGCGCTCGTACTGGTCCGCATAGGCCCGGCAGGCCGCTGGATCGACAAAGGGATTGGGCTGGTCGCCGCGCGCGAAGGCCGCGTGGCGGGCGTCCTGCCCGGAGGCGCCCGGATGGGACGAGAGCAGGATGTCGCACGGCAGGCCGCGGACCATGGCGAAGGTGCGCCGGAAGCCCTCGCGCAGCGCCGGGTGGGCCGAGTAGCGATAGCCGTCCGATGAGATGGGGTTAAGGCTGGCGGCGAAGACCACGTCCTTGCACAGCCCGTCCTCGCATGACCGCCAGGTCCAGCTCATGCTGCCCGGCGTATGGCCCGGGGTGGCGCGCGCGGTGATGGTGACGTCGCCGAGCGTCAGGGTCTCGCCATCGCGGACGCCCCGCACGTCAGCGATGGGCGGCATCGAGGCCAGTTCGCCGTGCTGGGGATCGTCGTCGGTGCTGCGCCCCTGCAGCAGGCTCTGGACCGCTTCGCGCCCGGCGATGACCTGCGCTCCGCTGTCGCGCGCCAGGGCCGCCATCCCGCCGGAGTGGTCCCAGTGCGGCTCGGTGCTGAGGATGTATTTCACGTCCCGGATGGAGAAGCCGAGCTTGGTCAGATTGGCCTCGATGTCCCGAACCGCCTGCGGCACGGCGCCATCGATCAGAATCAGGCCGTCAGTCGTCTCCACCAGACCGACGGTCAGCCCTTCGAAGCCCACAAGCCATGTATTGCCGTAGACGCGGACCGGTTCCTGCGGACCCAGCCATTGCCGGGCGTAGTCCGGCGCGATCGGCTGCAACAGCGGATCCGCACGCGCCGGCGTCGCCACCTGCGATTCCGCCGAAGTACAGGCCGCCAGCAGGGCCAGCGCGCCAGCGGCCGCCATATGTATCTGCTTCATCGCTCTCTCCATCATGCGGTGTGAGACCGAGGTTGGTGGATCGGCGTCGGCCGCACAAAGCATCATATCTGGACATAGGCATGAACTGGGCTATTGCCTCGACATGGATCGCGCCCAGCTCCCGCTCAACGCCCTGCGCGCCTTCGAGGCGTCGGCGCGCCACCTGAACTTCACGCGCGCCGCCATCGAGCTGTGCGTCAGCCAGGGCGCCGTCAGCCATCAGGTCGCGCAGCTGGAAACCAGGCTGGGCGTCCGCCTGTTCCGCCGCCTGCCGCGCGGGCTGGCGCTGACGTCCGAAGGACAGGCGCTCGCGCCGATGCTGGCCGAGTCGTTCGATCGCATGGGCGCGACTCTGGACCGTTATGCCGGCGGGCGGTTGCGCGAAGTGCTGACGGTCGGCGTCGTCGGGACCTTCGCCACGGGCTGGTTGTTGCCGAGGATGGACGACTTCCGCCGCGCCCTGCCGGATATCGACCTGCGCCTGATGACCAACAACAATCGGGTCGACCTGGCCGGCGAAGGCCTGGACATGGCGATCCGCTATGGCGACGGCGCCTGGCACGGCACCCATGCCGACCCGATCCTGGAAGCGCCGCTGACGCCCCTGTGCGCCCCCGCCGTCGCCGCCCGCCTGTCCGAGCCTGGCGAGCTGAAGCGTGAGACCCTGCTGCGGTCCTATCGCGCCGACGAATGGCCACGATGGTTCGAGGCGGCGGGCGTGGCGTCGCCACCCCTGCGCGGGCCTGTCTTCGACAGTTCCGCCATCATGGTCGCCGCCGCCGAGGCCGGCGCGGGCGTCGCCCTGGCCCCTGCGGGCATGTTCTCGCGCGATCTGACGACCGAACGTCTGGTCCGGCCGTTCGCTGTGGAGGTGTCGCGGGGCGGCTACTGGCTGACGCGTCTCCGGTCCCGCGCCGAGACCGACGCCATGCGGTCCTTTCGCGTCTGGCTGGGAACGGCCGCCTCGGACTGACCGCGCGGCGGATCCGGAGCCAGACAAATCAGGCCGGGGCCTGACCCAGGCGCCATCGTCGCCCCGCGCCCCGCGTGGGACTGGAATTTGTCAGCCGTTTCTGGACTATGGGCCATGGAGTCGCGGGACACGGACGAACTCATCGTATGGGCGCAGGCGCTGGAGGCCTATGCCCGCGACTGGGACGAGACCTTCGACAAGCGGCCCGGCTATTTCACCCAGGAGTTCTGGTACCTGCTGGTCGGCTGCATGATCGCCAACTGGAACGGTCGGCCGATGACCATGAGCCAGGCCTGTCAGCAGATGAAGAGCGGCTCCAACCGCACCCGCGAGGAGCGCATCAAGCGCGCCGTGGACGACGGTTTCCTGGTCAAGGAACGGACCGGCGACGACGGCCGGACGGCCCTGGTCCGGCCGACGCCCAAGCTGGAGGCCCTGATGGTCGGCCACCTGAGGCGCACCCGCGAGATCATCCGCACGGCGCTCGACTGACGCGCGACTGGACGCAGCTTTTGCGGACAGTTTCGCGCGCAACTCTTCGCTAGTCGGCCACGCGGCGTCGTGATGCCATGCCCCCATCGAGATCGCCCGTCAGCGGCGACCGGGGGAGGCTGCTATGAAGATCCACACCGCTCGCGGCGCGCGCCGCGCCCTCATGCTCGCCGGCGCGTCCGCCGCCGTGCTGACCGCCCTGCCGGCCGTGGCCCAGGAGGCGCCGTCGGCCACGGAGCAGGCCTCGACCCTGGAGGAGGTGGTCGTCACCGCCCGCCGGCGCGAGGAGCGGCTGCAGGACGTGCCGGTGGCGGTCACCGCCCTGTCGTCCGGGGCGCTGGAGAATCTGCAGGCCTCCGACATCGGCGCCCTGCAAGGCGCGGTGCCCAACCTGACCCTGCACGAAGGCGACGCCGCCAACGCTGTGGTCTATCTGCGGGGCGTCGGACAGGTGGACAGCCTGGCCTTTCGCCGATCCGGGCGTCGGCGTCTATGTCGATGACGTCTATCTGGGCCGGGCCCAGGGCGCCTTCCTGTCGGTCTATGACGTGGACCGGATCGAGGTGCTGCGCGGGCCGCAGGGCACCCTGTACGGCCGCAACACCATCGGCGGCGCGGTGAAGTTCGTCTCGACCCCGCTGGGCGCCGACTGGGGCGGTCGGGCCGAGGCCTCGGTCGGCGACTACGGGCTGATCGAAACGCGGATCAGCGCCGGCGGGGCCCTCAACGAGGACGCCACCCTGCTGGGCAAGGCGGCGGTGTCGCTGTCGCGCCGCGACGGCTATTCGGACAACGCCTTCACCGGCAGGGACGACGGCGACAAGGATCAGGTCGCGGGCCGCGTCTCGCTCGAATATCGCCCCACCGACGCCCTGTCGGTCCGGTTGAACGTCGACGCCTCGCGGGACCGGCCCGATGCGTCGCGGACCCCGGCGCGGGCGACGTCGGTGTTCGGCCTCTATCCCGACACCATGGCCGATCCGTTCAAGGTCGACGCCGATTTCAACGACCTGAACACGCTCGATACCTTCGGCGCCGCCCTGACGGCCGACTGGGCCGTGTCGGACCTGTGGTCGTTCAAGTCGGTGACCGCCTGGCGCTCCATGGACTACGCCAGCCACCTGGACCTCGACGCCACGCCGCTGGCGATCTTCGGCGTCTATGTGGACGAAAACCAGCACCAGTTCAGTCAGGAGTTCCAGCTGACTTACGCCGGCGAGCGTCTCAACGCCGTCGCCGGCGTCTTTTATTTCGACGAGAGCGATCTGACCTATTCGGGCCTGCTGGGTCCGGTCATCAGCCTCGTCACCGGCTCGATCAACGATCAACACAACCGCTCCTGGGCGGCCTATGGCCAGGCGACCTGGGACCTGAGCCGGCGGCTCAGCCTGACGGCCGGCCTGCGCTACACTTCCGAGGACAAGGATTTCCGCCGCACCCAGACCTTCTACGGCCCGCTGACCGAGCCGCCGGCGCGTGACGCGCCCGGCCTGCTGGTGACCGATATCGACACCTCGGCAAGCTGGGATTCCTGGTCGCCCAAGCTGGGGCTGGACTATGCGGTTTCGGACGACGTCATGGCCTATGTCAGCGTCAGCCGCGGCTTCAAGTCCGGCGGCTTCGACGGCCGCGCCAACGACGCCTCCGGCGCCGCGCCCTATGACCCCGAGACCCTGTGGGCCTATGAGGCCGGGGTGAAGTCGACGCTGATGGACCGGCGTCTGACCGCCAATATGGCCGTCTTCTGGAACGACTACACCGACCTGCAGCTGTCCAGCTTCTCGGCCGACGGCGGCGGCGGCTTCATCGCCCTGTTCACCAACGCCGGCGCGGCCACCATCCGCGGGGCCGAGCTGGAGCTGACGGCCCGGCCGATCGCGGAACTGACACTGAACGCCACGGTCGGCTATCTGGACGCCCGGTACGACGAATACATCGGCCCCGGCGGCGTCGACATCAGCGACCAGCGCCATCTGGTCAATGCGCCGGAGTGGTCGGCGCGGCTGGGCGGCGTCTATGTCGCCGACCTCGGCGTCAACGGCTCGCTGACCCTGGGGGCCGACGCCTCGTACCGGTCAAAGGTCTATCCGACCGTCTCGTCCAGCGAGGTCCTGGCCCAGGACGGCTACACCCTCGTCGACGCCTTCGTGCGCTGGAGCGACCGGGAGGACCATCTGTTTGTCCAGCTGGGCGGCCAGAACCTGACGGACGAGCGGCATATCGAGCAGGGCTTCGACCTGTCGGACTCGCTGGGCTACCAGCTGGCCTATTTCGGCGCCCCGCGCACGGTCCGCCTCACCGCCGGGTTCAAATTCTGAGATGAGCCGCGCGCGGGGGCCATGGGTCGAGCCGGATACGGCGGCGTTGCTGGCGGCCATGGCTACGGATTTCGCCGGCGCTCCGGCCGAGCCCACGGTCGCCGAGCGGCGCCAGGGGCTGAACATCGCCGCCGAGCTGTACGGCCCGGCTCCGGCCGCGGTCGGACGGATCGAGGATCGTGTCGCGCCCGGCCCCCACGGACCCGTGCCGGTGCGGATCTATTGGCCGTCCGGAGGCGACGTGGCCCGGTTGCGGCCCCTGGTGTTGCATATCCACGGCGGCGGCTGGGTGCTGGGCGATCCCGACGGCTATACGCGCATCTGCCGGGCCTATTGCGCGGCGGGCGATTGCGTCGTGGTGGACGTCGACTACCGCCGGGCACCCGAGCACAAACATCCGACCGCGCTGGACGACTGTCTGGCGGCCCTGGCCTGGGCCGCGGCCAACGCCCGGGCGCTGGGCGGCGATCCGGCGCGCATCGTGGTGACCGGCGACAGCGCCGGCGGCCATCTGGCGGCGGCGACCTGCCAGCAGACCTCGATCCCGGTGGCGCTGCAGATTCTCGTCTATCCGGTGATGAGCGCCAGCGCCCACGCCGACTTCCCCTCACGCCAGACGCTGGGCGACGGCGCGTATTTCCTGCGCGAGTTCGACATCCTGCGCGCCGAGAGCGAGTATTTCTCGCCCGGCGACAACCGCGAGAGCGCCCCGGCCTCGCCCCTGCTGGCCTCGATCGAGGTGCTGTCGCGCCAGCCGCGCACCGTGGTGATCACGGCCGGCCTCGACCCCCTGTGCGACGAGGGCGCGGCCTATGCAAAGGCGCTCAGGCGCGCCGGGGTCGACGCCCGCGAATGGCGGATCAAGGGCACGATCCACGGTTTCGTCCTGTTCGCAGGGCGCATCGGCAAGGGGCGCGACGTCATCCGGCGGATCGGTCGGGCGGTGTCCGGCGTGCGTTCAGGGCGAGGACGCTCCGGCCTGTTCGGCAGCTGAGCGACCGGGGCGGATCGACACCCGATCCCGCCGTCTCCCTCAACCGGCCTGGGCCCCGCCCGCATTGAGGTAGAAATACCAGGCGATCAGCAACACCAGCCGGGGCGCGGTCGCCGAGCGGGTCAGTGTCCCGAGGACGATGGCGGTGGCGGCGGTGGCGGCGCCGACGGCGGCGGCTTCCAGCAGGATCCGCGCCTCACCCGCCATCAGCCCCTTCACCGCGGCCGGCGCGGCCATCACCAGCGCCAGGGCGGTTCCGGCCAGCACGAAGGCGATCCGGCGAGCGGCAGGAGAGAGGGCGGCGGTCGTGGTCAGGGCCAGCAGGCCCTTCTGCTCGCTGCGGCCCGCATGGGCCGTGGTAGCGAACACCAGCAGCAGCATCGCCGCGGGCCCGGCCACGGTGGCGTAAGGCGCGACCAGACCGGCGGCGGCCACCACCGCCATGGCCAGCAGGCCCTTGCGGTGACCGGCCATCAGCCGCGCCTCGGCGATGACCAGCGCCACGCCCGGCAGCAGTCCGAAACGGGCGGGTTTCGTGCCGGGATCGGCGGGTCGCGCCCGACCGGGCTCGAGGAATCTGAGCCAGGCGGCGGTCTTGCGGGTCTTGCCGGCGGCGTGGGGCGCATAGACCAGCCCCGCCAGCAGCGGGATCAGGGCGGCGACGCCCAGCCAGGTCAGGCGGGCGGCCAGATAGCCGTCGGCCATGACGCCGCTCATGACGTCGAGGTGGATCGGCGCACTGCCCGACGGGATCTCCGCCCCGCCGATGACGAAATTGTCCGTCCCGCCCTGGCCATAGCTGATCGGCGACATGAAGCCGGGCAGGTCGGTCATGTTGGCGGCGTATCCGCCGGCCTGTCCGCCGACCATCACGAACACCAGCGAGCCCATCCAGAAGACGAAGAACAGGACCTCGCCCAGCGGTCCGCGGGTCCAGCGGCGGGCGTCGAGCAGCAGGCGCAGGGAGGCGACCATGGCCACCGGCGGGGCGGCGATGACCCAGAGGGTCAGGATGATGCTGGCGGGGTCCACCTCGTTCAGCGGCAGCAGCAGGAGGGCCAGAAGACAGCCCGCCGCCGTCGTCGCCGCCAGCACGGCGGCCAGCACGGCGATGTCGGCCAGCCAGCGGCCATAGGCGATGGAGACGCGGCCCGCGGGGCTGACCTCCTCCACCTGCCAGGGCTGTCGACGGGTGGCGTTGGATCGCAGGTAGATGAAGGCCACGGGCAGCAACAGGGTGGCGATGACCACGCCGAGCGTGACGCCCAGCACCGGCGAGGTCAGCCACGGCACCCGGTCATCCACCGCGATCAATGTCGTATCCGCCCCGCGCGCCGCGATCATGAACCGCGCCCCGACCGGCGCCACCAGCAGCAGGATCCACAGGCCCATGCTCCGGCCGTAGCGGGCCAGCGAGGTGGTCAGGGACGACTGGACGACGGCCAGGCTCACGCGGAGTCTCCGGCGCGGTGGGCTCCGTCGACAGGGGTCAGCCTGCCGCTTTCAACCCGCAGCACGATCCTGCCGCCGCTGATGGAATCCGTCAGGTGGGAGGTCATGATGACCACGGCGGTCCGGGCCGCGCGGCTGATCAGGGCCCCGACCCGTTCGCGGGATTCGCCGTCCAGCTCGGCTGTGGGCTCGTCCAGCGCCAGCAGCCGGGGCGATCCCAGCAGGGCCTGGGCGAACACCAGCCGCCGGCGCATGCCGCCCGAGAAGGTCGAGATCCGGCCGTTGGCGTCGTCGCCCAGGTTCAGCGCTTCCAGCAGCATGCGGAATTGGGCGTCGGCGTCGCGGGCGTTCAGCCCCTTCAGGGCGGCCATATGCAGGCCGAACTCGCGCGCCGTCAGGTCCTCGGGCAGGTCCACCGATTGCGGGGCGTAACCCAGCGACCGCCGCAACCGGCCGCGGGCGCCCGGCAGGGGCTTGCCCTCCCAGTACAGCGCCCCGCCACTGGGCTTTTCCGCCGTCGCGCACAGCCGCAACAGGGTCGATTTGCCCGCGCCGCTGGGCCCGGTCAGCAGGGTCAGACCAGGGGGAAAGACATGGCTTACGTCCTGCAGCACCGGCTTGCGGCCATACCGCCGCGAAACGTTTTCAAGCCGCAGGGACGGGGCGGTGTCGCTCATGACGGGATCGGACATCTGCGAGGTCCAGCCGACCCCACGGCCCCTGTACGGGCGGGACCGGCGGCGGCGCCAGTTAATCCTCGGTCATGACATCCCGGTAAGGCCGGCCCGGCGCCGCCCGTCCCGGCGTCAACCGCCGGAACCGGTCAGACCATCCGCGGCTCAAGGGTGGCGAAAACGGCGTGGGTGGCCCCCGCGGCCTGGGCCCCGAGCGCCCGCTCGGGCCGCAGGTTGATCAGCAGGATCTGGCCGCAGCTCTGGCGCGCGGCGGCGATCAGATCGACCGCGGCCTGCCAGTCCCGGGCCCCGTCATGGGCCACGCCCGCGAAGTCGATCGCCAGGCAGCTGACCCGCGCGCCGCGCAGCCGCAGGGCGGTGTCGATATCCGGCGCGATGTGCAGGATCAGGCCCCGCGAGCCCGTTTCGAACCGGCCCAGGATGTCGTCGATCACGTCCAGCGGCGCCTGTTCGGGACCGCCGACGACCTCGACCAGCAGGCTGCCGGGATTGGGGCTGTGCTGCGCCTCGGTGCAGAGCAGGGCGTAGCTCTCGCGGTTCTCCGTCAGCGACCTCCAGAAGGCCGGAACGATGCCGCAGTCGCCCGGCCCCAGCCGAAGCAGTTCCATCCCGTGCTGCAGGGTCAGAACGTCGATACGCCTCAGATCCTCCAGCTCCAGCGTCTTGCGCTCGAACAGGGTCCGCTCACCGCAGCGGCGGATGGACCGGCGCAGGCGCCGGCTGACGGGCGTGGAGCTGGACAGTTCGAACACCGGCTGCGCCGCCAGGGTAATGGTCAGGTCGGTCCGCGCCCGGGTGGCGGTCGAAAAGGTGATGCTCTCATAGGGGGCTCCGAACGCCCGCCGCGCGGCCCCGCCCCCTGCGCCGGCGGCCGGCCGCGCATCCCCGTACCGCCTCGCCATTCCTTCCTCGTCGATCATCCCGCCCACCGTCCTTAATATCTTTCGTCTAGGGGAACAGCGTTCTGTTAAAAGCCGATTGACGACTATGATTAATGATCATGGTTAACTCAGTAATCATTTCTCATATGGTGGCATTCAGGAATATCGCTTCGCTTACACCCGACCGATAATCATGCATTCGCAAATACAAGCTGAGCAGTTGCAGTAAGTAAAAATTGGTCGACGTTTTAGCTGTGGTCGCGCGATAACTCGGTAAAGCGAAGCCTTGAGGGCGTGATTGCGCCCCGCCCATCTGGGAGCGGGTGTCGAGGTAAGTCGAGCCACATCCAGATGACGACCTCGAAACCGGCGCGTCATTAAGCTTGCCGGAGCGGAGCGCGGCCTAGCGCCAGCGCGATCCTTCGCCGTGCTTGCCGTTGCTCTCGAACTCCGGCGGCGCGGCCTTGTGGACATACTGTTCGGCCACCAGCCATCCTTTCAGCGGCCGCAGCACGCCGAGACAGCCGATCACCAGCAGCGGCATCGTCACCACCATATGCACCCAGACGGGCGGGTGGACGCTGAACTCGAACCACATGAACAGGGCCATGCCGACCACCCCGATCAGGCTCATGCCGAAGAAGGCCGGGCCGTCGGCGGGCTCCGCGAAGCTGTAGTCGAGGCCACAAACGGGGCAGGCGTCGCGGATGGTCAGATAGCCCTTCAGCAAGGGCCCCTCTCCGCAACGCGGGCAGCGGCAGCGCAAGCCGGTCGAAAGGGTGCTGAGCCGGGGATATTCGCGGTCGGTCACAGGAGCGTCCTGACGGGAGAGAGGGCTGATGTCGGCCCGGCGACCGGACTCGGCAAGCCGTCGCATTGTCGCGGGAACGCGCGGGCAAGCGCGACCGTTGCGGCAGGATGACGGAAACCCTGAGCCCGGCTCTGCCCGCCGATATCGAGACCTTGATCGACCGGGTCCTTGAGGCGGCCTGCGATCGCGACCTCACCCTGGCTACGGCCGAGAGCTGCACCGGCGGGCTGATCGCCTCCGTGCTGACCGATGTCGAGGGTCGCTCGCACGCCTTCGAGCGCGGCTATGTCGTCTACACCAATGACGCCAAGGCCGATGAACTGGCGGTGCCGCTGCGCCTGATCGAACAGTACGGCGCCGTCTCCGAACCGGTGGCGCGGGCCATGGCCGAGGGCGCCCTGCGCGCCTCCGGGGCCTGTCTGGCGGTCTCGGTGACCGGATTCGCCGGCCGGGCCGGGCCCGACGACGAGCCCGGACGGGTCCATTTCGCCCTCGCCGCCGCAGGCGTCGCCACCCGGCACGAAGAGCACCATTTCGGCGACATCGGCCGCGGACCGGTCCGGCTGGAATGCCTCAGGGTTTCGCTGCGCATGCTGGAGCGCGCGGTCACCAACCGTTAACTGCGTTGAAAGGCGGCTCGCGCGAGGGTGCGCGCGCATGTCCGGGGCCACGACCAAACGCATTCTGAGAACCACCGTCGCCGCCGCCGCGGCCGGCGCGGTTGCGTTCGCGCCGCTCGCCCCCCTGGCCCAGGAAGCGCCCGCGGCCCTCGATCCGGTCACCATCCGCATCGGCGCCAACGCCGAGTTCACCCGCATCGAGTTCGCCGGCGTGGTCGGCTCCCGCTCCCGCGTGCGTCGCCAGGGCGACCAGGTCATCGTCCGCATCGGCTCCACCGCCGCGCCGGACGTCTCCCGCCTCAAGGTTGATCCGCCCCGCGGCGTCAGCAAGGTCGAGACCCGCGCGGTATCGGGCGCCACCGAACTGGTCCTGACCCTGGCGGCCGGCGCCGACGCCCGCTCCGGCAGCGCCGACGGGGCCGTCTATCTCAACCTCTACGCCGAGGCCCCGCCCGCGGCGCCGGGCGCCGGCCCCGCCCGCGCCGTGCCGGTGGTCGCCCAGGCTACGCCCGGCAAGGTCAGCCTCGCCTTTCAGTGGCCAAATCCCGTCGGCGCCGCCGTCTTCCGGCGCGGCGAGGCGGTGTGGATCGTCTTTGACACGCCGGCCCGCCTGGACATGTCCGGCGCCGCCCAGCTGGGGCCGGCCTCCGACGTTCACTGGACCGCCGGCCCGGATCATGTCGCCGTTCGGGTCGCCGTTCCGACCGGGGCCCCCGTCTCGGCCAAGGCCATCGGCTCCACCTGGACGGTCTCCATCGGCGGCGAGCCTGTGGCCGTCGAGGGCGTCCGGGTCGACCGGGACGATACCGGCAAGCCCGCCCTCGTCGCCCATATGGCGGGCGCCACCAGGGCGATCTGGCTGACCGACCCGCTGGTCGGCGATCGTTTCGCCGCCGTCACCGCCCTGGCGCCGGGCAAGGGATTCGCCGCCCGCCGCCGGACCATCGACCTGGCCCTGCTGCCGACCGCCCACGGCCTCGCCGTCGAGACCTCGGCCGCCGATCTGGCGGTCCACGCTGACGGCGATCTGGTCACCCTCAGCCGGCCCGGCGGCCTGACCCTGTCGTCGCCCTCCGCCGGGCTGGACCCGACCCCCGCCACCTCCGGCGCGCCGCTGCGCGCCCGCTATCCCGGCCTGATCCTGAGCGAATGGGGCGAGACGGGCCACGCGGGCTTCCCGGCCCGCCATCGCCAGCTCCAGAACGCCGCATCGGCCGAGGCCATGGCCGCCGGCGAGGATCCGCGCGCGCCCGTCGAGGCCCGCTTCGCCCTGGCTCGCTTCCTCGTCGGATCCGGCCTCGGCTATGAGGCGGTCGGCGTGCTCAACGCCATTGTCGCCCAGTCCCCGAACATGGCCGGCGAGCCCGAGCTGCGCGGTCTGCGCGGCGCCGCCCGCGCCTCGATCGGCCGCTTCGAGGAAGCCCAGGGCGACTTCGCCTCATCCGCCGTCGCCGGCGACCCCGCCTCCGCCGTCTGGCTCGGCTATATGGCCTCGGCAAGGGGCGACCATGTCGTCGCCCGGCAGGCTTTCGCCGCGGGCGCCAAGGCCGTGGACGCCTTCCCCAAGGCGTGGCGGGCCCGGTTCGGAGCCGCCCATGCATTCTCGGCCATGGAGACCGGCGATCTCGACGCCGCCCGGGCCCTGCTGGCCTACAGCTTCAGCCAGGAGGCTCCGGCCGCCGACCAGCTCACGGCCCGCCTCGTCCAGGCCCGACTGTTCGAACTGGACGGGCAGTCGGACCGCGCCCTGGCGATTTACACCGCCGTCAGCCGGGCCCCGCTCGACGCCGTCGCCGTGCCCGCCAGGCTCGGCGTGGTCCGCCTGTCGCTGGCCAAGGGGGCGCTCAAACCCGACGCCGCCGCCGCCGCCCTGGAGAGCCTGCGCTGGCGCTGGCGCGGCGACGCCACCGAACTGGCCGTGATCCGCCAGCTGGGCCAGCTCTATCTGTCGCAAGGCCTGTACCGTGAAGCCCTGACCGCCCTGAAGGGCGCCGGCCCCGGGCTGCAGCGCCTCACCGGCGCTTCCGAAATCCAGGCCGACCTCGGCGCCGCCTTCCGCATGCTGTTCCTGGAGGGCGGGGCGGACGGACTGCAGCCGGTGCAGGCCCTGGGCCTGTTCTACGATTTCAGGGAATTGACGCCGATCGGCGCCGACGGGGACGAAATGGTCCGTCGGCTCGCCCGCCGGCTGGTCGATGTCGACCTGCTCGACCAGGCCGCCGAACTGCTGAAATACCAGGTCGACAATCGACTGGACGGCGTGGCCAAGGCGCAGGTCGCCACCGATCTGGCCACCGTCTATCTGATGGACCGCCAGCCCGAGGCCGCGCTGCAGGCCATCTGGAGCTCGCGCACCACCCTGCTGCCGACGCCGCTCAACGCCGGGCGTCGCGCCCTTGAGGCCCGGGCCCTGGCGGGGCTGGGACGCTACGAACACGCGCTGGAGGTGCTGGGCTCCGACGCCACGCCGGAGGCCCGCGAGGTTCGCGCCGAGATCCTGTGGAAGCAGGAGAAATGGGCCGAGGCCGCCGCCTTCTACGAAGCCCGTCTCGGCGACCGCTTCAAGGACCCCGCGGCCCTGACGGCCGACGAGGAGGCCCGGCTGATCCGCGCCGGCGTCGGCTATTCCTTGGGCCGCGACAGGAGCGCCCTGACGCGCCTGTCGCGCAACTATCAGCCCTTCGTCGCCGGGGCGCGGGCCAGACCGGCCCTGTCGATCGCCCTCGACCTGGGGGAGGGCGGGGGTCCGTCCGCGGGCGATTTCGCCGCCCTCAGCGCCTCGGCCGACACCTTCGCCGGCTGGGTCTCGACCATGAAGGCCGACTTCAGACGAAAAACGGGCGGAGACCGACCCGCGGCCCCCGCCCGTCCTCAAGCTGCGGCGGCGGCCCCCGCGAGGCCCGCGGCCTGACCTGTGAAGGTCCTACTTGTTGACCGCGTCCTTCAGCGGCTTCGACACGCGGAAGCGCACGGCCTTGGAAGCGGCGATCTTGATGGTCGCGCCGGTGGCCGGGTTGCGGCCTTCACGGGCGGCGCGGGCGGCGGTGTCGAACACGCCGAGGTTCGAGATGCGGACGTCCCCGCCGGCGGTCAGCGACTTCTGGATGTTCTCGACGATGGCGGTCAGAACCTTGCCGGCGTCGGCTTGCGAGACGCCCGCGTCCTTGGCGACGGCGGCGATGAGTTCAGCTTGGGTGGTCATTGTGGGTCGTTTCCCGATTTAAGCTCGCCCCCCAATTCAAGGGCGATGACGGATGGATTGACGCCGCTTTTTATTCCCTTGGCAAGCGACATTGCCGTTCAAAGCCCCACGGGCTGGGGATTTACCCGGATCCGGAGGCTCTCTGGAAGCTCTCGACCAGGCTTCCGGCGACCAGTCGCCACCCGTCCACCAGCACGAAAAAGATCAGCTTGAACGGGAGGGAAATCACCACCGGAGGCAGCATCATCATACCCATGGACATGAGCACGCTGGCGACCACCAGATCGATGACAAGGAACGGAACGAAAAGGAGAAATCCGATTTCGAAGGCCCGCTTCAACTCACTGATCATGAAGGCCGGCGTGACCACCCTGAGGGGCAGATCGGCCAGTGGGGTTTCGGCCTCCACATTGGACAGTCGGGTGAACAGGGCGAGGTCGTCCTGGTCCACCTGACCGAGCATGAAAGTCTTCACAGGTTCGGAGGCCGCATCGAAGGCCTGGGGCAGCTCCATCTGCTGATCCAGCAGGGGTCGGATGCCCGAATCATAGGCGTCCTGCCAGGTCGGAGCCATGACGATGGCGCTCAGAAACAGCGCCAGGGACACCAG
>CAZGPS010000024.1:0-20348 GCA_964527675.1 uncultured Brevundimonas sp. | reverse complement strand
CCGGGGGGGCCCACGTCTATGCGCCGGGGCAGGGCTCTGGCTGCGTCGAGCCGGTCACCCACCGCCCGGACGCCGTCCACGCGCCGGAGGGCGAGGCCAGCGGCCTGGTCGTGCTCGCGCCCGGCCAGACCCTGTCGATGTGGATGGAGATCGCCGTCGCCGACGCCTGAGGTCAGTGGTTGTCGCGCGCCTCGCCGAACCGGTCGATGATGCGGTGGTATTTGACCGCCGGCTCCAGCACCGCGCCGGTGTCCAGCTGGCTGACCATGCCGCGCTGGATCTCCTGCCACGGCGTCTGCGAGGCGGGATAGGCGTATCCGCCGGCCGCCGCGAGGGCGGCGCGCCGTTCGGCCAGTTCGGCGTCGGAGATCAGGATGTCGGCCCGGCCGGTGTTGAGATCGATCCGCACCCGGTCGCCGGTCTTCAGCAGGGCGATATTGCCGCCCGCCGCCGCCTCGGGCGAGGCGTTCAGGATCGAGGCCGAGCCCGAGGTGCCGGACTGCCGGCCGTCGCCGATGCAGGCGAGGGCGTGGACGCCGCGTTTGATCAGATAGTCGGGCGGCCGCATGTTCACGACCTCGGCGGCGCCGGGATAGCCGATGGGCCCTGCCCCGCGCATGAACAGCAGGGTCCGCTCGGTGATGGCCAGGCTCTCGTCGTCAATCCGGTGGTGATAGTCCTCGGGCCCGTCGAACACCACGGCGGGTCCCTCGAAAGCGTCGGGGTCGTCGGGGTTGGACAGATAGCGTTCGCGGAATTCCGGGCTGATCACGCTCAGCTTCATGATCGCCGCGTCGAACAGGTTGCCGCTGAATATCACGAAGCCGGCGTCGGTCTTCATCGGCGTCTCGAACGGCTTGATGACGTCGGGCAGGACGATCTCGCGGCCGCGGCAGTTGTCGCCGATGCTGCGGCCGCTGACGGTCAGGGCGCCTTCGTGGATCAGCCCCTGTTTCATCAGTTCATTGACGACCGCGGGCACCCCGCCGGCGTGGAAATAGTCCTCGCCCAGATACTCTCCCGCAGGCTGGAGGTTGACCAGCAGGGGCACATGCAGGCCGTGCGTCTGCCAGTCCTTCAGCGGCACATCGACATGGGCGTGGCGGGCCAGGGCGGTCAGGTGGATCGGGGCGTTGGTCGAGCCGCCGATGGCCGAGTTGACCACGATGGCGTTGTGGAAGGCCTCGCGCGTCAGGATGTCCGACGGTTTCAGATCCTCGCGCACCATGTCGACGATGCGCAGGCCGGTCTCATAGGCGACCTGGGCGCGCTCGCGGTAGGGGGCCGGGATGGCGGCCGAGCCGGGCAGGGACATGCCCAGGGCCTCGGCCAGCGAGTTCATCGTCGTCGCTGTGCCCATGGTGTTGCAGTAGCCGACCGAGGGGGCCGACGACGCGACCAGCTCGATGAAGCCGTCATAGTCGATCTCGCCCGCGGCCATCATCTGCCGCGCCTTCCAGATGATGGTGCCCGAGCCGGTCCGTTCGCCCTTGTGCCAGCCGTTCAGCATCGGCCCGACCGACAGGGCGATGGCCGGGATGTCGACCGTGGCGGCGGCCATCAGGCAGGCCGGGGTGGTCTTGTCGCAGCCGATGGTCAGGACCACCCCGTCCAGCGGATAGCCGTACAGGCTCTCGACCAGGCCGAGATAGGCGAGGTTGCGGTCCAGCCCGGCGGTCGGCCGTTTGCCGGTCTCCTGGATCGGATGGACCGGGAATTCCATGGCGATGCCGCCGGCCTCGCGGATGCCTTCGCGCAGCCGTTCGGCCAGCACCAGATGGTGGCGGTTGCAGGGGCTGAGGTCCGAGCCGGTCTGGGCGATGCCGATGATCGGCTTGTCCGACTGCAGCTCCTTCCGCGTCAGGCCATAGTTCAGATACCGCTCCAGATAGAGGGCGGTCATGTCGGGGTTGTCGGGGTTGTCGAACCAGGTGCGCGAACGCAGCGGCTTCTTCGGTCGGTCTGTCATGGTCTCAGTTCCAGCCGCCGTCGACGATGTAATGCTGATTGGTGATGGCCCCGGCCTCGTCGGAGGCCATGAAGACCACGACCCGGGCGATGTCGTCGGGGACCAGCCGGCGCTTGAGGCACTGGCGCTCGTAGATTTCCTTCTCGCTCTCGGGCGTGACCCAGAGTTCGAGCTGGCGTTCGGTCATGATCCAGCCGGGGGCGATCGCATTCACCCGGATCCCGTATTCGCCGAAGTCGCGCGCCAGCGAGCGGGTCAGCCCCAGCACCGCCGACTTGGAGGCCGTATAGGCGGCCATGCCGCCCTGGCCGATGACCCAGGAGGTCGAGCCCAGATTGACGATCGCGCCCTTGCCCGCCGCCTGCATGTCCGGCAGCACGGCCTGGGCGGCGAAGAACTGGTGCTTCAGGTTCACCGCGATACGGCCGTCCCAATAGGCCTCGGTGACCTCGAGGGTGGCGTGGCGCTCGTCGTGGGCGGCGTTGTTGATCAGCACGCCGATCGGACCGAACCGGTCTCGCACCGTCTGCACCGCCGCCTTCAGCGCCGGGATGTCGGTCAGGTCGCAGGCGACGAACAGCAGGTCGGCCCCGAGCTCGGCCTCCAGCTTCGCGCCGCGGGGAGCGTCGATGTCGAGCACGCCCACCCGGGCGCCCTGGGCGATGAAGGCGCGGGTGATCGCCTCGCCGATGCCCCCGGCGCCCCCGGTGACGATGACGACGGCCCCTGCGAGGTCGGAATAGATGGCGGCCATACGCTCCCCAACGGTTGTCCGGCGGATCCTCGGGCCCGCGCCGGCCCCGCGGCCGACCTTTCATTCATGAAAGCGATATTCGTCAGCGAAAATGCTCGCCCGGTCGGGCGAAGTCAACGGAGCGTGCGCCGGCGGTCCGAATTTCACGCCGGGGGCGTCAGGCTTGGGACACCGCGCTCATTTCCGTCGAGAGGGCGGCCGCCGCCCGGAGCAGGTGGCTGACCACGACCTCGATCTCCGAGGTCGGCGGGGTCCGTTCGATATAGGGGGTGATCAGGGTGCCGATGACGCCGTCGGCGCCCATGATCGGCGCGGCCAGATCGGTCACCCCCTTTACGAAGTCGCTGGGCCGCTCGACATGGCCCCGGGCGCCCGCCTCCTCGGCCGCCTTGATGAACCGGTTGGTGCGCGCCGCGCCGAACCGGGCGATCAGCCGCTCACGCAATGCGGTCTTTCCCGCTGTGGGGGCGCAGCCGTAGAACATCAGGCCCGAGGTGGCGTCGATGACGTTGCGCCGGTAGCCGACCCGGACCGAGAAGCCGAGGTCGCCCGGGCCTTCAATGCGGGCGATGACCACGATCTGTTCGCCCGACAGCACCACCAGATGGCACGACTGCACCGTCGCATCGGCCAGTTCACGCATCACCGGCAGGGCGGTTTCGACAAGCGACCTCACCGGCGCCTGGGCCATGCCGAGCGTGAACAGCCGGTTGGTCAGACGATAGCCCTCGGGCGACTGTTCGATATAGCCGCGGAACTCCAGCACCTGGATCATGCGGAACAGTTCGCTGACCGACCGGCCCAGCACGCCCGACATCTGCGACGGGGTCATCGGCTCGCCGTGTGACGACAGCAGTTCGAGGACGTCGAGCCCCTTTTCCAGCGCCGGCGCGCGGTATTTGCGGTCGTCCGTCTCGTCGGGAAGCGTCATCGGCGCCGGTGTTCCTTCTGGCCGCGCGGAAACTAGCGGGCGCTGCAGTTTTCGCAAAGCGCCCCTCGCATGGTCACATATGAAGCATCGCGTCAGATATGAAAACGGGCTTGCCCGTCGTCGTCGCCTCACCTAGCGTTGGCCAGAGCCCGAACGGGCCGCGCCCCGGGGAGGCATCCATGACGCTCGCGACCATCGACCTGGTCATTCTCGCCGTATACGCCGTGGCCATCTTCGCCCTGGCCCAGTGGGTCAGCCGGGACAAGGCGGGCCATCGGAAGACGTCGACCGACTATTTCCTCGCGTCGAAGAGCCTGCCGTGGTGGGCCATCGGAGCGTCTCTGATCGCGGCCAACATTTCCGCCGAACAGATCATCGGCATGTCCGGGTCCGGCTATGTCATCGGCCTGGCCATTGCATCCTATGAATGGATGGCGGCCCTGACCCTGCTGATCGTTGGCAAATTCTTCCTGCCGATCTTCCTGCGCAACGACATCGTCACCATGCCGCAGTTCCTGCAGCAGCGGTACGGCCCGTCGATCCGCAACGTGATGGCGGTGTTCTGGCTGGTCCTCTACGTCTTCGTGAACATCACCTCGATCCTGTGGCTGGGATCGCTGGCGATCACGGCGGTGACCGGCATCGATCAGACCGCGGCCCTGATCGGCCTGGCGGTGTTCGGACTGGTCTACCAGTTGTGGGGGGGGCTGAAGGCGGTCGCCCTGACCGACGCCGTGCAGGTGGTCCTGCTGGTCGCCGGCGGGCTGGTGATCGCCTGGGTCACCCTCGGCCAGATCGGCGGCGGCGACGTGCTGGCCGGCGGGGCGCGGTTGATGACGGAGTTCCCCGAGAAGTTCGACATGATCCTGTCGCGGGACAATCCCCATTATGCCGCCCTGCCGGGCCTGTCGGTCCTGATCGGCGGGATGTGGATCATGAATCTGAGCTACTGGGGATTCAACCAGTACATCATCCAGCGCGCCCTCGCCGCCAGCAGCATCGACGAGGCCCAGAAGGGCGTCGCCTTCGCCGCCTATCTGAAGCTGCTGATGCCGCTGATCGTGGTGCTGCCGGGGCTCGCCGCCCTGGTGCTGGCGCCCGATCTGGACCGGCCCGATGCGGCCTATCCGACCATGATGGCGCTGCTGCCCGTGGGGATGAAGGGTCTGGTCTTCGCCGCCCTGGTCGCCGCCATCATCGCCACCCTCGGGTCGCTGGTGAATTCGATCTCGACCATCTTCACGCTCGACCTCTACGCCAAGGCCCGCAAGGACATGTCGCAGCGCCATCTGGTGCTGGTGGGACGGCTCTCGGCGGTGGCGGCCATGATCGTCGGCGGCCTCGTCGCCCAACCGCTGCTGGGGAATTTCGATCAGGCCTTCCAGTTCATCCAGGATTTCACAGGCTTCTTCACCCCGGCCATTGTGGTCATCTTCATCCTCGGCCTGTTCTGGAGCCGGGCCTCGGAAGCGGGCGCCCTGACGGCCGCCATAGGCGGGGTCGTGCTGTCCGGCGTGATGTGGTGGCTGGATCGCGAGGGAATCTTCACCCTGCCGTTCATGAACCGCGTCGGCTTGGTTTTCCTGGCGGCCCTGGCCGGGGCGGTTATCGTCTCGCTGCTGTCCCCGCCGAAGGAAGGCACCATGCAGATCCGGCTGGACGGAGTCAGCTACCGGACCTCGGCCGGCTTCAACATCGCCGCGGTGGGCGTGATCCTGTTCCTGATCGCGGTCTACGCGATCTGGTGGTGACGGCGGTCAGTCAGCGGCGACCGGGTCGGCGCGGCAGGTCCGCTCAATGAAACCCGCCTGGCTGGGCATTCCCGCCACGGCCCGGGCATAGGCTTCGCGGATGCCATGGAGCCTGCGTCTCAGGTCTTCCAGATCGGGAATCCCGGCCAGCGGATCATAGCGCCTGGGGACGATGTTCTGACCCAACAGGACGGCGATCCAGCTGGTCTCCTGGAACAGCTCCTCGTCTTCCCGGAAGACACGGCCGTGGCAGCGAAACAGGTCGATCTTGCGTTGCAGGGTCTCGGGGATCGCCATGGTCCGCACCTGGTTCCACAGGGGGGAATCGTCACGCTCGACAGCGTGGTAGTGCAGGACGACAAAGTCCCGCACCCGCTCATATTCGTAGAGCATGCGGGCATTGTAGAGATCGATCTCGACCTGGGCGAAATCGCGATCAGGGAAGTTCAGCAGGAGCTTTGAAATGCCGCTCTGGATCAGGTGGATGCTGGTCGATTCCAGCGGTTCAAGGAAGCCGCCGGCGAGCCCCAGAGCCACGCAGTTGCGGTTCCACGCCTGCTTCCTCATGCCCGTGCGGAAACGCAGCAGATTGGGCTCGGCCAGCGGGCGGCCCTCAAGGTTGTCGGTCAGTGTCGCGACCGCCTCATCGTCGCTGATGAACTGACTGCAGTAGACATAGCCGTTGCCGACCCGATGCTGCAGCGGAATGCGCCACTGCCACCCCGCCTCGCGGGCGGTGGCGCGAGTATAGGGCGCCAGGCCGTCCTCGCCGTGCTCGCAGGGCATGGCCACCGCCCGGTCGGCGGGCAGCCAGTGGCTCCAGTCCTCATAGCCGGTCTTCAGCGCCTGCTCGATCAACAGGCCGCGGAAGCCCGAGCAGTCGATGAACAGGTCGCCCTCGACCACGTCCCCGGATTCCATCGTCACCGACTCGATGAAGCCGTCCGGTTCGCGCAGGGTCACATCGACGATCCTGCCTTCCCGCCGGACGACGCCGCGCCCGCGCGCCAACTCGCCGAGATAGCGCGCATAGAGGGAGGCGTCGAACTGGAAGGCGTGGGTCATCTGCGACAACGGCGAGCGCGGGTCTCGCACCGGTCGGTCGAACCGGCCGTGCCGAGCCGCAAGGGTGGTCAGGGAATAGGCGCCGAGGTCGTCATCGAGTCCGGCTTCCCTGAGGCGAAGCCAATAGTGCTGGAAGGCGGCGGCGCCGATGCGCGTGCCGTACTGGCCGAACGGGTGGAAATAGACGTCGCCCTTGCGGGTCCAGTCCCGGAACTCGATGCCCAGCTTGAAGGTGGCCTGGGTGCGGCGCACGAATTCGTTCTCATCGATGCCCAGCAGTTCATTGAACAGCAGGATCGGAGGGATCGTCGACTCGCCGACGCCGACCGTGCCGATCTCGGCGGACTCGATCAGCTCGATCCGACAGCTGTTCTGGAGCACTTTCGAAAGAGCTGCGGCCGCCATCCAGCCGGCGGTGCCGCCGCCGACGATGACGATGCTGCGAACAGGATTAGCGGTCATGGGACGGTTCCAGGCCGTCAGGCCGTGGCGGAAGGGACGAGGTCGGCGAGGTAGCGGTCGTGCGGCGGGAGCGATCCGGCCGCCTCCCGGATCAGGCTGGCGCGACGCTGCATCCGCTCCAGGGTGACCGCGGCGGGCGTCTGGTCGGTCAGGGGACTCCAGCGTTCAGGCCAGACGCCAAGGCCGGTGAAGATGGCCGTCCAGCTGGCCTCGCGGAAGGACTCGTTTTCCAGCAGGGCGACCTCGCCGCGGGCGCGAAACAGGGCGATCTTGTGGGCCAGGGCATCGGGCACGGCCATCGTCCGGCAGTAGTCCCACAGCGCGCCTTCGCGGCCGGCGAAATGATAGTGCAGGACGATGAAGTCGCGCACCCGTTCGATCTCCCCGGCGGTCTGACGATTGTATTCTTCGGTCACGACCGGATCGAAATCGAGATCGGGAAACAGTTCCAGCAGGCGACCTATGCCGCTCTGGATCATGTTGATGCTGGTCGATTCGAGCGGTTCCACGAACCCGCTCGCCAGGCCCAGGGAAACGCAGTTGCGATTCCAGGCCTTGCGGCGCCGGCCGGTGACGAAGCGCAGCAGATTGGGCTCGATCAGCGCCGGGCCGTGGAGCTGGCTTCTCAGGTCGGCGGTGGCTGCGTCATCGTCAATGAACGACGATGAATAGACATAGCCGTGGCCGATGCGGTGCTGGAGCGGGATCCGCCACTGCCAGCCGGCCTCGCGCGCCGTGGCGCGGGTCAGCGGCGTCGTTTCCCCCGCCGACGGACCCGGCAGGGCGACCGCCCGATCACAAGGCAGCCAGTGGGTCCAGTCCTCGTAGCCGGTCTTGAGAGCCTGCTCGATCAGCAGGCCGCGAAAGCCGGAGCAGTCGATGAACAGGTCGCCCTCCACGCGCTCGCCGCCCTCAAGCACGACGGCCTCGATGAAGCCATCGGAACCGCGCAGCGAGACGTCGACGATCCGGCGGTCGAGTCGTTGTACGCCCAGCGCCTCCGCATAGGACCGCAGGAAGGCCGCATAGAGGGCGGCGTCGAACTGGTAGGCGTAGGAATAGGCCGACAGGACCGATCGGGCGTCATTCAGGGGCCGCGCGAACCGGTTCCGGGCCGCCATCACGCTGGGCAGGGACCAGGGTTCGAGGTCGTCTATCAGTCCAAGGCCCTTGAGGCGAAACAGATGCTGCGCGGCCGGCTGGCGATCAAGTGCGGGTCCGTAGTCGCCGAAGCCATGGAAATATCGGCTGCCGCCACCGGTCCAGTCGCAGAATTCGACGCCGAGCTTGATCGTCGCCTCGGTGCGTTTGAAGAACTCGGCTTCGTCGATCCCGAGAGCGGCGTTGAAGGCCCGGATCGGGGGGATGGTGGCTTCGCCGACCCCCACGATTCCGATCGCCGTCGACTCTATGACGGTCAGGCGCAGATCGCCGGAGGCCAGCCTGGACGAGAACGATCGCGCCAGGGAGGCGGCGGCCATCCAGCCCGCCGATCCTCCGCCAACCACCACGATCCGGCGGATGCTGCGATCCATATTCTCCCCTCCCCGGAGGCTGAGCCCCTCTTTATCATTGGTAGACACGGGTTTGAAAACAGAGCCTTTTCGCCATTCAGCGCCAGCCCCGTTAACGATCCGCGCCCCACCTTTGCGCAGTGGCTATGATAGCGCTACCAGAAATTGCTTTTCATCCTGTGAAACTTTGTGCATCTTTGAAATGCCGAGCGTCCTGACGGGTCCCTCAGCGCAATTTTTGGGAGGAGTCTCACCGCGAGAACCGCAACAATGCGGCCGGTGCGACCCAGACGGGGAGGATGAGACGGATGTCTCGAACCAATCGTACGAATCGATTTGCGTTGCTGTGTGGCGTCTCGGCGCTGTCCATGGGCGCGCTCGCACTGCCGTCGGTGGCGCTGGCGCAGGACGCTGGAAGCGACGACCCGGTCGAGGTCGAAGAGGTCGTCGTCACGGGCATCCGCGCCCAGCTGCGGACAGCCCAGGCGATCAAGCAAAACGCCGAGGTCATCGTCGACTCGGTGACGGCCGTGGACATCGGCGCCCTTCCCGACCGGTCGGTGTCCGAGGCGCTTCAGCGCATCTCCGGCGTCACCCTGCAGCGCACCAATGCGGCGCGCGATCCGGCTCGCCTGGCGGCCGAGGGCGGCGGCGTCTTCGTGCGCGGCCTGTCCTGGGTCCGGTCGGAAACCAACGGGCGCGACATCTTCTCCGCCTCAAGCGGCCGGGGCCTTAGTTTCGAGGATGTCTCGGCCGACCTGCTGGCCGGCGTCGATGTCTACAAGAACGTCGCCGCCAATATGATCGAGGGCGGCATCGCCGGCACGATCAACCTGCGTACGCGGGTGCCCTTCGACAGCGTCGACTCCCTGGTGTCCGTCAACGCCGACTACAACTACGGCGACCTCTCGGAGCGCGGCTTCTGGTCCGGCAGCGTGCTGGCGTCCAACCGCTGGGATACGCCGATTGGCGAGATCGGCCTGCTGGCCAACATCAGCGTCTCCAATGTGGGCAACCGGACCGATTCCATTTCGGTCGACCGTTACGACCCGGTGGTGCTGGACGCCGGCAACGCCTCCGATGGCCGTGTGGCCGGCGACACGGTCTATGTTCCCAAATATCTCGGCTGGCGGACCATCGACTGGGAGCAGGAGCGAACCGCCATCGCGCTCGCGGCCCAATGGCGCCCGAACGACAATCTGCTGATCACCCTGCAGGCGCTGGGCTCGCAGGCCGACGCCTACAATATCGAGCGCGCTCTCGGCACCGAAAGCGTCCTGTCGCCCAACACTACCTATACCTACAACGACGATGACGTCTTCACCGGCGGGACCGTCTTCCAGGCCAACTACAACACCGACACCCGCGTGGGCGACGACACCAAGCGCACCGGCGATGTGTCCCTGGGCTTCAAATACACGCCCGATTCGCCGTGGTCCTTCAGCGGTGACCTGCAGTACGTGAAGTCGACGGCCGAGATCTACTCGATGACGGCCTTCACCCAACTGGAGAACCGTCCCGACCTGACAATCGCCATTGGCGGTGATCTGCCGACCATCACCTCGACCGGCGGCGCCATGGCCGACCAGTCAGCCTATTGGTGGGCGGCGGCCATGGACCACATCGAGGACAATGAGGCCGACGAATTCGCCGGCCGCCTGGACGCGCAATACGATTTTGAGGAAGGCGGCTTCTTCAAGTCGGTCGCCCTTGGAGTCCGCGGCACCGAGAAGAACTACATCAACCGCCAGACCGGCTATAACTGGGGCCTGCTTTCGAACCAGTACTGGGGCAATGGCGGCGGCGCCGTCGTCTACCTGGACGACACCGGCTATCCCGGAGGCACGCAGGATCCGCGCCTGCCCGCGTCGTCGGAACTCTATGCCTTCGACAACTTCTTCCGCGGCGACGCGCCGGTGCCTGGCGTCGCCTGGTTCCCGACCGCCAGCCTCGTCAACCAGGGCACGGCCCACGCCTATGACATCCTGCGCAACACGCTGAGCTCGGGCTGGGGCTGGGCGCCGCTGTCGGATGATTATGAAAGCTATCGTCTGGGCGGCGGCAACGGCGGCATCACCGAACTGACCGAAGAGACCCGGGCAGGCTATGTCTACGCCCGCTTCGGCGCCGACTACGGGCTGTTCGGCAAGAGCTTCGACGGCAACATCGGCATCCGCGTCGTCGAAACCACCACCGAGACCAACACGGTGACCACCCTGCCGGTGATCAGCGGAGCTTGCCCGCCCGTGGGCGACCCGGGGGCCGACTGCACGGCCTTCAACGCCGCCGTCGCCTTCTCGACCGGCGGATCACTGGACGGGGCGGATGTGTCGCACAGCTATACGGACGTCCTGCCCAGCCTGAACCTGCGGGTCTTCCTCGCGGAGGGGCTTCAACTCCGGGCCGCTGTCTCGCGGGCCATGGTCCGGCCGGAGATGTACCAGCTCCAGCCCTTCACCAACCTGTCGATCAATTTCGAGGCGGACGGCTACACCCTGGACGATGTGTCGCCCTTCACCGGCAACGGGGGCAATCCATCCCTCGATCCGATCAAGGCCACGAACTACGATCTGAGTCTTGAGTGGTATTTCGCGCCTACCGGCAGTGTGACCCTGGCGGCCTTCCACAAGGACATCACCGACTACATCTTCACCGGCACCGAGACCCAGACCTTTACCAACGGCGGCGTCACCTATGACTTCCAGCTGACCCGCTACATCAACGGCGACAAGGGCACGGTCGACGGTTTCGAACTGGCCTATCAGCAGTTTTATGACTTCCTGCCGGGCTGGCTGGGCGGTTTCGGCGTGCAGGGGAACTTCACCTACATCGACAGCAGTGGCGGCCGGAACACCAGCCAGAACATCCTCGATCCCGTACAGAACTCCGGTTCTGCGGCGGCCCTGCCGCTGGAGGGCATGTCGCGCACCAGCTACAATGCGGCGCTGCTGTACGAGAAATACGGCATCTCGGCCCGGCTGGCCTACAACTGGCGCGAGGAGTACCTCCTGACCACCTCGGCGGCCAATATCGAGGCGCCCGTCTGGGCCAGTGACTACGGTCAGCTGGACGGGTCGGTCTTCTACAACATCACCGACGACCTCAAGATCGGCATCCAGTCGACCAATATCCTGAACGAACGGACGGTGTTGAAGGTCGGCAACGAGACCCGCAAGCCGCCGTACAACTGGGTCGATACCGACCGTCGCGTCGCCGTGGTTCTGCGCGCCGCGTTCTGATCGAGCGAGACCGGGGGACGGTCCGGCCGGATCGTCCCCCACCTGTTTTTGACTGGCGTTGGAGGATGACGATGGGCGAACGGCACATCGGTCGATGGATGGCGTCCGTGGCGGCGACCTTGCTGGCGCTCATGGCGACCGCCGGGGTGGCCGACGCCCAGGAGCCCATTCCGCGGGTGATCGAGGCCAACGGCCGCCACGCCCTGATCGTCGACGGAGCGCCCTTCACCATCCTCGGCACCCAGGTCAATAACTCGTCCAACTATCCCGCCCCCCTGGCCGAGGCCTGGCCGGCCGTGCATTTCATCGGCGCCAACACCGTCCAGGTCCCCCTCGGCTGGGAGCAGATCGAGCCGGTCGAGGGCCAGTTCGACTTCTCGTTCGTCGACCATCTGGTGGCCGAGGCGCGGCGCAATGACGTGCGTCTGGTCCTGCTGTGGTTCGCCACCTGGAAGAACACGGCGCCGAAATACGCCCCCGCCTGGGTCAAGCTGAACCCGGAGCGGTTCCCGCTTCTGGTGATGAAGGACGGCTCCAGCTCCTACGCCCTGTCGCCGCATTCGCGGAACACGCTGGAGGCGGACAAGCGCGCCTTCGCCGCCCTGATGGCGCACCTGCGCCGCATCGACAGCGACGAGCGCACGGTCATCATGGTCCAGCCGGAGAACGAGACCGGCACCTATGGCTCGGTCCGCGATTACGGCCCCGAGGCCCAGGCCCTGTTCGAGGGCCCCGTGCCGGCCGCCCTGCTGCAGCGGACCGGAAAACAGCCCGGCACATGGGCGCAGGTGTTCGGCGACGACGCCGACGAATTCTTCCACGCCTGGGCCATCGGCTCCTACGTCGGCGAGGTCGCCGCCGCCGGCAAGGCCGAATACCCCCTGCCGATGTACGTCAACGCGGCCCTGCGCGACCCGCACAAGCATCAGGACCCGTCGACCTACGCCTCGGGGGGGCCGACCTGGAACGTCATGGACGTGTGGAAGGCCGCGGCGCCCGCGATCGACTTCCTCTCGCCCGACATCTACGACCGCGCCTCGGTGACCTATGAGGGTCATCTCGACCGCTACGCCCGGCCCGACAACGCCCTGTTCGTGGCCGAGACCGGCAATGACAGGATGTACGCCCGCTATCTGTTCAGCGTCCTGGGGCGCGGCGGCATCGGCTATTCGCCCTTCGGCATCGACTACACCGGCTACGCCAACTATCCGCTCGGCTCGAAAGAGGTCAGCGAGAAGAGCCTGACCCCGCTTCGCGACGTCTATCGCCTGATCGCCCCGTGGCAACGGGTCTGGGCGCGGCTGGCCTTCGAGAGCCGGGTCTGGGGCGTGTCCGAGCCGGACGACCGGTCGTCGCAGGCCATCGACCTCGGCGACTGGACCGCGACGGTCGGCTATCGCCGTTGGCAGTTCGGGCAACCGGACTGGACCTGGCTGGGCCCTCTGGACGAGGTGTCAGGAACCGAGACGCCGAATGGCGGCGTGGTCGTCGCGCAAATCGCGCCGGGCGAGTTCATCGTCACCGGTCATCGCGCCCGCGTCGACTTCGCCGCCAAGCCCTCCGCGGACGGCAAACGCCGCATGGTCCTGCGTGTCGAGGAGGGTCATTTCGACGGCGCGGGCGCCTGGGTGTTCGACCGCATCTGGAACGGCGACCAGACCGACTACGGCCTCAACTTCACCGACCGCCCGCGCCTGTTGCGCGTGGTCACCGCCGCCTATTGATCCGGCCCCCTTTGAGAGCGGAGCTTCCCGTATGCTGCTCAAGTCCCGATACCTGACCACAGCCGCGCTCGCCGCGGCCCTGTTTGCGCCGATGGCCGCCTGCGCCACGGCCCCGGGCGGCGCCTCCGCGGCGGTCGCGGACGGCGCCGTTCAGCGACTGGCCGACGGCGTCATCGTCACGCCCCGGACCGGCGAGGCGCGCGCTGTGCGGCTGCAGGTGTTCGGGCCGCGCACCATCCGCGTCACCGCCTCGCCCGACCACAGCTTCGAGGCGCCGGACAGTCTGATGGTCACGGCCCGGCCGCTGAGCCAGGCCTTTGAAATCGAGACCCGCGGCGACCTGGTCCTGGTCCGCGCGGCCGAGGTCACCGTCGAGATCTCGCTCGAGACCGGCGCGGTGCGCTTCCTCGACAAGGCCGGCGAGGTGATCCTCGCGGAACGCGCCGGGGGCCGCGAGATCGATCCGGTCGTCGTCGAGGACCAGACCGGCTCGCATCGCTTCGAGACGATCCGGCAGGTATTCGAGCCGGCGGCGGACGACGCCTTCTACGGTCTCGGCCAGCACCAGCAGGGCGTGCTCAACTATCGCGGCCGCGACGTCGAACTGGCCCAGCACAACATGGATGTCGGGGTGCCGTTCGTGGCCTCCACCGGCGGCTACGGCATCCTGTGGGACAACAACTCCATCACCCGCTTTGGCGACCCTCGCGCCTACGGCATGCTGGACGAGCGGTTGACGGTGCGCGACGCCACCGGCCGGTTCGGGGGGCTGACGGCCAGCTATTTCCAGGACGACGAACTGAAGGTTCAGCGCCAGGAAGGTCAGGTCAATTACGAGTACATCCGCGACCAGCAGCGCTGGCCCGAGGGCTTCAAGGCCCAGCCCGCCCAGCCGGTCCAGGTCGGCGACATGGGTCGCGCGGGGCAGGAGGGCGTGCGCGTCGTCTGGGAGGGCACGATCGAGGCCTTCACCGGCGGTGAACACAAGTTCAAGCTCTACTCGTCGGGCTATGCCAAAGTCTGGATCGACGGCGAGCTGAAGATCGACCGCTGGCGCCAGAACTGGAACCCGTGGTTCCACGATTTCGAAGCGGAAATTCCCGCGGGCAAGCAGGTTCCGATCAGGGTCGAATGGATACCCGGCGACGGCTATATCGCCCTGCGCCATCTCGACCCGCAGCCGGAGGCGGATCAGCAGGCGCTGTCGCTGTGGTCGCAGGTCGGCCACGATATCGACTATTACTTCATCGGCGGCGACGACCTCGACGAGGTCATCTCGGGCTATCGCGGCCTGACGGGCAAGGCGACCCTGCTGCCGCGCTGGGCCTATGGCTTCTGGCAGAGCCGCCAGCGCTACAACACCCAGACGGAAGTGGTCGACACGGTGCGGCGCTATCGCGAGCTGGGCCTGCCGATCGACAATGTCGTCCAGGACTGGTTCTACTGGCCCGAGGATGCCTGGGGGTCACACGATTTCGACCCGGCGCGCTTCCCCGATCCGGCGCAGATGGTCAAGGACGTCCACGACATGGACGCCAACATCATCATCTCGGTCTGGCCGAAATTCTATCCGACCACCGAACACTACAAGCAGCTGGAAGCGATCGGCGGCATGTACACGCGCAACGTCGAGACGGGCGCCCGCGACTGGGTCGGACCCGGCTACGCCAACAGCTTCTACGATCCCTATCTGCCGGCGGCGCGCGACCTCTACTGGAAGCAGATGAGCGACAGCTTCAAGGGCATGGGCTTCGACGGCTGGTGGCTGGATTCGGTCGAGCCGGACATGCACTCGAACCTCGACCTTCCCGAGCGCACCTTGCGCATGGGTCCGACGGCGGCCGGGCCGGGCGCGCTGGTGTTCAACTCCTATCCGCTGGTCAACGCCGAGGGGGTCTATGACCGCTTCCGCGCCGAACAGCCCGACACCCGCACCTACATCCTGACCCGCTCGGCCTGGGGCGGTCTGCAGCGCACGGGTTCGACCCTGTGGTCGGGCGACGTCGCGGCGCGGTGGGACGATCTGGGCGAACAGATTTCGGCCGGGGTCAACGCCGGCCTGTCGGGCATTCCCAACTGGACCCATGACATCGGCGGCTTCTCGGTCGAGGCGCGCTATTCGGCGCCGCAGATGAAGGCCGAGGACAAGGCGGAATGGGACGAGCTGAACCTGCGCTGGTTCCAGTTCGGCGCCTTCTCGCCGGTGTTCCGCTCGCACGGCGAGTTCCCGCTGCGCGAGGTCTACAACCTGGCCGAACCGGGCTCGGACCTGTACGGCGCCTTCGCGGCCCAGATGCGCCTGCGCTACCGGCTGATGCCCTATATCTACACCCTGGCCGGCGACACCTGGCACAAGGACGGCACCATCATGCGGGCCCTCGCCATGGACTTCCAGCAGGACGTCCGGGCGCGCGACATCAATGACCAGTATCTGTTCGGCCCGGCCCTGATGGTGGCGCCGGTGTACGAATACGAGGCGCGCCGGCGGTCGGTCTATTTCCCCTCGGGGGCTGACTGGTACGACTTCCACAGCGGCCGGAAATACGCCGGCGGAACGGAGGCCGCGGTCGCCGCGCCGCTGGAGCAGATTCCGCTGTTCGTGCGCGCCGGATCGATCCTGCCGACCGGACCGGAGATCCAGCATACGGCCGACAAGCCGGACGGGCCGATCACCCTGACGGTCTACGCCGGCGCCGACGGGTCGTTCGAGCTCTACAACGACGCGGGCACGACCTACGGCTACGAGCGGGGCGAGTTCTCGCGCATTCCGATCCTCTGGGATCAGGCGCGCGGCGTGCTCACGATCGGCGCCCGGTCGGGCGGCTATCCCGGCATGCCGGCCGGCCGAACCTTCCACATCCGCTGGATCGACGGACCGACCGCGGCGGCGGCCGACTTCGACGCTCCGCCCGCGCGCACGGTCGAGTATGACGGGCAGGCCGTACAGGTCTCCCGCCCCTGAGGCGTTTCGAGTCGAGGCGAAGATGAAGCGGTTCCTGACGGTCGCCGGCCTGGCCCTGGCGCTGGCCGGCGCGACGACGACGAATGTGTCGGCGCAGGCGGCCGCCGGGCCCTTGCTGGCCGACATCTTTCAGGACCATGCCGTGCTTCAGCGCGACCGGCCCGTCGCTGTCTGGGGCCGGGCCGAGCCGAACGCCGGTCTGACCGTGACCCTCGCCGGGACGACGACCGCGACCCGCGCCGACAGCGAGGGCCGCTGGCGCCTGGTTCTTCCGGCGCTGCCGGCCGGGGGGCCTCATGAATTGCGCGTGGCCCAGGGCGGGCGAACCGAGGTCCGCACTGACCTGCTGGTCGGCGACGTCTGGCTCTGCTCCGGGCAGTCCAACATGGAGTTCGCCGTTCGCAGCGTGACCAATGCCGACACCGAACTGGCCTCCGCGGCCGATCCCGACCTGCGCCTGCTGCTGGTGGGCCGCTCCAGCCGCCCGGCCCCGGGCGAGACGATGACGCCCGGAAGCGTGTGGCGCGTCGCCGGACCGGACAGCGCCCGCGACTTCTCTGCGGCCTGCTTCCTCATGGGCAAACAACTGCGCCGCTCGCAGGACGTGCCGATCGGCCTGATCGCGGCCTCCTGGGGCGGGTCGGTGATCGAGGACTGGCTGAGCGAACCCGCCCTGCGACGGATCGGTGGCCTTGATGGCCCGCTAGACACCCTTGCCGTCTACGCCCGCTCACCGGACGAGGGTCGCAGGGTCTGGGCCGAGACGAGCGACCGTTGGTGGCGCGACAACGATCCGGGCTCGGCCGGGCCGACGCCATGGTCCAGCCCGGCTTACGACGACGCCGGCTGGTCGACAGCGGCGCCGGAGGGCTTCTGGGAAGGGTCGTCGCCCGAACTGGCGATGTTCGACGGCGTAGTCTGGCACCGCACCACGGTGACGCTGACCCCGGCGCAGGCGGCGGGCGAGGCGACCCTGGCGCTGGGACCGGTCGATGATGTCGACACCACCTGGGTCAACGGCCGCAAGATCGGCGGCGGCGAAGGCTGGGACACGCCGCGGACCTACGCCGTCCCGGCCGGCGCCCTGCACGCGGGCCGCAACCTGATCGCCGTGGGCGTGCTGGATACGGGCGGCGGCGGGGGGATGTGGGGCCCGGCGAAGGGCAAGACGCTGACCCTGGCCGACGGCTCGGTCGTCAGCCTCGCCGCCCCGTGGCGCCGACGGGTCTCGGCGCCGCTCGCCGGATTGAGAAACCTGCCCCGCACCCCGTGGATCGGCGGCAGCGGCGTCACCACCCTGTCGAACGGGATGATCGCGCCGCTGGACGGCTACGGCCTGGCCGGGGTGGCCTGGTACCAGGGCGAGTCCAATGTCGGCGATCCCGAGGGCTATCGTCGGCTGCTGGGCGGATTGATAGCCGACTGGCGGGGGCGCTTCGGCGACCCGGCGCTGCCCTTCCTTGTGGTCCAGCTGGCCAATTTCGGGCCGGCGGCCGCGACCCCGACCGACTCGTCCTGGGCGGCCTTGCGCGAGGTCCAGCGCGAGGTGGTCGAGGCCGATCCGGACGCCGGACTGGCGGTGGCGATCGATATCGGCGACCGCTACGACATCCATCCGACCAACAAGCAGGAGGTCGGCCGCCGCCTGGCCCTGGCCGCCCGGGCGGTGGCCTATGGCGAGGCCGATGTTCCGGCGCCTCCATCCCCCCGCGCCGCCGAGCGCTCCGGGAACGCGGTGGTGGTCGGCTTCGACCGCGTCGGCGAGGGCCTCGTCGTCTACGGCGCATCGCGCCCGATCGGCTTCGAGCTGTGCGGCCCCGAAGGCTGCCGGTTCGTTGACGCCCGGGTGGACGGCGACACGGTCGTCCTTGACGCCGCCGGGGCTCCGGCCGCCACGAGCGTGCGCTTCTGCTGGGCCGACAGCCCCGTCTGCAACCTGTATGGCGACGCCGGCCTGCCGGCCGTACCGTTCGAAATCCCGATCGGACGTTAGGGCTCAGACCAGGCCGGCGCCGCGAATGCGGAAGGCCGGGACGAAGGCCGTCGGGCGCTGGTCGGGCAGGGTGAAGGTCAGCGCGTCATCGCCCTGGCGGAAGGCGAGGGGGCGGTCCGCGCCCACCATCTCGACCCGGTCCACCGCCCGCCCGTCGAGCGCCTCGCGGCCCAGAGAGCGGATGCGGACCAGACCGTCATCGGGCCAGTCCAGCACCAGGGCGTAGAGGGTCCCGCCGCGCGTGGTGAAGCGGATGTCCTGCGCCGTCCAGGGGTGCGCCCCGCCCTCGTTCTGCATGCCGGCGACGACCGCCGTCGGCCCCTCGCCATAGCGGGTCCACGGGCGGCTCCCGAAGATGGCCTCGCCATTGACGGCGATCCACGCCGCCATCTCGGCGAGGATAGTCCGCTCATCGTTGTCGATCGAGCCGTCGCCGCGCATCGGAATGTTGAGCAGCAGATTGCCGTTCTTGGCCACCACGTCGCAGAGCCGCTGCACCACGGCCTTCGCCGGCACATAGCTGTGGTCGACGTAGCGGGCGCGGTTGTAGTGCCAGTCGCCGATACAGGTGTCGGTCTGCCATGGCTCGGGCATCAGGGCGTCGGTGAAGCCGCGCTCGAAGGTCTCGACGATTCCCCGCCGCTGCTCCGGCGTCAGCCGCTTGCCGTTGACCACCGGCAGCTCGCCGCGCCAGCCCAGCGAGGCGTTGTAATAATGGGCCGTGGCGTCCAGCCCGTGCTGGCCCAGCGGCAGACCATAGTTGTCGAAATAGACCATGTCCGGCCGGTAGCGATCGACCAGCTCGCGCTGCCGTCTGACCCACGAACGGACGAAGGCCGGGTTGTTCTCGGGCGGGGTCTCGATCCACTGGCCGTCCCGCGCGTCGTGCCAGGCGTTCATCGCCTCGATCGAGGTGATGCCGTCCGGCGGCGCGAAGGTCGGGCCGGTGTAGAGTTCCTGGGGGTCCAGCCCTTCCCACCATTGTCCAACACCGTCCGCCTTCGTCAGCCGAGCGGCGTCATAGCGCCGGCCGGCCAGCGGCCCCTCGGCGTCATAACCATAGGCGGTCTGCCACCAGTGCCAGGCGTGGGCGCCGTGGTTGCTGACGCCGAACCGGAGGCCCCGGGCGCGGACCAGTTTTTCCCAGGTCCCGACGATGTCGCGCTTCGGTCCAACGCGCAGGCTGTTCCACGGGTGGCTGGAGTCGAACAGGTCCAGATTGTCGTGGTGCTGGGCCATGGCCACGACGTATTTCGCCCCCGCGGCCTGGTAGAGGTCGAGCAGGCCGTCGGGGTCCCAGGCGTCCGCCCGCCACTGGTTCATGATCTCCATGAAGCCGACCTCGCTCGGGTGGCCGTAGGTCCGCACGTGATGGTCGTAGAAGGGATTGCCCTGGATATACATCTGGCGCCCGTACCAGTCGCCGCGCTCGGGCACGCACTGCGGCCCCCAGTGCGCCCAGATGCCCAGCTTGGCGTCGCGGAACCACTCCGGGGTCTGATAGCCGTCGATCAGCGACTGCCAATCCGGCTGGAAGGGTCCGGCGGCGGGGCCGCCGCCCTCTCCGGCCCCCGCCGCGCAGCCCAGCGCGGGCAGCAGCGGCGCGGTCAGTCCGGTCTGCAGCATCCGTCGGCGGGACAGGGCTGGCAGGGTCGGCGCCTTCGCTTCCGTCATGCCGGTTCTCCATAGACCACGCCGCGCCCATCGGTAGCGACATAGACCCGGCCGAACACCCGGGGGTCGCCGGCGATGGCGCGGAAGCGGCGGCCGTATTCGTGTTCGGCGTCATTGACCCGCAGCCACGATCGCCCGCGGTCATCGGAGCGGAACACGCCGCGCGTCTCGCCCCGCACGCCGATGGCTGCCAGAGAGGGATAGGTCTCACCGGGCGGCGCCTTGCCGAAATCCATCATCTCGCCCTGCAGGTCGCCGTCGACCCGCTCGAACCGCTGGCCGCCGTCGACGGTGTTGAACAGACCCGCGC
>CAZGPS010000023.1:0-20603 GCA_964527675.1 uncultured Brevundimonas sp. | reverse complement strand
CCGCCGTGGTCGAGGACCTGGTCCGGAACCGGGCGGGGGCGAAGGGGTGATCCGGATCTGGGGAGGAGGGCGACCAACCGTCTTGCCGACGGCGGCGTTACACCATAACGCTAGGCGCCTCGAAGGGGTGAGGCGTGTTGAATCAGTGCTCTGGCGTCCAGAAGGTGTCGCGTCCGGACGGCGAATTCGCCATCGGCGCGGTCCGGACTGTGCGCCGCGCCGATCGGGACGACGTCACCGTCGGCCGTGCCTTCGGGAGACACGGGAGCTCCGCCTTCCGACACCCTGAAGCTGAACCCCTATAGCCATCACGACCATCGCTTTCGGGCGCGGTCGCCGCCGGAGGATAAACCAGTGCTCAACAAACCCGCCTCGCTCCGCCACATGCTCGGCTGCACCGCCGCCGCGGGGGTCCTCTTCTTCGCCCTCGGGGCCGCGGCCCAGGACGCGCCCATCGTCCAGCCCGGCGCGCCGGGCCAGGCGACCCGCGCGCTGAGCGCCGAAGACGCCGCCCGCATCGCCAACAACCGCTATTCGGCCGACGACGTCGCCTTCATGCAAGGCATGATCCTGCACCATGCCCAGGCCGTCGAAATGGCCGCCCTGGTCGCCGATCGCACCAATACGCCGGAGGTGATCGCCGTCGCCGGCCGCATCAACGCCTCGCAGGCGGACGAGATCGGCTTCATGCAGGGCTGGCTGAGGGAGCGCGGCGAGACCGCGCCGGACCCGACCGCGCCCGCCGCCATGGACCACAGCGCCCACGGCGCGCATCAGATGGCCGGACACGACGGTCACGGCGCCATGCCGGGGATGGCCACGCCGGCGCAGATGGCGGCCCTGGCCGAGGCGCGCGGCGAGGCCTTCGATCGCCAATTCCTCGAGCTGATGATCGCCCACCACGAGGGCGCGGTGACGATGGTCACCAACCTGTTCCGGCGGTCCGGCTCGGCCTACGACCCGGTGCTGTTCCGCTTCGCCAATGACGTGACCAACGAGCAGCAGGCCGAGATCAACCGCATGGCCGGCCTGCTGCGTGAACGCGCGGCCGATCCGCGCTCGACCCTGAAGGGGGATTTCCGCGACGCCGAACAGGCCGCGCAGAACATGACCCTGATCGCCAGCCTGCCCAAGCCGACCGGCTTCTTCGATCCGCAGAACCCGGCCGGCCTGCCGCCGGAAGCGGAGCCGGCCGACGATGCTCGCGGCGGCGCCCCCGCGAACCGGGGCGGGGGACGTTCGCCCTTCCTGAGCTTCGCCAACACCGACATGGCCTTCTCGGGCGACCTGCTGGCGGTCGGCAACTATCACGGCTTCAACCTTTACCGGCTCGGCGAGGGCGATGAGCCCCGGCTGGTCAGCTCGGTCGTCTGCCCCGGCGGACAGGGCGACGTCTCGATCGTCGGCAATCTGCTGCTGATGTCAGTGGAGTCGACCAGCGGACGGGTCGACTGCGGTCGCCAGGGGGTTCCGGACCAGGTGAGCGCCGAGCGCTTCCGCGGCCTTCGCATCTTCGACATCTCGGACCAGACCCGGCCGGTGCAGGTCGGCCAGGTCCAGACCTGCCGCGGCTCGCACACCCATTCGGTGGTGGCCCGGGATGAGCGGCGGCTGATCGTCTACAACTCCGGCACCGCCGGCATCCGCGACGAAAAGGAGCTGGCCGGCTGCGTCGTGGGCGGGCCCGGGGACTCGCGCACCGCCCTGTTCCGGGTCGACGTCATCGAGATCCCGCTGGCCGATCCGTCGCGATCGCGGATCATCGACAGCCCGACCGTCTTCGCCGACGCGCAGACCGGCGAAATCGCCGGCCTGTGGAGCGGCGGCGATCACGGCGAGGGGACCCAGATCACCAGCCGCACCGACCACTGCCACGACATCACCCTGTTCCCGACGAAGAACATCGCCGGCGGGGCCTGCTCGGGCAACGGCATCCTGTTCGACATCTCCAACCCGCGCGCGCCGAGCCGGCTGGATGCGGTGACGGACACCGGCTTCGCCTACTGGCACTCGGCGACCTTCAACAACGACGGCACCAAGGTGGTCTTCACCGATGAGTGGGGCGGCGGCGGCCGGCCGCGTTGCCGGGTGCAGGATCCCCGCACCTGGGGCGCCAACGCCATCTATGACATCGTCGACGGCAAGCTGGTGTTCCGCAGCTACTACAAGCTGCCGGCGCCGCAGACGGACAAGGAAAACTGCGTCGCCCACAACGGCTCTCTGGTCCCGGTCCCGGGTCGCGATCTGTTCGTCCAGGCCTGGTACCAGGGCGGCATCTCGATCAGCGACTTCACCGACTCCGCCAACCCGCACGAGATCGCCTATTTCGATCGCGGGCCGGTCAATGAGGAGCACGGCACCATGGGCGGCTTCTGGTCCGTCTACTGGTACAATGGCCGCATCTACGGCTCGGAGATCGCGCGCGGTCTGGACGTTCTGGCGCTGCAACCCAGCGAGCATCTGAGCGAGAACGAGATCGCCGCGGCGATGATGGCCGACCAGGGCGGCACGGTGAATCCGCAGCAGCAGTTCCCGGTCACCTGGCCCGCCCACCCGGTGGTGGCCCGCGCCTATCTCGACCAGCTGGCGCGCGCCGACGCCATGCCGGTCGAGACGCGGACCCGCATTGCGGCGGCTCTCGACCAGGCGACGGCCGCGATCGATGGCGGCGGCAAGGACGCCGGCGTCGCCGGCCAGCTGCGCGCCCTCGCCGACGCGGTTCAGGTGTCGGGCTCCGGCCCGGCCGCCCGGAGTCAGGCGGGGCTGAAGGAGACCCTGACCGGGATCGCCGCCCGCATCAGCTGAGTCGGGTCCCGATCGCGCCAAACCCCCGCGCCGAAGGGCGCGGGGGCAGTCGGACGCCGCCGCCGGCGGTGATCCGGGCTGCCGGAGATTGTCCGCCAGCGACAAGACCCGAACGTGCCGGACGGCGTTTTCAAACGCCACGAACGGGCGAACGTTGTTCGCCAGACGGGCTTCGATGTGGTTAACTGCCGCTAAGTCTAACCGATCGCGGGAATTTAAGACCTCGCGACCAAGGTAGATGGGCAATACACAGGTGCCCCATGACACGTTTCCAAGTGACCAGACGGCTTCTCCCCATCTTCGGAGTTGCAACGGTCTTGCTTGCCGGCAGCGCCGCGGCCCAGTCGGGTGACGGGCCGGCGAGCGGATCCTACCGGCTCCGGGCGACCGTGCCGGTCGCCTGCTGGGTTGAACCGGCGGGAACGGTTCTGGCGAGCGCGGGCCAGTCGGGCAGTGTCGTCGAGGCCTGCAACAGCCCGGGCGGGTTCACGGTCTCGGCCAGCTACCGGCCTCTCGAAACCGCGGAAACGGCCCGGCTCCTGTACGGCGGCCAGATGATCGACCTGTCCAGCTCCGGTCAGCAGCTGCTGCGCCGTTCGAACATGGCGACGATTCGCACGGTCGACTACCGGTTCGACGAAGTGCAGCTCAGCGCGCCCCTGGTCCTGACCCTGACAATCCAGCCGATCTGATCCGGCACAGGCCTCGTTAGAGGGCGGCGACCGTGAAGGTCAGGACGTCCGTATATTCCCCCGCCCGCTTGCCGGCGACCGAGCCGATATCGACACTGAGATCGTAGTCGTCGGCCTGGGCGCGGCGGGACGGCTTCGTCAGGGTCGCGCCGGACGTCAGGTCCATAACGTGGTTGTCGAGCCCGAGGACATAGTCGACATACCAGTCGCTCGAGCCGAGCCGCAGCCGGCCGCCGTTGTCAGAGGTGACGCTTACGCTGTAGCCGCCGGTGCTGAGGACGAACAGGGAGGTCCGCAGGGACCGGGCCCCGGACTGGAGGTCGCCAAGATCGATTCGCGCCATGCCATTGCTGCGCTGGAACTGGCCCTTCAAGCCCATCAGCGCCGCCGAGGCCACATTGAGCGACAGGGTCACCGGCCGCTCGGCCATGGACGCGCCCATCGCGTCCTCGACGGAGATGAAGGCGTCCTGGACATAGGCGCCGGCCGACAGCCGGTCGCCTGTATCAGGCACGAAGGTGAAGCGGATCAGGCTGCGTTCGCCCGGACCGAGAGTCACCGGACGGGCGTTGAGCCGCCGGGCGTCCCGACCGCTTCGCGGCGTGACGTCCGCGCCGCCGCGTTCATCGATCAGGGCGTAGGCGATCCGGCCGGCCTCTCCTGCCTTGGCGAGACCATACTGTTCGCCTCGCAGATCGATCTGGATGCGACCCTCGCAAGGGCTGTCACCCTGGTTGAACAGCGCCACGTCAAACTGACGCTGGGCCGCATCCTGGGCGAACGGATCATGGCGGATCGTCCACTGGTCCTGGCCAGGTTCGATCGTCAGGCGACAGTCGGCGTGCGCCTGACTGGTGGAGGCGACGGCGGCCAGCAGCGTGGCGACGGCGAGTGCGGCGGAGCGGAAAGACATGGACAGCATCCTTTGCGTCAGTCCTCGACGATGTCGAGCGGCACGGAAATGACCTTCAGGTCGAGCAGGCCTTCATTGTCTTCAGGAACAGTGAATTCGAACTGGACCGGGGGATTGGTGAACAGCTCGACCCGGTAGGTCCGCCCCGGCTCGAGGGCCTGGACGGCGAACCGGCCGACCGTGTTGGTGAAGAACAATTTCGGTTCGGCGTCGGGGGCGCCGACCATGGTCACGCGTCCGGAGACCAGGGCCACGGGGCGATCATTGTTGCCGACCAGCCGGCCGAGCGCGCTGACGAAGGCGGCGCTGCCGACTTCGATCGCATAGCCGCTGCGATAGGTGGGACGCACGCGCAGCACGCCGTCGCCGATATCGTAGCCGACGGGCACGTCCTTGACGTCATAGCGGACCTGCTGGTTCACGTAGGAGGTCAGGACCCCGGTCAGGGCCGGGCCGAAGGCGCCGCTGCTGGCGCTGTAGCGCCCGCCTTCGAAGCTCTCGCCGACGATGACCTGGCGGTCGTCCAGCGATTCGTGGGGGTAGAGGATGGCGAAGCTGTCGAAGATCGGCCGTCCGATGGCGACCTTGCCCCCCGCTGTGGCGATGGCGGAGCCTACCCGCAGGGTGGTCACCTGCCCGTCGGTGATGTCGCCGAAGCTGCGGCCGAAGCTGCTGTGGACGAGGCTGGCGTCGAAGCGGTTGCCGACATAGTCGACCTGACCCGAAACCGAGGCCGGACCGTCATTATAGCTCGACGAAAGGGCGTAGCCGACCGCCCCGACCCGGTTGTCCGCCGACTGGCGGTAGCTGACCGACCCGGAGTTGCGGGCCGAGGAATAGCGGGCGTCGGCCCGGCGGTCGTAGCGCGGCTGCCAGATCAGGGCGAAGGTGACCCCGCCTCCCTCGCGGCGGCTGCCGCCGAAGCGGCTGCCGAGGTCCAGGTATTCAACGCCGGCCTGCACGGTCCACTGTGGGGACACTCGATAGTTGGCAGTCGCATTGAAACTGTAGGCGTCCGGAACCCGGTCGTCCCGGCTGATCTGATAGGATGCCGAACTGGTGACGCTGAGCTCTGGCGAAAAGGTTCGCGAATAGCTGGCGCTGATGTTCCATGCGACGGCGTTCTGCGGGACCACGTTGCCGAGGGTGGCGTAGTCCTCGGACGTATAGTCCGCGACCACGGTCCAGCTGTCGCTGATCGCTCCGCGGGAGACGAACTGATTGTAGCCGACGGCGAAAGCATAGCCGGCCCCCGAATCGGAGTTGCTCGCGGCCCCATCGAGCTGGATCTGGCCGCCGTTGCCCAGCACCAGCTGGGTCTGGACGAATCCGGCTTGCACCGCTTCCGAAGCCTGGAGGCCGAAGCCGAGGGCCGGTCGATCGACAAAGGCCTTGCGCCAATAGCCGGTGAAGGCCAGGTCGCCTTCGGAATAGTCCGGAGAACCGAAGGTCCCCTCGCTCGTCACACCGAGATAGGCGCCGTATTCGTAGTCGCCGGGATCCAGATCGATGGGGTCGAGGTAGGCGGAATAGGCTACCCGCTCCAGCAGGCCGGCCTGGTTCTGGATTTCAAGTTCGACATTGTTGCTGCCGGTCGTCAGCGGAAGCTGACTGAGGTCGTATTGGCCCGCGTCGAGGCGGAATTCCTCGAACAACACCCCGTTTCGGAACACCCGCACGGTGGAGTCCTGCTGCAGGACGAGGCGCCGGGCATTGGAAAGGACACTGTTGCGGAATGAGTCGAAGCGGCTGCGGCGGCGATCGACGCCGAAACCGCCCATTTCGACGAAGCCCTGACGTCCCCGGGTCTCGGGGTCAAGATCGCCGACGTACCAACGGCGGTAGGCCTCGGGCTGGTCATAGACGAAGCGGGCGTAGCGCCGGTCAACAGAATAGTCGCCGGTGACGAGGTTCTCCCGCCCCTGGATGTCGGCCTCGAACACCAGGGACTTGTAGCGAATGGCGCCGGTCATCAGCACGCCCGGCGCGCCTACATTACCCGTGGTATCCCGCCGCTCCAGCAGCAGATTGGTGCTGAGGTAGGCGCTGAAGTCCTCGGGCGGGGCGCCAACCGGCTCGCGCTTGCCGCCGTTGAACAGCGCCTCGAGCGCCCGACGCGACGGATCGATTCGCAGCACCAGAACCGCCAGCTGTTCGGGATCATAGGCCAGGGTGATGCCGGCTGCATTCAACTCCTCGGACGGGAACCGGTCGATGCCGGCCAGTCGGGCGCTGAGTTCGACCTGACCCTCTTCGGTAAGCAGCGGTGCAATCAGATTGAGGAAGCTGGCCGAGTCGACAAGAAAGCGGTCGTCGGCCGTTAGCAGCACCGGCAGTTCCCCGAGCGGCCGCCGATTAAAGGTGAGGGGCACGGTGATCGGGACATCGCGGTCGTAAGGATTGATATCCCTTCGCGGCGGGTCCTGAGCGTTGATCGGAGCCTCGTCCGGCGACGCGACGTCCGGGGCTAATTCGCCCGGCTGCATGGCGCCAGCGTGGGCCCAGGTCTCCCGCGCATAGGGAAGAACAAGGTTGCTGTTGTTGGCCAAGGCCAACCCCGCCGGCCCACCCAAGGCGACCAGAAGAGCGACGATAGAGATCTCCCCCCGCCTGCGGCTCATTGCGTGAACCGGACCGTCACGGGTCGCGCCGGGTCGAAGGGTGTCGCCGTTGGCAACTGGACGGTGCGAACGCCGCCCCCCGGGGGCAGGTAGCCAACACCCACCGATCCCGCAATATCGCCGCTGGTCAGCGTCTGGGACAGGGGCTGACCGTCAAGGCCCGTGCCTTCAAGAATCCATGTGGCCCCGCTCATCAAGGCGTAGCGCTTGCCGGTATTGCGGACCATGACCTCCAGGCCGGGCGTCGATGGCGGCGGGGCGGCCTCTATCCCGCCGGTCAGGCCGGGATCGATCTGGGGAGCCGGGGGCCTGACGTCGACCGCCCGAACCGACACCACCTCGACGATAGGCCGCGCCCCAGGGGGGGCCACGACGATCAGGGCCTTCATCGTGTAAAGCACCTTGACCGAAACAGCGACGTTCTCGGTGACAGCCGGCTTGTCGACGTCGGTCGAAACCGGCAGTTGCCGGACCCAGAGATAGTAGGCGCGTGAATTCTCGAGATCGGGCTCGCCGACCCACTGCACGCGGACCACCTGGCGACCACCGACCGGAACCAGGCCCTGGGGCGGGAAGACCAGGAAATTTTCATCGCCCGGAATCTCGACGAACTCGCCGTCGGGACCGACGGTCAATTCGGTGATCCGCGTCTCGAAGGGCAAGGCTTCGCTGCCGATGTTTCCGACCTCGATCCGGGCGGCGGAGCCAACGCCCGTGGTGACCAGCTCGGCGACCATGGGTGAGACCCGCATGGCCTCGGCCGGCGACACCAGACAGACGGCGACAATGCAGATCGTGGCGGCGAATCGCGTCGCGGCCCGGGACCAGCTGGAAGACTTCGACATATCTTGCTCCGCGGGGTTTTCCCGGACAGGCAGAACTGGGGCGCCCCGATTGGGCGCTTCTCAACCAAAATGGGGCGGCTCCGAAGAACCGCCCCACTGGTCTTTACGACAGCGCGGTTCCTAGAGGGCGCTGAGGGTCACTTCGACGCTGTCGGTGTACTCGCCGGCGACCAGAGCCTTCTGGGCGGCGGGGACGTAGAACTCCAGCGTCATCGGCGATTTGAAGGCGCCCTGGCGCTGCGCGTCACGACCTTCGCCCGTGTTGACCCGAACGCGGCGCGGAACGCCGGCGCCCGTCAGCATGCCGTCGGTGGCCGTGTAGCTGGCGGTCACGCGGTAGGGCAGGTTGGCCTGGAAGGTGTTGGTGTCAAAGCCGCTGGCGTTGTCGGTACGCATGCCGAGAGCGCGGCCGCTCTTGACCACTTCGACGCTGTTGGCGGTGTTGCAGCCGGCAACGCTGGTGACGACTGTGGCGGTGGCGTCACCGGTCATGCGGAAGGCGTTGGCGAGGCCTTGGGCCGAGGTGTTGTAGATGCCCAGCGTGCCGAAATCGACGTCGACGTCGCCGCCGCCCGTATAGAAGCTGCAGTCTTCAGCCACGGTGGCCGAGAGGTTGAAAGTGGCGCCCGAGCTGTCGCTGGCCGCGCCTTGCGAAGCGCTTCCCGACACTTGCTGGGTGATGGTCGAGACGTTTTGGGCGTTGGCGGCGCCGGCGGTCAGGGCGAGCGCGGCGGCGCCGGCCAGAAGGTGTGCGATCTTCATCGTAAGTCTCCAATTATTGGTTGAGCGAAATTGTATCGACCAGGACGAGTGTTTTTGCCGGGCCCGCAGCTTTCCTACGGTCATTGTCGTTTTCGGTCAAGTCCAAATGACAATGTTATTCTCTGGCGGAGCAGTTTCAACTAGCAAGGTACATTTTAATGCTGAATTCAGCAGCAAACAGTACATCAGTACTCTTTATTGATTAGTTTTAGTGCTTGCCGTTATTGGGTCTTGCAACGGTCTATAACCTCGAGGCCACCGTCACTGTCAGGGTTTCGGAATAGTCGCCGGCCAGAAGGCCGGCGCCGTTCGGCCGGGCGGTGCGAAGAACGAAGGCGCCTCCGCCGGCGGCGATCGCCTCGCCGCTGCTGAGGGTCCGCCTGTTGACCAGTTCATCGCTGGTGAAGCTGGCCTCAAGCATTCCGCCCTGGCTGGCTGAAATCCGCGTCGGCACCTTGACGTTCAATGTGTACCCCAGGGTGCCGGCGAACGGCCCCTGACCCTGGGGATGGGTGAGGTGAGCCAAACCTCCGCGCGAGGACTGGAAGCCGAGATCAAAGGGCAGGTTGCAGTCGAGACCGAAGCGACCCTGGACCTGCTCGCCGCCTGACAGCTCGCCAAGATCGATGCCTTCGCCGCCGGACAGCTGACAGCTGGCGGGAATCCGGCCCGACAGAGCCAGCTCAATGCGGGTGAACGACGCCTCAATGCGCGGTTGATTTTCGTCCGGGGCGGACGCCCCGGCGACGGCCGTCAAGGCCGGGGTCGGCAAGGTGGTGGCGAGCATCGCCGCCAGGCCGGCCGCGCCGCGCCAGGGAAGACCCGTAGATAACCAAGACATCGACCGTTCCAATCCGCTACCTGCCGTGCGGGCCGCCGGTAAGGCGGTCTTCTCCCGAGGCGTCGGCTTGTCGGGGAACAGGGCGCGGGTGACCCAGATGCGCAGGATGAACACCCGGCGCGTCCTGAGTTCCGGACCTTCCGTACAGAATTCGGTCTGTGGACCGCGTCCCCGGGAAGCCGAAAACTTAACGTTTCCTTAACCCGAACCTATTTGTTGGCCTGCGAGGCGGCGTCCCCAGATTTGGGTAGCCCTGTCGCATTCACCGGGGAGGCGACTACTTATGGTTGATATGCTTCTTCCTTGGCGACTATTCACCATCCTGCCGTTGAAATATCAGGAGAAACGGCCCGTCTGCCCTGACCTTGTCGGACCGGCGCGGCGGGCGGCAATTGGCGGTTCAGCCAGAATCGGCGCGAGCCTGCCGAACGGGCCGGGCGCCGCCAGGGTCTCGCCGGACTGACGCCGACGGCGTCCGGGGCCCGGGTCTTGTCCAGGGAACCAAAGGCTCCTCGCAGAAGTTCCGGATGCACTCTCAAGGCAGGCCTTTGGCCACCAGGGTTTGAGTTCGGGACAGTTCCAGTATGCGCGCGGGATGGGTGGACGACGCGGTCGTCCCGTCGGTAGTCGAGGACCATCTGGCGGCGTGGAGGGACCAGTTTCGCGTTCCGGCCGTGCTGGCCTCGCCTGACTTCGTGATCCTGTGGCGAAACCAGGCGGCCGCGGACCTGCTCGGCCGGGTCGATCCGCGCGGGCGCATCGGTGAACCGCTCGTCTGGGCTGACCAGGAACGATCGGGGCAGTTGCGGATGATCGCCAGTCAACTGGGCGATGAGCCGCGACTGTGGGTCTACGACCCGCCGGAGCAGCCGCGACTGCTGGTGCGAATCCAGAAGGTGGCGGGATCGCGTGGCGACTGGACCTTCGGGATCCTGTTCTACGGCGGGGACAAACCGGTGGCTCCGGTGTGGGCGGATCTCGGTCATGTGTTTGGTCTCACGCCTGCCGAAACGGCGACCGTGCGCGGCCTCGTGTCGGGCGAGGCGCCGAGCAACTGGCGGCGGAACAGGGAGTCAGCGTAGAATCAGTCCGGACAGACGTACGGCGCGCTTACCAGAAGCTCGGCGTCGCCAATCGTGAACAGCTGTTCGTCGCCGTAAGCCCTCTCTGCGTCCTGTAACCGGGTGTAGCGAACGGGTCTCCGGGCGAGGGCTGAACGCGCGGGCGTTTTCCCCCTCCAGCGACAGGCCTTGATCGACGACCGCGCGGGGGCCTCAACCCGGATCGGGATCCTGCTGCCCGCTCATGAGTGACGCGCCCTGGCGGCTACAAGTTATTTATAGCGCCGGTCGCCAAAGCGTGTTCCCCTCTGTTGTCTGGACACGGTTCCTGACCATGACCTGTGATCACCGCAGACCCGCCAATGCCGCAAACCGACAAATTCTTCTTCGATGTGGTCTGGAAGGGGCTTCGCAGTCGCGATGACGTGGGTCTGCGGCTTGAATCAGGCCTCGCCGTGCGCAACGCCGCGATTCACGCCGCAGTCGAGCATGCGATCGATCTCAGCGGGGACCAGCAAGGCCAGCACGAAGTCGAGGTCCGCGACGGGAATGGCGGCATCGTCCTGAGGGTGACGCTGCAATACGAGGCCTTCCCGGTTGTCGCCGAAGTCAGGACAATCACCTGACAAACGCCGCAGGCCGGGGCGACAGGCGAAGCGGGAAGTATCACCCAATGCGAAATGGCGCGATGATCGAGAACAGTTGTTCGCGACTACTGATTCCGAGCTTGTGATATGTTCGCCGGATGTGGGTTCGCACGGTCTCGATCGAAAGGCCAAGGGCCTCGGCCGCGACAAAGGGGGTCTCGCCGCCGATCAACCGCCTGACGATCGCCGCTTCCGATCGGGTCAGGTCGAAGTGGTGGGCGAACTCCGCCCAGACATATCTCTGATCCAGTCCGGCCGGGTGGAAGGTGAGGGCGACGAGCGGCTCCGTCGTATCAGTCGGGTCGGGCGGGAGCCATTCGACGTGGACGACGACGAACGCGCCATCGGAACGCCGGTACGACCATCCGGCCGCGCCGACCCCGCCAGTCTCCAGAAAGGCGCGCAGATCTGCCGTCCGCGCCTTGTCATAGAAAGAAAAATGCCCTGCGAGGGGCTGAATGTCCCCGCCCGCCCTTGCCAGGGACTCGCCCGCCAGGTTCAGATCCAGGAGCTTCAGGGAGGGCGTGACAAGGAACAGGGGCTGGCAGCGACCGAGGCTCCACTTCAGGAGAGCAGGACTGCCGCGCCACGCCGCCAGGTCCGCGTCATGCGGACCCGTCGACGCTCCGTTACTCACCCCGCCAGCAGGCGCCACACAAACCACTGAGAGTCCGACCTTAGGTTGATAATGCGGATTAACCATCTGGGTCCCGACGCAAACCCCGAAATTGGGTACCGCCCGGGTTTTGGTCCTGCCGAGGACCTCCGATGGCGGATGGATCGGGGTCGGCATCGGTCGGAGACCGCCTGCCGGCCCGGACGCATCCGGGTGGTCCTCATGCACGGACATCGCTCCACACGCCGCCCCTGCTGCGGTGGGCGAGTCCTCCGCAGCGCCTTCGCTATCCCAAACAGCAACGCCTTGCTTGGATCGCCGTCACTCATAGTTGCACCAGCGTTCCAATACCGGCTACAGCGGTCACGCCGGGTGTTTGCCGGAGGGTAATAGTTCGCGTGAAACAGGCCGCCGATCCGAAAGCACTGGCGGCAGACCGGGACCCTATCCCCGTGCTCGGCTTCTCGACTTCGAACCTTCCCGCAGCGGAGCGGTACGCTGCATGGTCGCAGCGTGGCTGGCCAAGTTCGGCATCGATCTTTCGCACCAAGCCGTCTGAGCCCTTCAACACCCGCTGGGAGTCGGCGCAGCTCGGACCGGTTACGTTCGTCTGCACCGAGATCACCGGCATGAGCTGGGAACGGCGGATGGAGGATATCCGGGGCTCGGACTTCGATCCGATTGTCCTGAGTATGATGATCGAGGGTCATGCTCACGGCGACATGGACGGACGCGCCTTCCGGGAGGCGGCGGGGACCTTCCACATTCAGGACCTTGCGCGGCCGTCCCTGCATGTGTCGACGGCGAGCCGGACCTATAATCTCATTATCGCGCGGCCGGTCGCGCTGCAGTGCTTCTCGCACCTGGACGACCTGCACGGGATGGCGGTCAGCGGCGATGCGGCGGCGATGCTCTTCTCGCATGCTGCGCAGGTTCACCGGGCCCTGCCACGCCTCAGGTTGGCCGACGCCGATCGGCTCGGGCGGGTGTTCCTCGAATTGATCTCCATCGCCATCGGAGAGGTTCGACCCAACCGGCCGGTTCGATCCAGCCCGGCGGACGCCCTGCGGGCGCGGGCCATAGAGAAGATCGAACGGAGCCTGGGGAGCCGCGATGTCAGCATCGCAGACCTCGCTCGTGCGCTCGGGGTGTCCCGGGCGAGGCTGTTCGCCGCCTTTCACCCCGACGGCGGCGTCCAGTCCTATATTACAACTGAACGTCTCAAGCGTGCGCGGGTCGCCCTGTTTGATGTCAACCGCGCCGAATCGGTCGGCAACATCGCTCACCGGCTGGGGTTCAGCGACGCCCCCCACCTCAGCCGCGCCTTTCGCCAGAGATACGGGATGTCACCGTCCGGATACCGGCGACTGGTCGCTTCGCATCCGGAGGCGGCCGAGCGGGTGGGGCCGGACGACTGAGAGACAGGCTCCGGAAACCCTCCGATAGTTCTTTGTGAAATCAGGTCGCCGTGACTGGACCTTTCTGATCCGGCTTCGGGGCCCCCTGCATCGGGGGTGGCCGCGACCGGGGTGTCGTGCAGGCCGTGGGCGTCGCCGTCGTCGTTCATCGAAAAAACCGCCCCGCCGGTCGCAAAGCCACTCCCGCCGCGCTCCCGGTCAGACAATCAGCCCCGAACTGCGATGCGGCCAGACCCGGGAGGCGAAGGCGGCGCAGCCTTTGCCGTCATTGCCGGGGGTATTCCATGCGTTCAGCCGCCAGTCTTCGATCCGTCGTCCGCCGACAGCGCGATCGGTCCAGAGGCCTGATGATAAGCACGGCCCTGGGCTGTTCGCTTGTCGTCCTGGCCGTCGCGTCGCCAGCGGCGGCCCAGGACGAGTGCGGAGCCGCGACGCCGGGCGGTACCGCCGTCTGCACCGTCGCCGGCGGCCCCTATCCGAACGGCGTTTTCTACGGAACGACGGGCGGCTTTACGCTGACTATCGAGCCGGGCGTTACGATCGATGGCGAGGTCAACCTGTATGGCCCGGATGCGATCGTCCTCGACGCAGCGGACGGCAGTATCCTCAGGGGGGCAGTCAACGCCGTCAACACCGGAGGACCAGGATCGGTCTCGGTCACGGTTGACCGTATCGAGGCCCTGGCTCCGGGGGGCTATGGTCTTCAGGCTTACGCTGTTGATGGCAATGCCGTCGTGTCGGCGAACCACATCACCGCGGACCTAAGCGGCATCTTCGCGGACGGCCGCGGCGTGACGGTGACCAGCGGGACGATCGAACTTTCCAGCTCGTCGCTCTCCTCGACCGGCATTGACGGCAGCGCGACCGGCGACATCGTGGTTTCAAGCGGCTCCATCACGGGAGCCATGTATCGAGGCATTCGCGCCAGCGCGGGCGGTGACGCCACGGTGGACAGCGGCTCGATTTCCATGCCCGACGCCGGCGTCGGGATCGTGGTCGACGACGCCTTCGACGTGCGGATCAACAGCGATTCGATCGTGGCCGCCGACGGGGGAATCCAGGTCTTCGCCCGAGGCGGCGCGACGATCGATTCCGGGTCGATCGTGACGACGGGAGAGGTTGGTCATGCCGTCGTCGTCGATGCACAGGACGATGTCGTCCTGGCCTTCACATCCATCGAGACCAGCGGACGAGGCGCTCGCGGATTGAGCCTTCAGAGCTACGGCGGCTCGATCACGGTGACGGGGGGCGCTCTGGATAGCGAAGGCCGTCGCGTCGATGGCGACGTCACCGCGACCGGCGACGAAACCATCGGTGTCGCCCTGACGGCTGCCGGAGATGTGACAGCTCACTTCGGCGAGGTCTCCACCACGGGCGATGACGCGGATGGCATGGCGGTGGAAAGCCCCGGCTCGATCACCCTGACCGCGACCGGAATCACGACATCGGGCCTGGATTCGGATGCGCTTGAAATCGAGGCGGCCAGCTCTGGCGATGTGAACGTCGAGGTGACGGGATCGGTCTCGACGACCGGCCAGAACGCGACCGCCGTGCGGATCGGCGATGCGGCGCGGGTGACGCTTGATATCGGCTCCGTTTCGACGATGGGGGACAATTCCGACGGGGTCGTTATCGCAAGCGGCGACGGTGTCGCCGGCGCGGCGAGTGTGGACCTCACGGTCGGGGATGTGACGACGGCAGGCTTCAACGCGTCAGCGATCGGTGTTCAGGCCTCGGGGCCGATCAACATAACCGCGGGCGCGGTCACGACGGGCGGGCAGGCGTCGAGAGCGATCAGCGCCCAGAGCGACGGCGACATCGCCATCCGGGCGACCAGCGTCAGAACGAGCCTCCAGGGCTCCAACGCCATCACCGCCTTGAGCCTCGCCGGCGATGTGTCGATCGATACGGGCGATATCGAGACGGGCGGTCCGGGGGCCCGCGGCGTCGATGCCGGGGCCGGCGAAGGTCGATCGCTGACCGTCGTCGCGGGCGACGTCACGACCTGGGACACTGCGGTTTCCGCGCTCATCAGCGGCGCCGGCGGCGCGATGGCCCTGACGCTTGGCGACGTCTCGACCCGGGGACGCTTCGCCCAGGGCATTTCGGTCCAGAATGCCGGATCCACCGTGATCACGGTGGGCCAGGTCTCCACCATGGGCGATGACGGGCGTGGGATCACCGCCAGCGGCGGGAGCGTTTCGGCGACGGTGGGCGGGGTGTCGACCAGCGGTTCCAGAGCGACGGCCATGCAGATCGTCGGTGACGACATCGATATCACCGTCACCGGAGCCCTCACGACCACGGGCGCAGACTCCCACGGTGTCATGGCGACCGCCGACGGCGATCTCGTCATTGCGACCGGCGCCGTGGACGTGACCGGCCTGCGCTCGCGGGGCGTGGTCGCCGCGGCCACGGGCGCGGGCTCGGTCACCCTCACCACGGGCGACGTCACCGCGAACGCCGGCGGCATTCATGCGACCGCCGATCAGGGCGACATCGCGGTCCACACCGGAAATGTCCTCACCTCGGGCGATGTCGGCTTCAGCGGCATTCATCTGGAAAGCGCCGGGGGCGCTGTCACGCTCGTGGGCGGCGCCATCATCGGCGGCCAGCGTGTCGGCGGCGACGTCGCCACGACAGGGGAAACGACGCATGGGGTCTATCTGTCGGCCGCGACCGACGTCGTCGCCCGGATGGGCGCCATTACCACCGCCGGCGCCGGCGCCCGCGGTCTGGTCGTCGAATCGAGGACCGCGGCCGGCGAGGTGGACGTTGGCCTGTCCTCTGTCGCAACCACCGGCGCCAATGCGGACGGCGTCTCCGTCATCGCCGCAGGCGATGCGGCTCTTGCGCTCGGGCGGGTGGTCGTCTCCGGCGCCGGCTCAAATGGCGTACTGGCCGAAGGGGCGAGTGTCGTTCTGAACGTTGGACAGCAGCTTCAGGCGACCGGCGTCGGAGCCCGGTTGCTGGGCGCCGGGACTGTCACGGTGGATATCGCCACCGGCGCCAGCGTCTCGGGCGGGGCTCTCGCGCTTGACCTGACGTCCGCCGACGGAACGCGCGTGACCAATGGGGGGACGATCTCGTCCGCCAGCGGTCTGGCCATGGACGTCGATGGCGGCGCCGCGACGGTCGTCAACAGCGGGGTCATCGTCGGCCGCATCGATCTGACCGACAGCGCGGATACGGTGACCAACTCCGGCACGTTCCGGGCGCGGGGAGTCAGCGACTTCGGCGCGGGGGCCGACGTGTTCACGAATACGGGGGTCGTAGCCCTGGCAGAGTCCAGCGCGCCGGTGGAGGCGGTGTTCGCCAATCTGGAGCGCTTCAACAACGCCGGTCTTGTCGATCTCGCCAACGGAGTCGCCGGCGACATCATGACGTTCGGCGGGGCGTTCGCAACCCAGGCTGGCGGCCGTGTCGAAATGGATCTCGATCTGAGACAGACCGGCGCCGTCGCCGACCGGCTGATCGTGGGTTCGGTGGACGGACAACTGGAAGTCCAGCTTCAGGTGCAAGGCGCGGGGCGTCTGGGCGACACCGGTGTGACCTTGGTTCGGTCCGGGTCCGAGCAGACGGGAACGGAAGTGGAAGTGCGCGCCATCGGCGGCGGCTTCCTCGATTTCGACACGCAGTACGATGCGGCGTCGCGCGAGTATCGTCTGATGGCGCAGGTGGCCGATCAGGCCTACGAGCCGACCAAGGTGGCTTCGGGCGCCCAGACACAGTGGCGACGCTCCGCGGACGTTATCTCGGCGCGGTTCGACGAAATGCGCGACGCCGCCGGCATGGGTCTGCCCCGGGGTGAACGGGCGCAGCTGTGGGGCCAGGTATTCACCGGCTCCGAGCAGGTCGATGGCCGACGCATGCTCGATACCGGAGGGGCCGCGCCAGAGGCCGTCGATCTCAGCCACGACGTCGACACCCGGGGCGTCCAGTTCGGCGCGGATGTTGGAACGCGGTTGGCCGGGGGCGACCTTGTCATGGGGCTCGCGGCGAGCCTGGGCCGGACCGAGCTGGTCTTCCAGTCCAACGGCGACCGGTCCACTTTCGATGGCGTTGGCGTCGGCGGCTACGCCCAGTGGACGCTGGGAGATCTGTCGATCGCCGGCCTCGTCAAGGCGGACTTCTTTGACCTCGACTACCGTTGGTCCTCCGCGGATCTGGAGGACGGATCGTCAGGCGACACGATCGGGGCCCGCATCGACGCCGCGTGGCGCCTGCCGGCGGGCGAAGGCTGGGTGATCGAACCCCAGGTCTCGCTGGCCTGGACGCAAACCGACCTGGGCGACATCCAGGATGAGGCGGGACGGATCGAATTCGGCGACACCACGAGTGTTCTGGGCAAGGCCGGCTTGAGGATGTCGCGGGCTCTGAAGCTGTCTGGCGGCGCAATCGTTCAGCCGTATATCGGCCTGCATCGGCTCAATGAATTCGACGGCGAGAACGCCTCACGGATCGTTCTGTCCCATGACGCCATCGACGTCGTCGATGAATCGGTTGGGGGGTGGAGCCAGATCAGCGTGGGTGCGAACATCGGCGCCGGGGCGATCCAGGGCTTTGTCCAGGGCGAGTCGCTTCATGGCGATGTGGATGGATACGCGGTCCGCGTCGGAGCGCGTCTCAGCTGGTGATGATGGGGCGCCAGATCGGGCGCCTTCATCCGCGTGGCCCACGGGCTTCAGCGGGGCGCGGGGCGGGCAGAGCCGGGGCCGGCGTCGATGGCCTGTTCATCGATCACGGGATACCGCCGTCCCAGCTCCGGGACGCTGACAGGACGTCGGCAGTATCGGACTGTCCGTATCAAGGCTCGCCGCGAGGTCGTTGGCGCAGGCGCCGATTGGCATGGACATTCGAGAACGATAGTGCTGCTTGTGAGGCATTGTGCGGGGGGGGGGGCTGTGGAGCACGCGCTATCAGGCACTTTCGCGGCGTTGATGGAGGGGGATACGCCGCAGGCCCAGTGGGCCGCGCTTACCGCCGGTCTCGCAGACATCGGCCTGGATCAGATCAACTACGCCTTTCTCGACCTCAATACATTTGGCCGCATGGATGCACGCGGCGACCCTTCGATGTCGACCATGAGGATCGACTGGATCGAGCACTATTCCGCCCAGCGATATGACATGGACGATGACATCGTCGCCCACGTCCGCGCCGGGCGGTTCGATCCGAAATTCTACCGCCTCAGCCATCCGGAGCATTTCAGACACCGTGTGATCGCCGAAGAGGCGCGCGAAGCCGGACTGCAGAGCGGCCTGCTGACCCCTTTGCCCGGCCCCTGGCGCGATCGCCTGCCCGCGGCGGGGATCGTCATGGGCTCCAGCCTCGGCGAGGATGAGGCCGCACGGATTACGCAGGCCCACGCCCCGCACCTGATCGCCCTGGCTCATGTCCTTCATGCCAGCCTGTCCGGCGAGCTGTTGCGCCGCCGTGAGGGTGCGCTTCCCCTGTCGGATCGCCAGCGCGAGTGCCTGCAGGGCGTGGCCCTTGGACTACGGGCCGGACAGGTGGCCGACAGATTGATGATCAAGGAAGTGACGGTGAACCTTCACCTCCGGGACGCCCGCCGCAAACTGGCCGCGCGGACTCTGCCGGAGGCCGTGGCCAAGGCCATGCTTTATCAAATGATCACGGTGGGGTGAGCCCCCGCGACCACCCCTCCCTATAGGAATTGACAGGTTACGCAGAACCCCGTTCCCCGCCACAGTTTTTCCCGCCAAGGGGCGTCGATTGTCGGGGGGAGCCGCCATGTCTGCCGGTCGTTTTTCGGTGCGTTGTCGTTTGCTCGCTTCGGTGATGGTGGGGTGTTTTCCGACCAGCACCTTCGCCTCCGACGAGACGGTCACTGTCGGCCAGACCTCGGGACAGATCGCGTTCAGCGGATCCGACGTCGTGACGATTCAGGCGGGGGGGACGGTTTCCACGACCAACCAGGGCGCGGTCATTCTGACGGGCGACTCCACCGGTGCGGTGGTCAATAACGCAGGCACGATCCAGGTCAGCGGGGCGTTCGGCGGCATCGCCATACCAGCGCCGAATGTCCGATCCGGCCCCATCACCGTAAACAACACGGGCGTGATCCGCAGCCCGGACGGCGTCGGCGTCTTCTTCGGCGGGGCGACCGGACCGGTGACCATCAACAACAGCGGGTCCATCGCAGGCGCAGCGGCCGGCTACGCCATAGTGACGGGCTCGGGCGACGATACGCTGAACCTGTCAACGAACTCCGCGCTTACGGGCGCTGTGTGGCTGGGCGCCGGGGTGGACAGCGTCAATCTGGCGGGTGGAACAAACAGCAGGACCGCGAGCCAGGCTTTCGGCGACGTCTTTGGGGCCGAATCCGTCAATGTGAACACCGGATACTGGACTCTTTCCGGCGAACTGGAGACGGCCGATCTCGCCATCGCCGGCGGCGCGACACTGGAGATCGACAATGCCGAGATCTCATCTCCCAACGGGATTCTGACGGTCGTCAACGACGGGATGATCCTGCTGAGGACGACGGATCAGCGGCTAGACACCTCCGCCGATGACGTACGCCTCAGCGGCTCCGGAAGGCTGGAGCTCACCGGCGGCGGCGTCATGCAGCTCGGCTCGGGCTTCACGATGACGGGCCTCACCACGGTCACAGACGGCCGGCTGATCGTCACCGGCGATGCTGCGGGCTCCTTCAATGTGGGCGCACAGGGCGTCCTGCGGCTCGGTGCGAACTACTCGACCCCGGACATCGATGGCTTTGTAAACCTCCTGCCAGGCGGCGGAGCCACCGGCGCCGTCGGCGGCGACATCGCCAATGCGGGCTCCGTGATCTTCGACCGCTCGAACGACGTGACCTATTCCGGCGCGATCTCGGGCACGGGTTCCGTAACCAAGCTGAACGGCGGCGTCCTCACCCTCTCCGGTGCGAACACCTATACGGGCGGAACGACGGTCAGCGGCGGAGGCCTGAAGCTGACCGGTTCGGTGGTCGGCCTGACCACCCTCGCGGCAGGGACCAGCCTGGATCTGGACCCGACGGGGTCGGCCCGATTCATCATCGCCGATGGCGCGACCGTCACCAACAGTGGAACTATCGAGACACCCCTGGTCACGACGGGTTCTGCTTCGACCATCAATTTCGGGAACAGCGGAAACACGCTCAATAACTCTGGAACCATCCGATCCTACAATGGAAACGCGGTGGCTTTCGGCTCGGGGGCCGACACGCTCAATCTATCGACCGGCTCGGCGATCACGGGCGTGATCCGGATGGGCGGCGGAACGGATACGGTCAACCTGGCGGGAAGCTCCGGGGTCAAGACAGCGACACAGCGTGTCGGCGACATCTCCGGGTCCGAACTGCTCACTGTGAATTCGGGCACCTGGACCCTGCAGGG
>CAZGPS010000022.1:0-20760 GCA_964527675.1 uncultured Brevundimonas sp. | reverse complement strand
TCAGGAGGGAGGCGAGCAGTTTCTGCATCGGTACGGGGTCCGCGAACTGTTGTGCGGCGGGCCATGCCAGCGCCGTGCCAATCCAAAAACGCCGTAAAATCAAGACATGTTCACCGGGCGGTCGGTGCGATCCGGCAGAAACTGCCGGGGCGTTAACCAAACGGTGACCCGGCTCCGCCGATGGTCCGGCATGTCCTGGAGTCGCATTCCATGAAGGTCACCGGCCCCTCCGGCCCGTCTTCCTCGCAGGGAGCCCGTCCCGCCAGGGCCTCGGGCGGTTTCTCCGTGCCCTCGACCAGCGCGGCGGCCACGACCGGCGCTGCAGCCGCCGCGGGCAGCGTGTCCGGCGTGGCGGGGGTTTCCGCCCTGATGGCGCTCCAGGGGGTCGAGGACGCCACCGAGCGGCGGCGACGCGCCGTTCGCCGCGGCGGCGGCCTGCTGGACCGTCTGGACGAGCTGAAGCTGGCGCTGCTGGCCGGCGAGGCGGGAGAGGGGGCGCTGGACCGGCTCAGCCGCACCCTGCGCGAGGAGTGCCCCGTTGACGCCGATCCGGCGCTGAACAGCCTGTTGGCCCAGATCGACCTGAGGGCCGCCGTTGAGCTCGCCAAGGCAGATATTCGCCGCAGCGCAACATAAGCCGGTGAAATATTTCGCAAAAGCGTGATCGTCGCCGGGTGGGTGATGAAGAAATGTCACGCTCGCCCGTTGACCGGGTCATCGCGGGTCACGCTCGCGCGAGCGTTGTTGCCGCGACTCTTCGTCATCCCTATACGCAGCACTGCGCCACAGGGGGGCGCTGTTGAAAGCGTGAGTGCGATGAACGCATTGGCGTCTGTGATTGAGCCGAACGCCTATCGGCCGTCTGAAGACGAGCCGTTCATGAGTGAGCGGCAACTGGCTTACTTCAAGGCCAAACTTCTGGCCTGGAAGGACGAAATCCTTCGCGAGTCGAAGGGGACGGTGGTCAACCTGAAGGCGGAGACGGAGAATCATCCGGACCTCGTCGACCGGGCGTCCTCCGAATCCGACCGGGCGCTCGAGCTGCGGACACGGGACCGACAGCGCAAATTGATCTCCAAGATCGACGAGGCGCTTCGCCGCATCGAGGACGGCTCCTACGGCTACTGCGAGGAGACCGGGGAGCCGATCAGCCTCGGCCGGCTCGAGGCCCGTCCGACCGCGACCCTGTCGGTCGAGGCGCAGGAACGGCACGAGCGCCGCGAACGCGTCCACCGCGACGACTGAGGGCCGGCGAGCCTTGACTTGAGGGGCCGCGGGGGCGACCTGTGCGCCCCGCGTTTCCAAGGTCTGTCGCATGTCCGTCAAGGTTCGTTTCGCCCCGTCGCCGACGGGTAAGCTGCACGTCGGCAATGTCCGCACCGCCCTGGTGAACTGGATGTTCGCCAAGGGGCGGGGTGGCGCGTTCGTGCTGCGCATCGACGACACCGATCTCGCCCGCTCCACCCCCGAGTTCGAGCAGGGCATCGAGGACGATCTGGCCTGGCTGGGTCTCGTCTGGGACGAACGCCACAATCAATCCAGGCGATTCGACCGGTACGAAGAGGCCGCGGCGCGGCTGAAGGCCGCCGGCAGGCTCTACCCCTGCTACGACACCGCCGAAGACCTCGATCGCCGTCGCAAGGTGCAACTGTCGCGCGGCCTGCCGCCGATCTATGATCGCGCCGCCCTGACGCTGACGGAGGCGGACAAGGCCGCCTTTGAAGCCGAGGGCCGCAAGCCGCACTGGCGTTTCAAACTGGACGGCAAGCGCGTCGCCTGGGAGGACCTGTCGCGCGGTCACGCCGAGGTCGACACCGCCTCCATGTCCGACCCCGTGCTGATCCGCGAGGACGGCCTGTTCCTCTACACCCTCCCGTCGGTGGTCGACGACATCGACATGGCCATCACCCATGTCATCCGGGGCGAGGATCACGTCACCAACACCGGCGCGCAGATCGAGATCTTCGAAGCGCTGGGCGGCCCCGTCCCCGCCTTCGCCCATATGCCCCTGCTGGTCGGCGCTGATGGCCAGGCCCTGTCCAAGCGTCTGGGATCCCTCTCGATCGCCGAGATGCGCGAGCAGGGCTATGAGCCGATCGCCATCACCAGTCATCTGGGCCGCATCGGCACCTCCGACCCCCTTGAGATCGCGCCTTCGATCACCGCCCTGGGCGAGAGCTTCTCCTTCTCGAAAATGGGCCGGTCGCCGGCGCGCTACGACACAGCCGACCTCGACCGGCTGAACGCCCAGGCCCTGCACGCGATGGACTATGCGGCGGCGAAGCCGAGGCTTGCCGCCCTGGGCTGCGATCTGGGTGAGACGGTCTGGAACGCCCTGCGCCCGAACCTTCAGAAGTTCGCGGATGTCATTGATCTGGAAAGAATCATAAGCGGCCCGGTCACGCCGGTGATCGAGGACGCCGCCTTCGCCGCCGCCGCGCTCGAACTGCTGCCTTCGACCCTCGGGGCCGACGCCTGGTCGGTCTGGACCAATGCGGTGAAGGAGCGGACCGGGGCCAAGGGCAAGTCCCTGTTCATGCCGCTGCGCCACATTCTGACCGGCCAGGAACACGGGCCGGACATGGCCACTCTCGTGCCGCTGATCGGCCGCGAGCGCATTGTCCGCCGTCTGTCCGGCGAGACGGCCTGAGGCGACACCACCGATCCGCGTTTCGATACGAAAAGGGCCGCCCCGGAAGGAGCGGCCCCTGGCTCTTGGCCATTGCGACGTCGCAGATCAGGCGTTGCAGGCGGCGATCTGTTCGGCGTTCAGGTCGACGCCCTTGTAGCTGAAGGCGGTGACCGGGCCGAACCGGGCCACGACCCGGCGGCAGGCGCGGGTGGCCGGCTGGCTGGCGCCGCCGGTGGCGGTGCAGTTGGCGCCTTCGCAGCGCCAGGTCGCGCTGTCGATGATGGTGCGGCTGGCGGGCGCCTTGGAGGCGTCGGCCAGGACGGCGCTGGAAACGGGGGCCTGGGCGACGGCCGGGGCGGCGACGAGCATGGCCGCAGCGAAAAGCAGAGCACGCATGGGGAGATCTCCGAAGAAAATCAGGCGGACATCCGCCGGCGACGCCAGTGTCAGTTTTCAAACAAAACTGTCAATATGCGTTTTCAAAAAAGACGCACATCCCACCGACTGATCAGTGATTACTTATCGCCGATCATGTTGCAAGTGAGGCAGATCGTCCGCTGCCCGCATCATCTCTATCGCCTCGGCCACTGTGTCGCAGACGACCCAGGCGTCGCGGAACGTCGCCGGGGTCATCCCTTCCTCGATACTGTGCTCCATCACAGCCAGAAGCGCATTCCAGAAGCCGTTGAGATTCAGAAAGATGACCGGCTTGCCGTGCAGGTCCAGACGCTTCCACGACAGCACCTCGATGGCCTCTTCGAGGGTGCCGACGCCGCCGGGGGCGACCACGAAGGCGTCGGACTGGTCGTACATGATCGTCTTCCGCTCGTGCATCGACGGCACGACCAGCGTCTCGACCTCATCGAACAGCCGCTCGCGGCTGCGCAGGAAACCCGGCATCACGCCCAGCACCCGCCCGCCGGCCGCATGCGCCGCCCGCGCCGAGGCGCCCATCAGACCGACCCCGCCGCCGCCATAGACCAGTCGCCAGCCAGCCTGCGCCGTCTGCTCGCCGAATGCGCGAGCCGCCTCCAGGTAGTCTGGATGAACCGTCTCGGACGAGCCGCAAAAAAGGCAGACGGACTTGCCGTCGAACGGCTGGATGATGACGGGCGAAGACATGGGGCCTCGTAAAGACAGTGAAAGACAGCAGGCGGGCAGGCGCGCTATCTGGGGCGACACTCCTAACGGTCGCGGAGGCACTATGAAACGGGCGATGTTGTCCATGGCCGCAGCCGTGCTCGGGGGGGCGGCAGCCGCCTGTTCCCCGGCGGCGCCGGAGCAGGTCAAGGCCGGGGCCCAGGCCGCGGCCGGCTGGACACGTCCGCCCGTCATCGCGCGGGTTGATCGCGCCGGATCCGCCCTTGTGGTGTCCGGAGTCGCCGAGCCGGAGGGCCGCGTGGTTCTGCGCAGCGATGAGGGCGAAGCCTTCGCCGCCTCGGCGGACGCCCGCGGCCGGTTTGAGGTCCGCTTCCCGGCTCCGCCCGGTCACCTCCTCCTGCACCCGGAGACCCAGGTCGGACAGGACGCGGCGCCTTCGCCGGATCAGCTGTTGATCCTTGCGGGCGGACAAGGGCCGATCGCCGTGCTTCGTCCGGGCGGCTCGGCCCGTCGACTGGACGCCGCACCATCGCTTGGAGCGATCGATAGCGATGCGGGTATGCGCGTAGCCTCGGGCCGCGCCCCTTCAGGAACCGCCCGGGTCGAGGTGCAGAGCGGGGGCGAAGCCGTGCAGGTCGCACCCGACGCATCGGGTCTGTGGAGCATCATGCTGCCGCCCTATGAGGGCCCCGACGAGATCCGGGTCGCCGGTCGCGTCTTCGTCTGGCCGGGGGAGGCGGCTCCGTCGCAAGGTCTGACGGTGGACCGGGCGGGCGGCGGCTGGCGGGTCCGCTGGCCGGGCCCGGGGGGCGCGCGCCAGTCGACCTGGCTGCCGGTCGCGGCTCCCTGATATGGTTTACGAACCGTTTACCAATTCAGTTGATCGAGGGTGCGTCTTCCTTCTTCGAGGACACCCACCATCACCGAACGACTTCAGCCCGGCGCTCGCGTCGGGCTTTTTTTCGGGTCGGGCCTTATGAGAGACACGCTTCGTCATCGGGCTGTCGCTGGCAGCGGCCCGGGATCGACCAGCGGCGACTCCGGCCGCGCCCGACGCCACATCTGCCAGGCCATCACCCGACGCAGCGCCTGGCGCTCCGCCCCGTCGGCGTAGAGATCAAAATGTCCCTTGTCGGGCGCGTAGGTGAAGTCCGCCCGACCATCAACGGCCCTCACCGCCGCCTCAAGGCGGCGCGTGGATCGATCCAGGCCGAACTCGTCGTTTGTTCCGACCCAGACATGCAGCTTGTCGTCGAGGTCTCGCCGTTGCACCGGCCACCGGCTGCGCACGAGTTGGGAGACGTCCCAGTTTTCACGCCAGTGCCGGGCGACATCCGCATCGACCTGGCCTGTTGCCCGGTTGTAGAGTGGCATGGGGCGGCCGTCGTCGCCTCGCGGTGAAAAGACGGCCTCGAACGAGGAGGACTGACCACCATACTCGCCCAGAACGGCGTCCATTCGACCCATCACCGAGATGATGTGCGCGTCTGGCCGGGTGATGTCGACGCCTTCGAAATCGGTGAAATCGGTGAAATCCGGCGCGCTGATCCAGGCGCCGCCGAACCGGTCCGGATAGTTCAGTTGCAACCAGAGCATCGCCCACCCGCCGGAGGAATGGCCCATGAGGAAACGGCTCGCAGGGCTTGCGTCCACGCGGTAGCGCGACTCCAGTTCGGGGATCAGTTCGCCTGTCAGGGCCGTGGCCCACGGGCCATTGTTGACGCTGTCGGCGAACTCGTGCGTCCCCAAGGGACTGCTCTGGTCCAGCATGACCCAGATCATCGGCGGCAGACGCCCGGCATGGGTCGCCGTCAGGATGCCGATGGCAGAGTCGCTCAGCGACGCCATTCCCGCCGTGAAGCCGTGGGTGAAATAGACCACCGGATAGGTGTCGGAGCCGGCCTCGTACCCTTCGGGCGTCACGACCAGCCCCCGCATCTTCACGGCTCGCCCCTGGAAGGCGCTGAGAGCCGGGCTGACGAATTCGAAGGGCTTGATGCGCGCCTCCACGATCGCCCGGTCCTCCGGGCTGAACATCGGTCCGCGCGCTGTCTCCCACAGCGGATAGTCCGGGACGATCGTGGACAACTCCAGAAGCGGCGTCGGGCCGCTCACAGGCAGGCTGATCCGCGTCACGGATGAGAGGAGATCGCCCGCGCCGGGCCGCAGGCGGTAGGCATAGTCGTGGTCACGGTCGAGCACGGCTTGCACCCAGTAGTCTCCGGGAGGCAGTGCGTTCATCGACGAGGGGTAGGCTGAATCGTCGCCATCGACGCCAACCCTGGCTCCCGGCAGAAGGCCTTCCACCTCGCGCGCCGCGACGAAGTTGTCCTTCTTGAAGAAGAAGTCGGCGCTGACGGAGGTCGGCGCGGCGGCGTCGGCGTCCTTGATCCGTTCGGCGAACACGAGGAGGCGGCCGGGCCCGGTGGTCTGCTCCGCCTGGACCTCGATTCGAGCAGGTTGCTGGGCCAGGACGGGGGAGGTGAGGGCGAGGCCCAATGCAAGCGCGGCGGTGGTGCGACGAACCATGAAGAAGCTCCGGTGTGTCGCAGAATCTAGGGTTGGGGCCAGGCCGGACTCAAGTGAAGCTTCAGTAAGGTCCGGCCCGGAAACGCGGACCCCAGGAGGGATCCTGGCATCCGCCGGGCGCCGATCGGCGCTGTTTTCGTCGCTATTTCGTCGCATCGCCTTTGACTTTCGCCAAGGCTGGCGGCTGACGTAGCGGCGGAGTGGAGACTGGCCGGCGCTCACCCGATAACACGACCAGCGAACCAGAGGTGGCGGCGGGGGGAAGGTGATGAAAGTACTCCTTGTCGACGATGAGCCGTTGGCCCTGTCCCGGTTGCGGATGGCGTTCGCGGATATTCCGGACTGCGTGGTCGTGGGGGCTGCAGCCGATGGAGAGAAAGCTCTTCGGGCCGTGGAAGAGCTTTCCCCGGAACTGCTCGTTCTGGATATGAGAATGCCGTCGCTTTCGGGGCTTGAGGTGGCGAGAGCCTTGACGGGGCCGACCCGGCCGGAAGTCGTCTTTGTGACGGCCTTTGACCAGTATGCGACCGAGGCCTTTGACGTCGAGGCGGCGGACTACCTCCTGAAACCGGTGCGCTTCGACCGGTTGAGAGTCGCGGTTGACCGGGCTCGCCGTCGGCTGGCCTCTCGCGATTCCGGCGCGGTGATCGCCGAGCTCACGAGCGTCGTCGAGTCGTTGACGGGTCGCTCCGGGACCGAACCGCAGGCGGGCCGTACGTACGAGACGGAAATGTGGATCCCGGGCGCCAATGGAATGACCCGCCTGGCGGTCGCATCAATCATGTGGATCGAGGCCGCTCGCGACTACGCCCTGATCCACACCGGCGCCCGCAGCTTCATCTTGAGGGAGACGATGGCGGCTCTGGAAGAACGGCTGGATCCGTCCGTCGTCATGCGCGTCCATCGCTCGGCCTTTGTCAGCCCTCCTGCGGTCCGAAGTTTCAACCGCGTGGGCAAGGGGCTGATCGCCCTGACCCTGATGAATGGTCATGTGGTCCCCGTGGGCCCCAGCTATACCAAGGCGGTGCTTGCCGCGCTGGGGGCCGAACAGGACGCTCCAGCGTAGGAGCTCTATTCCTCGATCCTGCCGGGTTGCTGGTCCGGCGCGCACGGCCCCTCATAGACGCTCTCCATTCGAATGTTGAGCGTCACGGCCTTCTGACCTGGCAGTGACTGGCTGGTCAGCATGTTCACCCGCACGCGGCGCTGGAAGTCGCCGGTGATGTCCGCCTGGACATGACCGGACACGCCCTCTGACCGGCATTGGCCTTCCAGCCGGAAACCGGTCGCCAGACGGTGAATGGACGGATTGCAGCCAGAGATCCCTGCCTCTTCATCGAGGAGAGGCTGGTTGGCTGCAACGCATTCACGGACCGGTTCATGCGGATCGCCGTTGACGGTCGTGGTCGTGCGCCAGATTCCGGCGCGCTGGGTAGGCAGGTCGTGAAGCGTGATCGGCGCCCCCGAGTTCGTCGCCTGGACGACGTCGGCGGTCCCGGGGCCGGGACCGGCGTTTTCGGAACAGGCCGCAAGGATGAACGATGAGGCGATGAGGCCGGCAAGGACCGGAGTTGGAGAGCGCATGGCGAGATCTCGTTGGGCGGGCAGGTCCAAATGCCTCACTCCGATGGCTTGCGCCCGGCGGCCGCGACCAGTTTTCGATCAAGCAGAGGCCTTGCGTCGGGGCGGGGTCCCGGTCGTCCGTTCAGCCTCGTGTGTCAGCGGCAATCGAATCGCAGACGTGAAGCCCCCGATCTCCCGTCGGGTCTCAAGAACCGCGCCGCTGCCGTACTGCAGCTCGAGTCGCGTCCGGGTGTTGTTCAGGCCGATGCCGTGTCCGCTGACGCCCGCGCCCGCCCCTATCGTGGCCCCGGTATCCGATACGGACAGGACGAGGTCGCCCCCCACCTCGGATGCTGTGATGGTGACCTGGACAGGGTCGCGACTGGGCGCCACGGCGTGCTTCAGGGCGTTCTCTACCAGTGGCTGGAGGACGAACGGCGGCAGCCGGGCGGTCTGAAGCACGTCCGGGCAATCGATGCGCGCAACAAGTCGGTCCTGAAAGCGGGCGGTCTCGACGTCGAGGTAGGCGGCCACCGTCTCCAGCTCTTCGGCCAAGGCTATGGTGGCGCCCCGGTCCTCCATCGCCGCCTGCAGGAAGACGGCCAGCTTGTCGGTCATCTCAGCCGCCTCGACGTTCCTGTTCGCCAGGATGAGCGATGATATCGCGTTCAGCGCATTCCCCATGAAGTGCGGGTTCAGTTGAAGCCGAAGCTTGTCCAGCTCCGATCGGGCCGCACGCGCTCCGACATGGGCCAGCGCGACTTCCTGCTCGCGGGCTCGCTGCGACGATCCGACGATCCAGAACAGAGCGGCGTTGCAGGCGTAGACAGACAGGTAGATCAGCACCGTCAGAACGACGGTGCGGACGTTGACGGGGGGAGGCGAGACGTCTGTCAGCAACGACTGGGTCAGGAATTGGGATCCGAAATCCGCCGCCGACTGAAGACACGCCGTGACGAAGACCAGGATGCCGACGCCGGGCAGCCTGATCTGCCCGGCCACATCGTCAAACCGACGGAAAGCCACATAAAGAGCGCCCGCGAACACCAGCGCCGTGACCGTGCCGTTGATCAAGGTTAGCCCTTCCGCTGCCGTCGTGACCTGGCCGGAGAAGATCGTGGCCGGCGCGATGAAGGCGAGAACGGCCAACCAGAGCACCAGGGTGAGCTTGGCGCTCAGGCGGGCGGCAGGAGAGAGGCGTTTCAAACTGTATCCGATCAAGGTGCGGCGTTGCGGTTCACACCAGCCAGCGGCGCCGAAGGTCGCGCAAATTCAGGGCTCGGTACAAGCGGCTTTGATGGCTGATGCTCCCGGGTCCGCGGTCGCACGCCGGGCGCGATTGGTCGCAGCACGGCGCAGCCAGTCAGTCGGGCCGGATAAGGGTCGAAGGGCGGCGCAGGTGTGATTCCAGACTGTCTCGGTCCGGCGGGAATGCGGCTTCCGCATCGAAGCGTCTGCTCGAAGACAGGTGAGCTCAATGATGATCGTTCCTCAAACGGCTCGGCGCCGGACGGAAACGCCCAACGCGATCATGACGACGCTCGTCTCGCCCACCCTGGGCGGCGCGCGGCTGTCGGTGTGGACCGTGACCATGGAGCCCGGCCAGGCAGGTCCGGAACATCTGTTCGAGGTTGAGCAAATCTGGACGATCCAGCGAGGATCGGTTCTGGTTGAACTCGGCGGATCCACCTTCCGACTGGGGGTCGGCGATACCGCGATTGTTCCGGCGAAACAGCTGAGGCGATTCCGAAGCGCCGATGAGAGCGGCTTCACGGCGCTGGTGGTTGCTCCCGTCGGCCGGGTGCTGATGCCGGATGGCGCGGACAGGGGCGTACCTGACTGGATCGCATGAGGAAGACCACCCCGCCTTGCCGGCGCCGCCGCTGACGGACGAGGCGCGCGATCCTTGCGTCGCAAGACAGCCAGACTTCGCTGTTGCTGGCGATGTTTGTCGCGGCGGCGCCCGCCCCGGTCGCAGAGGGCTCGGCTTCCTGCTGCGGGCAGGCGAGGAGATATCCAGAACCGGGTCCCGAAGGATGTTGAAATGAGACTGCGCCTTGCCGCACTTGCGGCCGCCGCCGCCGCCGCCGCCGCCGCCGCCCCCGCCATCGCGCAGGAAGCCTATCAGGTGGTTCGTCTTGGAGACGGACAGATGACCTGCGAGGCGCTGGTCTCGGATATGAACACGATCCGCACGGAGATTGGTGAGATCGAGCGTCGGACGCGCGAAGGCGCCCAGGCGCGCCAGACGGCGGGCAGGGTGGGGCGCGGACTGCTGTCCGGCCTGGCGCGAGGCGCGGCGGCCATGGGGTACGGCGGAGGAATGGGCGACGGCGTCGGCGGGGTGGTTGCCTCGCAGGCGCTTGCCGGGGTGGCCAACGAGATCGCGAACGCGCCTGCGTCCGCACCGGCCGAGGCGACTCCGCCGGCGGCCGACTCGCCCCGCCATCAGCGGCTGGCGCATCTCACCGCGCTCTTCGGCAGCCGCGGCTGCTAGCCGCCGCCTGACCGGCGCGGCCCTCCACCCTGTTGTCCATCAGACGAGATCGCCATGGCCTGCAATCCGCGAACTGTCGTCCCCGTCATCCTGCTGTGCGCCTTCCCCGGTGTGGTGGAGGCGGCTCCGCAGTCCGCCCCCCAGGTTCCTGCGACCTATCAGGTGGTCCGCCTCGGCGACGGACAGCTGACGTGCGAGGCGCTGGTGGCCGAGATCAACGGCGTCACGGCCGAGTTGGACCAGATTCAACGCGGAATGATGGGCCGGGCGCTCGACCTCAGTCAGGAGGCGACCGGCGCGCTGGGCGGGGGCATGGGCGGCGCCGCCCTGTCGCTGGGGAGTATGGCGGCCAGCTTCATCCCCGGCGCCGATATGCTCATGGGCGCCGCCGCCTCGGCCGCCGCCGCGGCGCAACTGGAGCGCCAACGCAGCCGCATGGTGTCGGAGGCCGAGGAGATGGCCGGCGAGGCGCTCGTGATCGGTCCCATGAGCCAGAGGCTTGAGCACCTCGCCGAACTGTCCCGTGACAGGAATTGCTGACATCGGCCATTCGCCCGTCTTGTGACGCGGCGCTCGTCTCGTGGGGAGCGGCTCTCATCGCATTGTCCGCGTATCCCGAGCAATTCGGGCGAGGGGCTACGGAAATATTGACCCCCGAACGGAGAGAGACCGGTGTCCGAGAAGATTGACTGGAAAGCATGGCTGCTGTCGTGGGACGGGCGGCTGCGCCGTTCGCACTTCTGGATCGGGATGGTGGCGATCACCATCGTCAACATGATCGCGGGGGCCATTCCCGTGCTGGGAGCGGTGGTGTCGCTGGCCCTGATCGCGCCGGCGGCGTCGATTGCGGCGAGACGATTGCATGACATGGGCCGTACGGCCAGATTCGCCCTCGTTCCGGTGGCGGCCTCCGTCGCGGCCGGTCTCCTGGGAATGGCGGCGTCGCTCGCGCCTTCGGCCCTGGGCGTCGCCGGTGCGGTCGGGTTGCTCGCCCTGGCGGGCCCCGCGCTATTGCTGGTCACAATTCTTCTCGTGGTGAATCTGGTCTTCGTCCTCTGGGTGGGTCTGTCCGCGGGCGTTCGTGGCCCCAACGCCTATGGCCCTGATCCGCGTTCATCCGAGGACATCCTCGCCGGCGGTCGCTGATTTCGACCGCGGCATGAGCGGCGGCGAGGGTCACGTCCTCGTCCGCTTGCGCCACACCCGCTCATCCGGCGATCGAGCAGAGCTTCCTCCAGCACCAGCGCGCGCGGAGCCGCGAAGGCGGCCTCGAAACGTCTGACCAAAGGCCCAGCCGGCGATGCCGTCGGCTGGGCTTTGCTTTGGCGGCCCCCTCGGCGCCTCACCCCGGTCGCTGCCCGCAGGTCGGTTGCGACGGGCGGGCGGATGCGGCGAAAGCGCCATCCGCCATTGGCGTCACTCCGACGCCCAAGCCTCAACGCGCCATCGACGACGCGCGACAATATGTTTTGGAAAACAAGAGGCCGAGTGGCTCCGCGGGTAGGATTCGAACCTACGACCAGCCGATTAACAGCTCCCGGTCTTCGACTTTCCGATTGCCGCCGATCGCCGCCAAGAGCGCGATCCAAGTAATTGATCTCATTGACAAATATTCGGCGATCTCGCACGGTTTCGCAGTCCGGCGAAGGCGCCCCGCGATGACTCCGGGGGCGAACTTCACCGTTCTAATGCCGTTCTAAACGGGTCCAAAAGCGCCGTTCTAACCCACCCAAAAGTCAGCAAATGAGCGATCCCAAACTCCACCTGACCGACCGGAACATCCTCAACCTCGCCTACGCCCGCGAGGGGCAGTACCGGGTCCGGGACACCGAGACCGCAGGCTTCTTCGTCCTCGTCGGGAGCCGCACCAAGAGCTTCATGATCCAGGCCGACCTTCGGGTCGGAAAGGCGCGCTCGACGATCCGGATGAAGGTCGCCGATGTCGGCGACGGCTCCGCCCGCGAAGCCCGCATCAAGGCCAGGGGCCTGTTGGCTCGCATCGCGGGCGGCGAGGATCCCCGTCCGCCGCGCGACAAGCCGGTCCCCGTGCTGGAGGATGCCGGCGTTCCCACGCTGCGCGAGGCCTGGACCCGGTTCCGGGCGTCGCACCTGGAGCGCAAGGGGCGGGCGAGCGGCACGTTCCGCAACTACACCGACCATATGGAGCGGCTGTTCGCGGACTGGCTCGACCAGCCCCTGTCGGAGATCGGGGACAAGCCGAGGCTGCTGGCCGACCGGCACGATCACATCACGAGGAATCATGGGCCGGCCATCGCCAACGGCGCCGCGCGCAGTTTCCGGGCCGTCTACAACCATGCCCGCAAGACCTGCCGCCAGCTCCCGGCCGAGAACCCCGCGGCAGGGGTCGACTGGAACCCGGGTCGTCGCAAGAACACCGCAATGGGCGTCGCCGACCTGCCGGCCTGGTTCGAGCAGGCCGCGCTGATCCCCAATCCGATCCGGCGCGAGTTCCAGCTGTTGACGCTGCTTTCCGGGTCACGGCCGGAAGCGTTGAAGAACGTGCGGGTTGAGGATCTCGATCTACGCCAGCGCGTGATGCACATCCGCCTGCCCAAGGGCGGCGCCGACAAGGCGTTCGACATCCCCCTGTCGCGGGCGATGCTGGAATCCATCTTCCGCCTGCGTCGTCTCGGTCCGGTCATCTATCCGCAGAGCGGGAAGGAGTGGCTGTTCCCAAGCGACGCGCCCTGCGGCCATATGACCGAGCACAAGGAGCGGCGCGAGGTACTCAGCCACTACGGCAACGATCTGCGTCAGACCTACCGGACGATCGGCCAGCCTGCTGAGGTCTCGGAGGTCGACATGCACCTGTTGATGAACCACTCCCTGCCCGGGGTGAACGCCGGCTACATCACCCGGTCCAAGCTGATGCGGGACCATCTGCGAGCGCAGCAGGAGAAGCTGTCGCAGTTCATCATCGGATCGGCGGTTGGGCGGGGGAGGCGGCCCAGCCCGGAGCTGAGCCGCTGGCTCAACAGCACCAGTCGGATGATGTTGCAGGAACTGCTCGATGAGCACCCCGATACAGCCCGGCTACGCGTCGGGCCGCGATCGGCGTTGCGGAAGCTGGAGGTGCAGGCGAGCCGGATGGCGGTGCACGACCTTCCGGGCGTATTGCTGGATGCGCCCTCGCGGCGCAGCCGCCGGTTTGCTGACAGCCGCTCCTGACTCAAAGCGGCGGTTTGGAATGTCTGGTTACGGGTTGGCCACCCTGCTGCCCAAAGCTATTCGACCTTGATGGGGCAGGCTAGGTCCGGGTCGGGCAAGACCAGAAACGCGCCATGCACCCAAGTTTGGGGGCGAAGGCCTTTGCCCAGAAACACATGTCCCGTCGAGGTCACTTCAATCCAGAACGGCTTGGGGCATTGAATATGCCGCCCCCAGGCGGACAGCCCGGACAGCCCGTCCCGGGACAGCAGGCGAACCAAGTCGTCGTGCATCTGGCGCGCAGCCCTGAGGCTCGCATCAAGGACGACCAGGGCGCGCGCCGCGGCGAAGATCTCATGCCGTCCCATGGCCGCGAGCCGGTCGGAGCGGTCGTCGCGTTCGACGATCCATACCCCGGCGGCGGCTCGTATCGCTGCCATCAGCGCGGCTAGAATTCCAGACCTCGGCATGAGTCCGTCCAAGCCCGGCACCGTGCTGATTCCGATCGTCTCTAGAATCTGCCGGCCCTTGTCGTCTCGTGCGCCGCTCGGGATCTGCAGGGTCAGTTGGTCGCCCACCCGTGCACGCCGCATGGCGGCGACGGCTGTGAGGGTGATCGCGGAAAAGGCACGTTCCCTGAAGTCCAGAAGCACCGCAAGCTCTCGAGCCGTGGTCGCAGCCTCTATTAAGGTGCGGGAGAGGTCCGAAAACCGCGCGTTGAGCACAGCTATCGCGGCGGCCTCGACGGTCTCGTCTTCATGCGCCTTGACGGCGCGCGCATATGTTTCGCCGAAATGTGCGTGACCGCATTCATGTCCGATGATCCGCAGAAACCCGTCGGCGGACCGGACCAGAAAGCCTTCGTCGAACTTGGGCGCCGAGTCAGAGCAGATGGAGCAGGGGGCGCGAGTGTCGAAGCCACTACGCAATCGGGTGGGGATTGCGAACCGGGTGATGATGGTCGGAGCGTCGCCTTTTGGATGCGGGGTCGTCGTCAGGGCGGGCCAGGTGTGAGGTGTCCCCGTTCGCCAGACATGACCCAAGAAGTCTCGAACCACGGCATCGCCGGGGCGGCACCGGAATCGTCGACCTAATCGGTGGGCCGCCAACTCCGGCCAAGACTTACGACTAACGGTCAAGGCGCTCTCCATAAGTGCGAGGCTTGGAGCGGGGCATCACCGCTAGAGGCGCGCGTTGATCCAGGTCCAGACGTCCTGAGCCAGCCAGCCGGCGTGTGCGCCCTTGTTCAGCTTGGTGACGAACAGTCGATCGTTCTTGTCGAGCTTGAGGCGCAGGTAGTCGGAAATCTGCGCTGGGGTATTTGTGGTGGAAATGAACCGGACGGTTTCGAGGCCGGAATCCTTGACGTGCTCATAGGCTTCGACTTGCGCGATAAAGGCCGCGCGTGCCGCCGCGTAGTTCTGACGTTCCTGGTTCAGGTTCCAGGTCACCATATAGACGGCCATTGAAGGTCCTTTTTCATTTCACGCGAAACTCCGCGCACAGGTGAAGGGCCGCGCCTTGGCGCGGCCCTTCTGTTCAGCCCTTCGGGGGGAAGGGGTCGTTGCCGTAGGAATTGGAGTCGCGGATCTGGCCGTTGGGGCGGTGGATAATCACCTCCCCACGTTCCCGGATCGCGGTGGACCGCGCCGCTCCGTTCGCGGCGCTTTGGGTGTCGTGGATCGATCCGACGCGCGAGGCGCCTTCTCTCCGAGTGGCCCAGGCATCCCCATGGGGCACTACATGTATGCGCTTGCTCATCATCACTCTCGCTGTTTGGTCGAACCCGCCGCCCGACCGCAGGAGCATGATTCCCGAAACTGTCGGTGTCGTCAATACCAACACGTTAAGGTTTGTGCAGCAAACAAATGTTTGCAGTGTTGACATCGACGCCCGGCCTCGCCCAAACATGCGCAATGAGCATCGATGCCCGTTACAGACCCTTCGGAGAGGCCGTGAGACTCCGCCGAACAAAGTTGAAGCTCACCCAGGCGGACCTGGCCGGGAAGGTCGGTCTGTCGCGGGCGTCTATCGCCAACATCGAGCAGGGGCGACAGAGCGTGCTTCTCCACAACGCCTGCGACATGGCGGCGGCATTGGAACTGCAACTGACGGACCTGCTGCCCGCGACGAGCGCATCGACCTTGGAGGATCAGGCCCTCGCGCTCTCCGACACCGTAAGCCCGCGCGCCAAGGTTCAGATCAACGATCTGATCGCCAACGCACTCGCCAGCGCGAAGAGCCGTTCATGAGGTCGGCGGACGTCCCGGCCGCCCGGGCCAAAGCGCGACAGGTGCTGGAGGCGTTCGGGCTCAAGCCCGGTCCGGTGCCCATCGAGCGCGTCATCAAAAGTCGCGGCATCATCCTGCAATACGCGCCGCTCGAAGCTGACCTGTCGGGCATGGCCTATATTCGGGACGGGGTCGGCATTATCGGGGTGAACGCCCTGCATCATCCGAACCGTCAAAGATTCACGGCTGCCCATGAACTCGCGCATCACAGCCTGCACGCCGACGTCATCCAGCGGGAAGTCCATGTAGACAAGCAATTCCATGTACTGATGCGCGACGACCTAGCGGCCCAAGGCACAGATCCCTTGGAGATCGAGGCCAACGCCTTCGCCGCCGAGCTCCTGATGCCTCAAGCGGCTCTCAACGAGTTGATCCCGGCGGCCGGCCTGGACCTTGACGATGACGACAAGGTCGAAGCCTTGGCCAAACGCTTCCGGGTCAGCCCTTCGGCGCTGCGCTACCGTCTCGCCAACAGGGGTTAGGGTTCATGGCGGGCTTCGTCTTTTTCGATACGGAGACGACAGGCCTTCGTCCCGGCTGGGATCAGATCGTTCATTTCGCGGCAATCCGGACGGACGCCGATCTCAACGAGATTGAGCGGATCGAGGCGCGGTGCCGGCTTCAGCCGCATGTTGTGCCGCATCCGATGGCCCTGCTCACCAACGGGCTTCCTATCGCCCGGCTTTGCGATCGGGATCTTCCGTCCCACCATCAGATGGTCTGCGACATCGGCCGATGTCTTGCGGCTTGGTCGCCGGCGATCTTCGTCGGGTATAATTCAATTGGTTTCGACGAGCACATGCTTCGCCACGCCTTCTTCCAGTCGCTCCATGATCCCTATCTGACCAGCCGGCAGGGAAACGGGCGCGCCGACGCTCTGGGCCTCGCCCTGGCGGGGTTTGCGCTTCCGCCACATTGTGTGAAGGCCTCCTTGGCGCCGTCCGGCCGACCGGTGTTCAAGCTCGGGCAGATTGCCGAGGCGAACGGCCTGACGCACGATCGGGCACACGACGCCCTGTCGGACGTGAGCGTTACCCTCGATCTCTGCCGACTCGTTCGCGATCAGGCGGACGAGGTTTGGCAGCAGTTTGTTCGGTTCTCGAACAAGGCGGCGGTCGACCAGTTCACGGACACCGAAGACGGGTTCGTGCTGACCGAGTTCTTCGGCAACGAGGCCTATCACCGGACGGTCGTGGTGATCGGCCGCGACCCGCGAAATCCCAACAGCCGCCTCTGTCTCGACCTGGCCATAGAGCCGGCGGTCTGGGCGGATTTGAGCGATGAGGAAATCCGTGACCGGGTCCGTCAAAAGGACGGTCCCTTCCGGCGGCTTGCCGTCAACGCAGCACCGTGCCTCACGACCCTGTGGGAAGCGTCCGAGGACCTGTTATGCGGTCTTGATCCGTCTGTCGCGGAAGACCGTGCCCGCGCCGTGAAACTGGACGGGGCACTGTGTCAGCGCTTGGCTGCCCTCCACACCAGCGCCCGTCCGGAGACGGTGCCATCCCCTCACATGGAAGAGAGGCTATATTCCGATCAATTTCCGGGCCCAGACGACGAGGCTCGGCGAGCGGCCTTTCACGAGGCCGGACGCGCGGAATGTCTCGAAATTCTCGCAGCCTTCGAGGATCCTCGGTTGAAGGTATTTGCGCGTCGCTTGCTCCACGTCGAACGGCGATCCTGGCTCGAAGAGACCGATCGTTTGCAATGTGACCGGGAATTGGCTGATAGGCTCATCGTTGAGTGCGGCGGCGCCCTGACGCTGGGCAGCGCGCTCACCCTGACCGAGGGTCTGCTCGGCGAAAGCGTGTCGGATCCGCTAGGCCTCCTGCCTGACTATCGCGCGTGGCTCGTCGCGCGGATCCAGAAAGTCACCGCGTTCAGGACCTCGGCTGCTTCATAGCAAGAAGCCTCTTCCTGTCAGTCTGGAGATCGCTCGCGGTTTGGGGCCGGAGTGCGCCTAAGTCGACGCCGTGCTGGCGCGGTCGTCGCGTTCGGGACGGATCTGGTGCCTCCTGCGCAATTCGAGGTATTCGCGGCGAGTAGCCTCGACTTCAGCAGCTGAAACTCGCCTTCCGGGTTCGTGAACGGATGGCGCTTCTGGCGCACCAGCGACATCGACGAGGTGCCGGGTCTGAGAATTATTGCGGCGGTTGCTTCCGTCCGCTCGACGCGCGTGTTTTAGCTGTCGGCTTCAGCTTTGATGGCGTCGACAATCGGTCCGTGGTGGTGCCGTGGTAAGAGCGTCTATGCGTGAGCGATGAGGCCCCAGTCGACTTCATAGCCCGCACCCTGAAGCTCTCGCGCAAGAGGCACCTTCCAGCCGCCAGCAGCATCAAGAGCCTGGTAAACGACGCCGTGATAATCAGAGGGGACTTCGAGTTCACCGAGCTTCAGCGCACAGACCTTGTCGCGCCCAAGGCGACCGAGGAAATATCCCAACTCGAGAATTACATTCTGACGAGCACGCGGAGCCAAATCCATTTCAGAGACACCGCCTATATCGTCAGGAGTCAGCAGAACGATCGCGAAGCCTACGTCGCCATGGTGCTCGATTTTCTCAATGATCGTCCGGCCGCCATTGTGCTGCTGGTGAAGAATGATCGGTTCGAAACCCATCTTTTGAACGAAATGTGCGACCATTTCCCGGGCCGTGTCGGAATGCCCGTGAACGATGAACACCTTGGGGGACGCCTTCCGGGCCGGTGTGGGCAACGCGTTTGAAGGCGCTTCGGGCCGGTGTGCCAAATCCTCATTCAAGCCAGCGACCGCTTGGGAAAGCAGAGTGATTGCTCTGCGTATGTTTCCGCCAATGCTAGTTCTGACCTCTGAGATGGGGGTCTTGGGCTGGGGAGCGCCCCCGATGACGATTATGCCGAAATACTCGCTGTAGGTTAAGTTCGCTGCCGCAGCGTAGCGTTGATAGTCGGCGGTCCCACTACCAAATACCCGATCCAGCGTCTGTTCGATCGCGGTTTCTAGGGCGACAAGGCTGTCTGGCCGCCATTCGTTCAATACTGATACGTCAATGCCGCGCAGGTCTTCGATGCGCTTATTCAGCCTCGTTATGGCTGACGCGATCTCATCGGCAGTGAGCGATTTAGGCGGGGCATAAGCTTGGGCAGGTGTTTTCGAACGGGCCATAATGATCGCAGCTGGATCCAATATTCCTAGTTTGTTCTAGTGTCGTGCTGATGACGACGCCAGTCAAATGGCTAGCGTCCTATACGCGCCCTATCCGGTCTCGATATCGTCGATCATGGCCAACATCTCCTGAAGCTTCTCTCGCGCCGCCGTCAGCTTGCGCGCGGCGACCAGATCCTGACGGTCCGCGAGGCGTAGGATGGCCTCCAGGACCTCGTCGGAGTGGCGCATCAGGATCACCAGGTTCTCGCCGCTGGGCGCGTTTTTCGCCTCGAACCAATTGCGGACGGCGCGCTCATTGGCGCGCGTCAGCCGGACGACTTTCTTGACCGCTCCGGGCGTGCCGCCGAACTCGCGTCGCAGCGCGTCGGCGATGGCCTCGGCGAAGCCGGGCTCGGGCTCCAAAGGCGCCCGCTGAAGAAAACTTCTTCCGGAATCCGACCGAAGTTTTCGGTCCTTCTGCGTAGGCGACATTCCGCGCCCCTCCACCGTAGATGTCGCGACGCGCCGCTTGATGGGAGTGAGACGTTTGGAGGGAGGTAAGCCCCTAATGAGCCAATGGGAATCCGACCCGAACGCCGCCCGTGGCGTCCCTGTCCGCGCGGCCCAGTACGTCCGCATGTCGACCGAGCACCAGAAATACTCGACCGAGAACCAGGCCGACATCATCCAGGCCTATGCCGCGGCCCGGGGCTTCGAGATCGTGCGGACCTACGCCGACCAGGGCAAGAGCGGCCTCAAGATCGAAGGGCGCGACGCGCTCAAGCGACTCCTCGCGGACGTCCAGGCCGGTCGCGCCGACTACAAGGTCATCCTGGTCTATGACGTCAGCCGCTGGGGCCGTTTCCAGGACGCCGACGAGAGCGCCTACTACGAATACCTGTGCCGCGAGGCCGGGATCAGCGTCCACTATTGCGCCGAGCAGTTCGAGAACGACGGCAGCCTCACCGCCACCATCATCAAGGGCATGAAGCGGGCCATGGCCGGCGAATACAGCCGCGAGCTCTCAGCCAAGGTCTTCACCGGCCAATGCCGCCTGATCGGTCTGGGATACCGCCAGGGCGGTCCCGCCGGCTTTGGCCTGCGCCGCCAACTCGTCGACGAGCAGCGACGGCCCAAGGCGTTGCTCGTCCGGGGCGAGCACAAGAGCCTGCAGACCGATCGCGTCATCCTGACCGCCGGTCCCCAGGACGAGATCGATGTCGTCCAGCGAATCTACCGGATGTTCGTGCTGCAGCGGCGCTCCGAGCGGGAGATCGCCGTCCTGCTGAACGGCGAGGGCGTGCTGACCGACCTCGGCCGGCCCTGGACGCGCGGGACGGTGCACCAGGTCCTGACCAACGAGAAATACATCGGCAACAACGTCTACAATCGCGTCTCCTTCAAGCTGAAGAAGAAGCGGGTGATCAACGCACCGGACCGGTGGGTGCGGGCCGACGGCGCCTTCGAGGGCATCGTCGATCCCGAGTTCTTCGCCGCCGCCCAACGGATCATCGCCGACCGGACGCGCCGGTTCACGGACGAGGAACTGCTGGATCGTCTGACGGCGCTCCTTGGCGAGAAGGGCTGCCTGTCGGGGCTGCTGATCGACGAGGTCGAGGACATGCCGTCGAGCTCCACCTACCGCCACCGCTTCGGCACCCTTCTGCGCGCCTATCAGCTCGTCGGCTACTCGCCGGACCGCGACTACCGCTTCCTCGAGACCAATCGGGTCCTGCGCGCGCTTCACCCCGAAGTCGTCGCCCGGACCATCGCCGAGATCGGGCGTCTCGGCGGCTCCGTGGTCGTCGATCCCGCCACCGATCTTCTCACGGTGAACCAGGAGTTCAGCGTTT
>CAZGPS010000021.1:0-20921 GCA_964527675.1 uncultured Brevundimonas sp. | reverse complement strand
CGGTGCTGATCGTCTCCCACACCAATGCCGACATCCCCATCGTCGCGGGCCGCGACGTGCGCTACGGCGAGGCCAAACAGGGCGTCGGCGACGACTGCCCGTGCGAGCCGATGAACGCCGAGGACCCGCTGTTCATCCTCTACACCTCGGGCTCGACCGGCAAACCCAAGGGGGTGCTGCACACCACGGGGGGCTATCTGTTCTGGGCGGCGTGGACGCATGAGCTGGTGTTCGACTACCGGCCCGGCGAGGTGTTCTGGTGCACCGCCGACGTCGGCTGGGTCACCGGCCACAGCTATTGCGTCTACGGCCCGCTGGCCAATGGCGCCACGACGCTGATGTTCGAGGGCGTGCCCAACTACCCCGACCACAGCCGCTTCTGGCAGGTGGTCGACAAGCATCAGGTGGAGATCTTCTACACCGCCCCGACGGCGCTGCGGGCGCTGATGCGCGAGGGCGACGGGCCGGTGAAGGCGACGTCGCGCAAGAGCCTGCGGCTGCTGGGCAGCGTCGGCGAGCCGATCAACCCCGAGGCCTGGCGCTGGTATCACGAGGTGGTCGGCGACGGCCGCTGTCCGATCGTCGACACCTGGTGGCAGACCGAGACGGGGGGCATCCTGGTGTCGCCCTTGCCAGGGGCGACCGACCTGAAGCCCGGCTCGGCGACGAAGCCGCTGCCGGGGGTCGAGCTGCAGCTGGTCGACGCCGAGGGCGAGGTGCTGGAGGGCGAGACCTCGGGCAATCTGTGCATCACCGACAGCTGGCCGGGCCAGATGCGCACCGTCTGGGGCGATCACCAGCGCTTCTTCGACACCTATTTCAGCGCCTATCCGGGCAAGTATTTCACCGGCGACGGCTGCCGCCGCGACGCCGACGGCTATTACTGGATCACCGGCCGGGTCGATGACGTGATCAATGTCTCGGGCCACCGCATGGGCACGGCCGAGGTCGAGAGCGCCCTGGTGCTGCACGAGGACGTGGCCGAGGCGGCGGTGGTCGGCTTCCCGCACGACATCAAGGGCCAGGGCATCTACGCCTATGTGACGCTGAACGCCGGCGTCGAGCCCAGCGAGGGGCTGCGCAAGGCGCTGATCGACCAGGTGCGCCACGAGATCGGCCCGATCGCCGCCCCGGACGTGATCCAGTGGGCCCCCGGCCTGCCCAAGACCCGCTCGGGCAAGATCATGCGCCGCATCCTGCGCAAGATCGCCGAGAACGACGTCGGCTCCCTGGGCGACACCTCGACCCTCGCCGATCCCGCCGTGGTCGAGGACCTGGTCCGGAACCGGGCGGGGGCGAAGGGGTGATCCGGTTCACTCCGTGAAACCCTGCGACAATCGCAGGGCCAGGAGTTCCCGGGTGATCGCGCGGCCGTCGGACCCCGGCTGGCCGGACTGGCCGTGGACGAGAGACAGGGCGCGCAGGTGAATGCGTAGCGCTTCCGGGCGCCAGATGCCCCGACTGACAAGACCGTCCAGCATGACGCATATGCCGCGGGCGACCGCCCCGACAGTGTCCAGTCCGGCCGCCTCGGCCACCTCGGCGATGTTCATCGCCGGTTCGCCGATGGCCTGACAGTCGGCGAACAGCGTCTCGTCCGGCTGTTCGGCCCAGGCGGCCAGCACGACGACCTTGCCGGCCACGAAGGCCCCGATACTGTCGGCGAGGCGTCCGACCCGCGCGTCGGCGTCTGACACCAGGCTTTCGACCGTGGGCCCGTCCTTCGACAGCAGGGCTCCGGAAATGCGATTTCGGACCGCATATACCCGCGCTTCGGACATGGTTTCTCCTAGCCGAACAGAGCTGTGATATCGTCCTGGGACAGGGCCCGATCCGGGTCCTTGATCAGGGCAAGCGCGTCTCGCCGACGCTCCGCGACCGTCGGGGGCAGCGGCACGGTCCTGACCCGGCGATCCGGCCCGCAATAGCCTTCGGACTCGACGAAATCGCGGGTGTCCCGCGCGATCCATTCGATACGGCCCAGCAGGACCGCCGGGGCCACCGGCTTGCGCACGATCATGTTGGCGCCTGCGTCCCGCGCCTGAAGGACCATATGCTCGGGCGTGTAGCCGTGCAGGATCAGGATCGGCGCTGCGTAGTTGGGCAGGGAGGTTTCGGATCGGATGTGCCGGGCCAGATGCAGGCCGTCCTCTCCCGGCATGGCGAAATCGATGAGGATCAGGTCAAACTTGTCCCGGGCGACGATCGACCGGGCTTCCTCGGCCGACAGGCAGGATCTCAACTCTCCCATCCGGAAGCCGGCCAGGATCTGCGACAGCAGTTCCAGCGACTGGGGGTTGTCGTCGACCACCAGGGCCTTGATCCCTCGCAAGTCCAGTCGGATGCCGAATGCCGCCATGTCCGGGGTCGCCTGCTCAATCGCGCCGCGGCGCCGCTATGGGTCCTGCATGAGGCGGTCGGCGGCCGCCTGGTCGAGCCCCTGTTGGGGCAGGCCAGGGCCGTTGAGAAGCGGATCCGCCCGACCGGCGCTCGACAGCTCGCCGCCGGGGCGGGCTGCAAGCTGATCCAGGCGCTGCCCCGTGAGGTCCTGGAAGGCGCAGCTTTCGAGAATCTGCAGCAGATGCCGCTCGAGCCGCGCCGCCGCCGCCACGTCACCCCCGCTGACGGTCGGGAGTTCCCGAAGTCCGGCGGTGGCGGCGGTCAGGATGGCCTCCACCGCGGTCTCAATTTCCTGCCGGATCACGGACAGGACCTCATTCGGATCCGTCACCTCAAAGCTCTCCCAGCACGGTGGTGAGCTTTTGCTTCAGAACGGCGAGGGTGAAGGGTTTGATGATGTAGTTGTTCACGCCGGCCTGGCGCGCCGCCACGACGTTTTCAGTCTTGGCCTCGGCTGTGATCATGACGAACGGCGTCGCCCGGGTTCGCGGGTCGGCTCGCACCGCCTTGAGAAGTTCGTACCCCGTCATGGGCGTCATGTTCCAGTCCGACAGGATCAGCCCGTAGTCGTTCTGCTGGATCTTCTCGAGCGCAGTGGCGCCATCCATCGCGTCGTCGATGTTCCTGAAGCCCAGTTGCTCAAGCAGGCCGCGTACGATCCGGACCATCGTCTTGTAGTCGTCAACGACCAGCACATTCATAGACTTGTCGACTGCCATCCCGGGGCTCTCGTTACGGAGACACCGACGTCTCGTTCTACAGGTGGTGCCTGTGGATGGATAACAACAGGTTACCATCTTGACCAAATGACAGGTCGCAGCGAGCGATATGAAAGTAAAAAACTACACCAGAGGTGCAATAAGATACGCAGGAAAGTCAAAATTATAGAGAATGTGAATAAAATGAGATCGCTCAATTTACTTTAGCCGCTACAGATTAGATTGGTTGCTTTAAGTCACGTCAGAATTAGCGGTCTGTTAACCCTGTTGCTTCTTCCTCCATATGGATGATTTGGGGGTGGGCGCTTGGACGATCTGGTTGCTGACTTTATCGCCGAGACCCGCGAGGGCCTGGAAGCGCTCGACAGCGAGTTGGTGCGGTTCGAACAGCAGCCGGATGATCCGGCGACTCTCGGCGGCATCTTCAGACTGATCCACACCATCAAGGGCACCTGCGGCTTCCTGGGTCTGGTTCGCCTGCAGACGGTGGCCCACGCGGCGGAGAACGTGCTCGGCGCCTTCCGGGACGGGGTCTTGCCCGTCACGCCGGTGGCGGTGTCTGCGGTGCTGGAAACCGTTGACCTGATCCGGTCCCTGACCGAGGCGCTCGGCGCCACGGCGTCCGAACCGGAAGGGGATGATTCGATCCTGATCGCGCGCCTCGAAGGTCTGCTCGAACCGGCCGGGCCGGAGGTCGCAGCAGCCATGACCCCCCCTGCGACCGCCCCGGGCGACAGCGAGGTTCGGCGACTGATCGACCGTTTGGGCGGCGACGCCACGCTGGACGCGGCGGCTGAGACCGTGGTCGGCGCGCTGCCGTCCGACAGCCTCGTGGGGAGGTTGTTCGGGAAGGCTGATCCGGATCGGCTCCAGGCCGCGATCCGCGAAAGTCTCGGCGGCCTGGCGCGAAAGTCGGAGCGCGGACGCGGCTTCGCGGTCGCCCTGTCAGGCTTCGTCGACTCTCCGCTGACCAGTGCGGAAGCCGAGAGGGTGTTCGCCCTGGTCGGGGAAGCCCTCGGCGCCCTGGATATCCCGGACTCCGTCATCGACCAGCTGGCGATGCTGGTCGACTGCGAACCCCTTGCGGCGGCGGAGACCGCCGTGGAAGCGTGTGGGGGTGAGACGGTCGAGCCGGCCGCCGCGCCCGGGCCGGCGGCGGCCCCGCCGCTGCGCGCGGACGTCCCGCCGCCCAAGGGGGAGGCCGAAATCGCCGGCCCGGCCCAGACCATCCGGGTCAGCGTGGATGCGCTGGAGCATCTGATGACCGTGGTCAGCGAGCTGGTGTTGATCCGCAATCAGTTGATCCAGACCCTGCGCCTTGAGCCCGAGAGCCCGTTCGCCGCACCGCTGAACCGACTCAACCAGGTCACCAGCGAACTGCAGGAAGGCGTGATGACCACGCGGATGCAGCCGATCAGCGGGGCCTGGGCCAAGCTTCCGCGGCTGGTGCGCGACCTGGCGCAGGACCTCGGCAAGTCGATCGACCTCGTCATGGTTGGCCAGGACACCGAACTGGATCGCCAGGTCCTCGAACTGATCAAGGATCCGCTCACCCACATGATCCGCAACGCCGCGGATCACGGACTGGAGACGCCCGCCGAACGGGCGGCGGCCGGCAAGCCGGAGACCGGGCGGATCACCTTGCAGGCGCGCCACGAGGGCGGCGCGATCGTGATCGAGATATCCGATGACGGGCGCGGCCTTCCGGCCGGGAAGCTCCGCGCCAAGGCGGTGGCGGCCGGCGTGCTGACGCCGCTCCAGGCCGAACAGATGTCCGATCTCGAGGCGCGGCAGCTGATCTTCCTGCCCGGGCTGTCGACGGCCGCGGAGGTCACCTCGGTGTCCGGACGGGGCGTCGGGATGGATGTCGTCCGGACCAATATCGAGAAGATCGGCGGCGCCATCGAGCTGGCTTCGGTCGAGGGGCGCGGGGCCTGTTTCACCATCCGCATCCCCCTGACCCTGACCATCGTCTCGGCCCTGATCGTCGAATGCTGCGGCGAGCGATTCGCCATGCCGCAGTCCAGCCTGGTGGAGCTGGTCAGCGCCAGCGACGGCTCGGGACGGACCATCGAATACATCGACGGCGTGGCGGTGCTGAGGCTGCGCGACCGCCTGCTGCCGCTGGTGTCGCTGCAGACGCTGCTGGGCCTGGAGCCCGCGGGCGAGCCGCCGGCCGAGACCTGCATCATCGTGGCCCGGGTCGGCGCCTTCACCTTCGGCGTGATCGTGGACCGGGTCTTCGACACCGAGGAGATCGTGGTCAAGCCGGTCGCCAGCGTCCTGCGCCACCTGAAACTCTATTCGGGAGCCACCATTCTCGGCGACGGAGCGGTCATTCTGATCCTCGACCTCAAGGGGGTTTCCGTCGAGACGGGGGCGGGCCAGGGCGCGGCCGGACTGCTGGAAAACGACGACGCCGAAGAGGCCGGTCAGCGTCAGGTGATGTCCGCCCTGCTGGTGTTCCGCGCCGCCAATGACACGCTCAAGGCGGCGCCGCTGGCGAACGTCTCGCGCATCGAGGAGGTCGCGGCCGGCCAGATCGAATGGATCGATGGCCGCAGCGTCATCCAGTATCGCGGCCGGCTCATGCCGATCATCGGACCGGATGCGGCGGCGGTGACCGCCTGGGACGGACCGGAGCAGCGCCCGCTGCTGGTCTTCACCCGCGATGACCGATCCGTCGGCCTGCTCGTCAATGAGATCGTCGATATCGTTGAGAGCGTGGTCGAGACCGACATGACGGCCGCCGGCGCGGGGGCGCTGGGCGGCCTGATCATCGGCGGGGTGGCGACGGAGCTGATCGACGTCGCCTACTACTGGAGCCGGGCCTTCCCCGACGAAGACGCCGGCGCCGGAAAAGCCGCAGATCGCCCCGCCTCGCAGCCTGACAGGGCGGCTGACGCCGGGGTCGGCGCGGGAGCGGGGGCGGCGGCCGCCGACGCGCCCGCGCGGCGGCGATTGCTGCTGGTCGACCAGAGCCCCTTTTCGCAGCTCCTGCTCAGGCCGTTGCTGGCCCAGGCCGGCTATGAGGTGATCGTCGCCGAAGACCCGGTTGCGGCGCTCGGTCTCTATGACGCCGGCGAACAGTTCCAGCTGATCATGGCCGACACCTCGAGCCCGGAAAACGCCCGACAACTGGCGGCGACGCTGAACCGCGCGGCCGGTTGGCACAAGACGCCGCTTCTCAGCCTGGCCGTCCACAACACCATGAGCGCCAGCGGCGCCGGCGGACTGGCCCATTCCACACTTCTGGACGCCGTCTCCGGCGCCCTCGGCGAACTCAGGGGAGCCGCATGAGCATCCGTGTCGAGAACTCGCTGGTGGCGACCGACTCCTCCGACGGCCTGGTGTCGATCCGGGTCGGCGCCCAGACTTTCGGGGTGCCGGTCCTGTCGGTGCAGGACGTCATTTCCGAGACCCCGATCAACCGGGTGCCCCTGGCCCCGCCCGAGGTGGCGGGATCGCTCAATCTGCGAGGCCGGATCGTCACCGCGGTCGACATGCGTCGCCGTCTGGGCATGGCGCCGCGGGCGGAGGGGGATCGTTCGATGAGCGTGATCGTCGAGCACGGGGGCGAACTCTATGCGCTGGTCGTCGACGACGTCGGCGACGTCCTGTGGCTGGAGCCCGCCGGGCTGGAGCCGGGCCCCGTGACCCTCTCGCCGGACTGGCGCGCGGTCTGCACCGGCCTCTACCGCCTGGAGAACGAGCTCCTGCTGGTCCTCAACATCGCCCAGGTCCTGATGCTGACCGGACACCCCACCCTGGCCGCCTGACACGAACACCTCCGTCAAACCCCGCCGACCGCACGGTCGGCGAGCCTCAGAAGGGATCCACCATGTCCACCGCCGCCGCTCTCAAAGCGCCCGATGACTCCCACGACTTCGACGCCCTGCTGGAAGACTATCGCGGGCAGGTCGACGCCATCCGAAAATCCCAGGCGGTGATCGAGTTCGCCCTCGACGGCACGGTGCTCGACGCCAACGACAATTTTCTCAACGCCCTCGGCTATTCGCTCGGCGAGGTGCGCGGCAAGCACCACAGCCTGTTCGTCCATCCTGACGAACAGGCCAGCCCCCAGTATCGCGCCTTCTGGGACCGGCTCGGGCGCGGCGAATACGACGCCGGCCAGTACCGGCGCATCGGCAAGGGCGGGCGCGAGGTCTGGATCCAGGCCAGCTACAACCCCATCATGGACGGCTCCGGCAAGCCGACCAAGGTGGTCAAATACGCGACCGACATCACCCGCATCGTCGAGGAGCGCCAGGCCGGCCTGCGCGTCCAGCGCGCCGCGGAGACCCTGACCAGCTCGGTCATGATGGTCGACCGCGACCTGATCATCACCTACGTCAACGAGAGCACGAAGAAGCTGCTGAAGGGGATTGCGCCGGAGGTCCGGCTGCTGTGGTCCGACTTTGATCCCGACCGGATCGTCGGGACCTGCATCGACCGCTTCCACAAGGACCCTTCGCATCAGCGGCGGTTGCTCGCGGATCCGTCCCGCATGCCGTACGAAACCGATATCCGTCTCGGAGGGCTGGTCGTTCATCTCTGCGTCAACGCCACCTACGACGAGCAGGGGGTCCACGTCGGCAACTCGCTGGAATGGGCCAATGTCACGGAAATCCGCGCGGCCGACGCGTTGAACACCGACCTGGCCAACCAGATGGCGGCCATCAGCAAGGCCCAGGCGGTGATCGAGTTTTCGATGGACGGCCGGATCGTGACGGCGAACGCCAATTTCCTGAAGACCCTGGGCTACGCCCTGGAGGAAATCCAGGGGCAGCATCACAGCATGTTCCTGGCGCCGGCGGAGCGAAACACGCCCGAGTATCGCGCCTTCTGGGAGAAGCTGAACCGCGGGGAGCACGACAGCAACCAGTACAAGCGGATCACCAAGGACGGCTCCGAGGTGTGGATCCAGGCCAGCTACAACCCGATCTGCGACGCCGCCGGCAAGCCGATGAAGGTGATGAAATACGCCTCGGACATCACCGTGCAGCGCAAGGTGGCCGAGCGGGTCAAGGAAATCTCCAACATCGTCTCGTCCGCCTCCACGGAGATGCGCGCGACGGCCGAGGCCATGGCCCAGACGGCCGCGGAGGCGACGACCCAGGCGGCTGCGGTCGCCAGCGCGGCCCAGGTGGCTTCGAGCAACGTCCAGACGGTCTCGGCCGCGGGGGAGGAACTCTCGGCCTCGATCTCGGAAATCGCCCGGCAGGTCGCGGATTCGACCAGCATCACCCAGCGGGCCGTGGCCGAGACGGACACGACCAAGGCCGCCATCCAGACCCTGGCCGAGGCGGCCCAGAAGATCGGCAACGTCGTCACCCTGATCAACAACATCGCCGGTCAGACCAAGCTGCTGGCCCTGAACGCCACGATCGAGGCGGCCCGCGCCGGCGACGCCGGCAAGGGCTTCGCGGTGGTGGCGTCGGAGGTGAAGAGCCTGAGCGACCAGACCGCCAAGGCCACGCATGAAATCTCCTCGGAGGTCTCGGCCATGCAGGCGGCGACCAGCACCTCGGTCTCGGCCATCCAGGGCATCGCCGACACGATCGGCAAGGTCGCCGAGATCGCCGCGGCCATCGCCAGCGCGGTCGAGGAGCAGTCCGCCGCGACCGGGGAAATCTCCGCCAATGTGACGGAGGCGGCGGCCAGCACCCAGGAGGTGTCCAGCAACATCCAGGGACTGAACGAGGGCGTATCCCAGACCAGCGCGGCCTCGGCCCAGCTGCTCACGGCCTCGGGAGAACTGGCGGTCCAGGCCGAGGCGCTCAGCCGCGAGATGGACGGCCTGCTCTAGACCGGTCCTTGCGCCGGCCCGCCGCGTCTTCGGCGGGCCGGTTGCGTTCGGAGCACAGGAGATATTCTCAGGCGGAACGCGCCAGGCGCCCGTCGACAGGGCGATAGAGGCCGCGCAATCCCGGGACCGGCTCCACCGCGTCCGAGACGCCCAGCACGGTCTCGGCGCTGCCCAGCAACAGCGAGCCGTCCGCCGCCATCGCGCGCCGGAGCTGGTCGAGGATCTGTCGCTTGTTCTCGATGTCGAAATAGATCAGCACATTGCGGCAGAAGATCACGTCGAAGGTCCCAAGGCCGGTCGAACCCTGCAACAGGTTGTGCGGCTTGAACCGGACCATCTGTTGCAGCGTGGGGGAGACCCGCCAGCCGTCCGCCTCCTGCTTGAACCAGCGCGCCTGGCGCTCCGGCGACAGGCCCCGGTTGACCTCAAAGTCATTGTAGAGGCCCGCCCCGGCCTTGCGCAGGATGGGCTCGGACATATCCGTGGCGAGAATGTCCAGCTTCCAGCCTGCCAGCCGATGTCCCATCTCCATCAGAATCATGGCCACGGAATAGGGTTCCTGGCCACTGGAGCAGGCGGCGCACCAGATGCGCAGGGTTCGCTGGGCCTGTCGGGCGGCGATCAGCGGCGGCAGGACCGCGTCCGCCAGCTGTTCAAAGGGCGCAGCGTCCCGGAAGAAATAGGACTCGTGGGTCGCCATGGCGTCGACCGCCTGTTGCAGCAAGGTCTCCGACGCCCCGATCCGCAGCACGGCGAGCAACTCCGCCACGGTCCCCAGGCCCTGGGCGCGGGCGAGCGGGGCAAGCCGGCTGGACACGAGGTAGGCCTTCTCGGGGGTCAGGACGAGGCCGGACCTTTGCCGGACCAGCCGGCAGAAATGATCGTAGTCCGGCCCGGTCATGACGTCGCCCCGCTCAGGCGTCGCGCCCCGGGGCCGATCTGGTCGAGAGGCAGCACCCCGCCGGCAAGCCCCGTCGCGGCGGCGGCCCCGGGCATGCCCCAGACCACGCTGGAGGCCTCGTCCTGAACGATGAAATGCCCCCCCGAGCGGGCCAGCGCCTCGCAGCCCTGCGCCCCGTCCGACCCCATGCCGGTCAGGATGACGCCCAGGGCGCCGGAGCCGAAGACCCGCGCCGCCGTGCGAAACAGGGGGTCGACGGCGGGCCGACAGAAGTTTTCGGGCGGGTCCTGGTTCAGGCGGAGGGTCGGCATCGCCCCCTCGCGGGCGACCGTCATGTGCCAGCCGCCCGGGGCGATGTAGCAATGGCCCGGCTTGATCCGGTCGCCATCTTTCGCCTCGGCGCAAGGCCGCTCGCCCGCCCGCGTCAACTGCTCGGCCAGCAGGGCGGTGAAGGTGGGGGGCATATGCTGGGTCAGGAGGATCGGCTGCTCGACCGCGCCGCGCAGCGCCGCGAACAGTTTCAGCAGGGCCGGCGGGCCGCCGGTCGAGGCGCCGATGAGGATGACGCTCGGCCGGGTCCGCGGCGGACGGGCGAGGGTCGGCGGGATCGCCATGACAGGCGCGGGCGCGGTCGCCGCCCGGGCGATCGCCGGGGGCCGCTTCGGGGCCAGGGCCCTGATCTTGGCGGCCAGTTCGTGTCGGAACTCCTCGGCCGCCCCGAGCCCGGTCTCGGGTTTGGCGACGTAGTCGCTGGCTCCGAGGTGGAGCGCCCTCATGCTGATTTCGGCGTTGCGGCGGGTCAGGGTCGAAGCCATGACGACCCTGACCGCAGGGTATCGGGCGACGATCTCGCCAAGCGCGGTCAGCCCGTCCATCACCGGCATCTCGATGTCGAGAACGACGACGTCAATTTCCCGGCGCGCCAGTTCGGCCAGCGCCAGTTCGCCGTTGGCGGCGGTGGCGACCACGCCCATGCCCGCCTCGGCGTTCAACTGGCGGGAGATCAGGCCCCGGACGACCGCGGAATCATCCACCACCATCACCCGGATGTCCGTTGGCCGAACCGCCAGCTCGTGCTGTGTCATGGAACCTCGATCAATAAAGGCCGCGCAGCCGGGGCATCCGTCAGGCCTTCGAGTCGCTCCGGATTCCCCTGTCACGAGCATCCGCGATGACTCAGCGCCGTCACGCACTAGATGGGGCCATTGATGGAATAGATATCTTTAAATAGAGTGTTTGATCCCAAGATATTGTTGAAAAAATCGATAGCTCTGGGGTTGATCCAAATAGTTCGCAGTTTCGTAGAGATTATGCTTGGCTGACGTTGTAAGTCTCTAAGTAGAATAAATTGCACTCAAGGCGTAAATTGTCAGTCGGGTACCAAGTTGATGCAGTCCAATTTGTCGGCGCTGTCGGGTGAGCAAATCAGAGCGGCGCGAGCGCTCGCGCGCATAGATCAGTCAGATCTGGCCCGGCGCTGCGGTCTGAGCCTCGAGACGATCAAACGGCTGGAACGGATCCGTGGTCCGGTGGGCGCCAACAGCCGGACGCTGCAGGCCCTCTTCGAAGTGTTCGCGGCCATGGGGGTGGCGTTTGACAGTTGCGAGGACGGCGGCGTCGGCGTGTGCCTGGCGCCGAGGGAGGTCGCGCGCCTCTCCGGGCCGACCCGCCGGACGAACCGGCGATCCGAAGAGGTCGGCTGTCATCGTCTGATCTACTACAGCACCGCCAATCGGGAGAATCCCTGCCCCCTGCACGACCTGCTCGACCAGGTTCAGGTGTTCGGCGCCCAGCGCAAGGCGGCCATGGACGTCACGGGAATCCTGTTCGCCTATGGCGGCCGGTTCCTCAGTGTCCTTGAGGGACCACGGGACAAGGTCAGGCAGGTCTATGGGGCGATCTCGTGCGACCGGCGCCATGTCGCGCTGTCGATCATAAGCGACCAGACCGCCACCGCGCGTTATTTCCCGGACTGGCGCGTGTGCTGCGGCCTGTTCCCATCGGATGCGGAGATGGTCGGGAATGAGCCGGCGCTGAGGGACGGCTTTCACCCCGAAGGCCTGTCCCCCGCCTCGGCCCTGGGTTTGCTCAGCGTGATGCGGGATCTGACCGATGCGTCCCCCCGCAAGGAACTGAAATCGCGCTGTCCCTGTCCGCTGGCGGAAAGCTGTCTCGACCGGGCCTGCGCGCGGGGCGCAGCGCATTGCGACCCGGCCGGGCGCAGCGCCGGGAACGCCGGTGACGCCCTCCGGCTGCCCGGTCCGGGCGAGGCGGATTCGGTTCAGCTGGACGGGACAAATTGAACCCCGGTTACGATCCGGGCGTGGGGTTCACGCTGTGAATTCCGATATGGCGGTCAGCAGGGCCTCCAGCTGAATGGGTTTGGCGACGATCCCGTCCATGCCCGCAGAGGCGTATTCATCGATCTGATGCGCCATGGCGTTGGCGGTCACCGCCAGAATGGGCGTCCTCGCCCGGCCTTCGGCCGCTTCGATCGCCCGGATGGCCGTGGTCGCGGCGGGACCGTCCATGCCGGGCATCTGCACATCCATCAGGATCAGGTCCCATCTTCCCGCCTGCCACGCCTCCAAGGCCGCGGAGCCGTCGGATACGATCACCGGCTTCAGTCCGGCCGCTTCAAGCAGGGCCCGCAGGACGATCTGGTTTGTCGGATTGTCCTCGGCCACAAGGATGTTGAGGTCGCTGTCGGTGATTGTTGAGGCGGGCTGGATCCGGGCGCGGCCAGCCTCCCTTCGAACACGGGTCAGCGGAATTTCAACCCGGAAGGTCGAGCCCGCGCCCACCTCGCTGGCGACGCTGATCCGCCCGCCCATGAGCCCGGCCAGATCCCGGCAGATGGCCAATCCGAGGCCGGTCCCGCCAAAGCGTCGGGTGGTCGAACTGTCCACCTGCTCGAACTTGTCAAAGAGCTGCGGCAGTCCCTCCGGCGGTATGCCGATGCCGGTATCCGTGACCTCGAGCAGCAGCGCACCGGCCCGGTGGCTCACGGAGACCTCGACGCCCCCCTCCGCCGTGAACTTGATGGCGTTGGAGATCAGATTGTGAAGGATCTGGCGCAGGCGCAAAGGGTCGCTTCGGTACAGGCCTTTCGAGCGCTCCGAAATCTTCAGTCGATAGGTCAGGCCCTTCTGGCTGGCGAGCGCTGAAAAGGCGGCGTGGGCGCTGCGCAACAAGTCCTCGAGGTCGAACTCCGCGTCCTCAAGCGTCAGCTTGCCGGCCTCGATCTTCGAGAAGTCCAGCAGGTCGTTGAGGATATGCAGCAGGCTCTCCCCGGACTCGCGAATGATGGCGAGCCGCTCTCGCTGGCGCGGGGGCAATTCGTCCCCCGCCATGACCTGGGCCATGCCGAGAACGCCGTTGAGAGGGGTGCGGATCTCATGGCCCATGGCGGCGAGGAAGGCGCTCTTCGCCTGGCTGGCGGCATGGGCATGCTCGGCGGCGGCGGCCAGTGACCGCTCAGCCTCGGCGCGCTCGGTGACATCCCGGACGATCGCCGTGATGATCTCGCCCCGGGGGGCGGTCAGCCGCGACAGATCGACCTCGATGGGGATGGCGGCGCCGGACTTTGAAACGCCCATCGTCTGCAACCGGCCCCGCATTCGCAGACTGGTCGCCGATATCTCCTTGAACCGGGCGACGTGCTCGCGATGGCGGGCGCGGGAGTCTTCCGGGATGAGCAATTCGATCGAGCGGCCGAGGATTTCGTTCGCGGTATAGCCGAAGATGGTTTCGGCCCCGCCGCTGAACACCAGGATTCGCAGTTCGCCGTCGGTGACGATCACCCCTTCCGCCGCCAGGTTGAGAATACTGGTGAGGATGTCCTCGGCCCGGTCGGTTACGCCCGCCCGGGCGCTCCGGGCGCGCCGCAGTCCGAAGGTCCGCTTCCGTCCGCCCGGGCGCGGGCGGGGAGGCGTGTCCCCGTATTCTCCATCCGCACTCAAGAATCACCCCCGCAAACCAGCCGCCCGGAGGCCAGCTAAGGGGACCGGGCGGAAGGAAGGAATAGATCCTGGAGGGCGTCAGAACGGCGGCGCCGGCGCCAGCGCCCCTCAGGGTCCGCTCCGTTACACCCGGCGTGTGAGACTTGCCCCGTGAGGGGCCGCCGCCGCCCATGTGCGTCATAATGACGCACCAGCGGGAAGGGCGGGGACTGGAGCGGCCGGCGGGAATCGAACCCGCGACATTCAGCTTGGGAAGCTGACGTTCTACCTCTGAACTACGGCCGCGTCCGGGTCGCCGGATCGCGGCGGACCATAGCTTCGCCCCGGCAAAAGGGAAGGCCTGGCGCGGGGGCCGGGTCCGTCCTGTCCGGCGAATGTCCTAGGGGGCGACCTCGACGTTCACGCCGCGGCGCTCGAGGATTTCCTGCACGCTGTCATCGCCGGCCAGGTGGGCGGCTCCCACGGCGATGAACACCGAGCCGGAGCCTCGCAGCATGGTCTGGATCTCGTCCGCCCAGCGCATGTTCCGGCGCACCAGCAGGGCTTCGTACAGTTCCTTGCCGGCCTCCCGCATCGGCCGGACGCCGATGGCCTCGATGGCTTCGACGTCGCCGGTCGCCCACGCGTCCACCAGACGATCCAGGTCAACCGTGGCGGTTTCGAAATCCTCGAGCGTACTGCGCAGGAACTCGAGCTGATCCCCTTCGGAGAAGCCGGCGAGGATGCGGATCTGCTCGTCGATGGTCTCGAAGCCGCCGACCGGCTTGCCGGCCGCTTCGGCCCGCGCCTTGAGGATCGGCTCCACCCCCGACGCTGGATCGTAGCCGGCCTTGGCCAGGGGAGCGACCGCCAGGGTGAGGGCGGCGAACCACGGGCGGAACGGGTCCATCCGGGCGGCGCTGAGGCCGATGGTCCTGGCCGCCGTGTCGAGGGCCGCGATCTCCTCGGGGGTCAGCAGGCTGGAGAGCGGGGTGGCGAGCGAGATGCCGTGCTGCTGGACCAGCGGAATGACGGCGGCCTGGTCGTCGGGGTTTGAGATTTCGAGCACCAGCCGGTCGGCGCTGTCGAACGCTGCGTCGACGCGCTCCGTGCCCCAGGCCGTGGTCGGACGCAGCAGGTGCACGGTGCCGAACAGATAGAGGGTCGAGTCGGCGTCCCGGATCACCCACAGGGCCGGACCCCGCCCCTCGGCGGGCGGGACGGCGCGGAGGGCGGGCGCCGCATCGGCGGCGGCTGGCGGCGTGGCGACCTGGGCGTGGACCGGCGAGATCACGGCCGTGGCGAGGCCGAGGCCGAGGGCCACGCCGAGGGTCAGGCGGCCGAGGGCCGAGACGGTGGATTTGAGGCGCTTCTTGAAGGTCATGTCAGGTCTCTGGCACGGAAATGAGGGAGGATGGCGGCGTCATTCGGCGATGAAGATGGCTTCGATCGGCTGGTCGAAGACGCGGGCGATGCGGAAGGCGAGGGGCAGGGAGGGGTCGTAGCGGCCGGTCTCGAGGGCGTTGACGGTCTGGCGCGACACGCCGAGCCGCTCGGCCAGATCGGCCTGGCTCCAGCTGCGTTCGGCGCGCAGCACCTTGAGACGGTTGTTCATCGATCAATCCCGCAGCCGGGTCAGCCACCACCAGGCCCAGACCACGGTGTAGCCGGCGATCATGAGCGCCAGCATGGCGAAGGCGCCGGTGGCGGCGTAGGCGACGGGATCCGTCCGGCCGGCGATGGCCGGGAAGCGCCAGTCGGCCGACTGGGGCAGGACGGTCATGATGAGGACGGCGCAGCCCACGGCCATGCCGCCGCAACCGCCCCAGAACCAGGCCGCCTTGTGGGCTTCCCGCGCCGCCTCGTCGATGGCGCGCATCCAGGCGACGCTGATGACCATGGAGCCCGCCATTGCGACGCCGGCGATGAACCCCGACACCCAGACGATCGCGCGGTTCGTGTCCACGGCTCCGCGGGCTTCAAGCCAGCCGGCGGCCATGCCGGCGAAGAACGCCGCCACCAGGAGAATCCCGGCCCCGATCAGGGTTCGGAACAGCAGGCGGTTCAACTTCTTGCTCATGGAAGGCACCCTGTCGCGATGACAAGGGTGTTTTACAATGGCGGATCGCCATGTCAAGCGTCCTTGTCTGGTCGGCTTCAGGCGTCGGGCAGGGCTCCGGAGCGGCCGCCCGTCGTCACCAGTTCCGGCCGGCTGAGGGCGCGGGGCGCCTGCTCGACCGGCGGCAGGCCGGGCAGGTCCTTGCCCTCGTGATCGACGTGGAGGTCCTCGAAGCGACGGGCGGAGACCATGACCTGGCTCTCCAGCGAACCGACGAACTGGTTGTACTTGCCGACCGCCGTATCGAGCGCCCGGCCGACGGCGGCGGCGTGGCCGCCCATGACCGACAGGCGTTTGTAGAGCTCCTTGCCGAGCTTCGCGACCTCCTCGGCGTTGCGGGTCTGCTCCTCGGCGCGCCAGCCGTAGGCGACGGCCTTGCACAGGGCGAACAGGGTGGTCGGGGTGACGATGACGACGCGCGAGGCCATGGCCGTGGTCATCAGGTCGGGGTCGTGGTCGAGGGCGGCGGCGAGGAAGGCGTCGCCGGGCACGAACATGGCGACGAAGTCGGGGCTGGGCTTGAACTGGTCCTGATAGGCCTTGGACGACAGCTGGCGGACGTGGGTCTTCATGCTGGCGGCGGTGCGCAGGGAGGCGGCGCGGGTCTGGGCCTCCTCGTCGCCGTCGGCGGCGTCGGGGAAGGCCAGGGGCACCTTGGCGTCGATCACGAACATGCCGCCGCCGGGCAGGCGGACGACGAAGTCAGGGCGCGACTGGCGGCCCTCGTCATTGGCGGACGAGGTCTGCTCCTCGAAATCGAACCGGCCGGCCATGCCGGCGGCCTCCAGCACATTGCGGCAGGTCTGCTCGCCCCAGCGGCCGCGCCGGCCGGTGTTGCCCTTGAGCGCCTCGGTCAGGCGGCGGGCCTCGTCGCGGGTGGCGGTCGAGGCGGTCATCAGCAGGGCCAGCTGCTCCTTGAGGCCGCCGGTCTCCTCCGAGCGGACCTTTTCGAGGGCGGCGACGTGTTCCTGGAACTGTTTCAGGGTGTCGGCGACGGGCTTGAGCTGGGCCTCCATCCGCTGCTGCGACATCAGTTCGCGGGTGCGGAAGGTCTCGTCGGTGCGTTTGAGCAGTTCCTCGGCGACGGTGTTGGCCGACTGGGCGGCCTGGGCGCGGAGCAGTTCGGTGGAGGTGGCGGCCTGATCCTCGATCAGCCGCATGCGGGCCTCGGTCTCGGCGTGGCGCTCGCGCAGCTCCCAGTTCCGGGTCTCGGCGGCGCCGGCGCGGCGGCGCTCCATCAGGGCCCAGGCGAGGGCGAGGACGGCGACGACAGAGGCGGCGAAAAAGGCGACGAGCGAGGCGTTCATGCTCCGTTCCTTAAAGGGAGTCGCCGGGGGCCGCCATGGCGGGCGGAGGCAGGATTATATCCGGGTGAAACCCAAAAAATGCGGTCCGAAGAGTCCGTTTCGTCCATGGCGCCCAAACCTCCCCTGGACGAGCCGGGAGGCCATCCACGCGGGAGCCTACACCCTGCCTGCGTCAAAATCGGACGTAGGTGTTCCCCACTCACGCCGTCATCCTCGGGCTTGACCCGAGGATCAGACGTCGGGCCGGTCTGTGCGTCAGAGACGGCCCGACGACCGGGCCCGGGCGACCTTCGACGCCGCACCGGATGGTCTGGCCCTCGGGTCAAGCCCGAGGGTGACGGCGGGGAGGGGAGGGCCGCTTAAGCCGGTCGCCTCTGCCGCAGGGCCTGGATGATGGTGCCGTCGTCGAGCCAGTCGAGCTCGCCGCCGACGGGGACGCCGCGGGCGAGGGAGGTGATCTCGACGCCCGTGCCGGCGAGGCGCTCGGCGATATAGTGGGCGGTGGTCTGGCCATCGACGGTGGCGGGGAGGGCGAGCACCACTTCCTGGGCCTCGCCGCCGCGGACCCGGCCGACCAGTTCGGCGACGCGCAGGGCGTCGGGGCCGACGCCGTCGAGGGCCGAGAGCAGGCCGCCGAGGACATGGTATTTGCCGCGGAAGGCGCCGGAGCGCTCCATGGCCCACAGGGCGCCGGCCTCCTCGACAACGCAGATCAGGCCGTTGTCGCGGGCGCGGTCGGAACAGATGGAGCAGGGGTCGCGGGTGTCGGGGGCGCCGCAGACGCTGCACGAGACGACCCTGTCGGCGGTTTCCTGCAAAGAGGCGGCGAGGGGGATCAGCAGCTGTTCGCGTTTCTTCAGCAGGGCCAGGGCGGCGCGGCGGGCCGAACGGGGGCCGAGGCCGGGCAGTTTGGCGAGGAGCGAGATCAGGCGCTCGATTTCGGGTCCTGCGGAGGCGGCCATGAGGGGCGCATACCATGGGGGTTGAGCGGTTGCCTATGGTTCGACCGGGCGCGGGGCGGCGTTCCGCGTTCCCGGACCTGGCGAGAGCTGGTTCATCACAACGGGCGCGACGAATTCACAACGGACACAACGGGACCCGGGTGGAGGACAGAGGCGCGCTGACACTCGGGAAGACTCTGGATCGACGCAGGGCGTCGATCGAATCAAGGCGGCGAAGCCGCAATACGGGGGCCCGTCGCGAGACGCCCGGCGGGCCGCATCACCGGTCCCGTCGTGTCCGTTGTGAATTCGTCGCGCCCGTTGTGACGAACCTTCCGACCGCCGCACCTCTCCAGGGGTCGGCCCGCGGCTCAGAACAGCCTGGGCATGCCGGGGATGTTCATCCCGGCCATGGGGCCGGCGGCCTCGCGCATCAGGGCGGCGTTGGTCTCGTCGAGCTTGCGCTTGGCGTCGGCGTGGGCGGCGACGATCAGGTCGGCGAGGATCTCGGTCTCGCCCGGGACCATCAGGCTGTCGTCGATCGTCACCCGGGTGATCTCGCCCGCGCCTTTCAGATCGACCGCGACAAGGCCGCCGCCGGAGGTGCCGGAGGCCGAGGTCTCGGCCATTTTGGCCTGGGCGTCCTGCAGCTTCTGCTGCATCGCCTGGGCCTGCTGCATGAGGGCGTTGAGGTCTTTCATGGGCCCTAGATAGGCCTCGCAGGCCCGGCCCCGCAAGCGCGGCGGCAAGCGCGACCGTAATCGTAACAGATTTTGTGACCGATCCCCTTGGCGAAGGCGAGGTGAGCGCCTAATTAGCACTAGCAACAGTTGCTAATACAGATCAGAGGGACCCTTTTCATGGCTTTCGACTCCACCATCGTCCGCGACCGCCCGCTGTCCGACAGCGCCCTGGCCCAACTGTTCACCGAGGCGCGCACGCGCAACGCCTGGTCGGACCGGCCCGTGCCGGAGGACCTGCTGCGCAGGCTGTACGACCTGACCAAATTCGGTCCGACGGCGGTCAACACCACGCCGGCGCGGTTCGTCTTCGTGACCTCGCCCGAGGCGAAGGCGCGGCTGATCCCGCTGATGAGCGAGGGCAACCAGGCCAAGTCGATGCAGGCGCCGGTCAATGTGATCATCGGCCAGGACATCGAATTCCACGAACACCTGCCGGTGCTGTTCCCGCATGCGCCGGGGGCGAAGGACTGGTTCGCCGACGAGGCGGCGCGGCGCGAGTCGGCCTTCCGCAACGCCTCGCTGCAGGGCGGCTATTTCATGCTGGCGGCGCGGGCGCTGGGGCTGGATGTGGGACCGATGTCGGGCTTCGATCCCGAGGGGGTGAAGGCCGAGTTCTTCGCCGGAACGACGGTGGAGCCGAACTTCATCGTCAACCTCGGCTACGGCACCGACGAGAATCTGTTCCCGCGCTCGCCGCGGTTCAGCTTCGAGGAAGCGGCGCAGATTCTGTAGGGCGACGGTCGAGGCGCAGGCGGCCGGACAAGGCGCCTGCGCCTCAGTCGGCTGTCAGGATGCGGGATCGTTCGCGAAGGCTTCGATCGGCGCGGCGGCGTTCAGTCTGGCCAGATCGCAGAAGTCTGACTCGGCCTGGCGGGCCCAGGCCTCTCGCATGAAGGCACCCTGAAACCATCCGTACTGCGCCGCGTCGAAGGAATCGTAGTGCTCGTTGAAGTAGGCGCGCGGGTCCTCGCCATCGGGCACCGGGTTGGGTAGCTGACCGAGGAAGCCCGAGAAGGCTTCGACGCGCGCCGGCAGACGCGCCGCGTCTTCGGCGTCGAGACTCCAATAGGCGATCGCGATGCGGTTCGCCTCGACCTCGCCCTCCCATCTGTCGAGCGTTATCGCCCGGCGTGAGATGTGCTGCATCCAGTGGCCCATCTCGTGGGGGACCAGCAGGCTGTTGAAGATGTCGGCGAACAGCACGTCCCCTGAGGGCTGTCGCGCCGTGCTCGCCCAGGCCGACATCAGACCTTGAATCTCGGGCGGCAACTCGTCGTAGCGGCTGACGCGCACGGTCCGATGCGGGAACTGATACGACACCAGGGACGGATGGGTCAGGACCTCGACCGTGGCCGGAAAGGTGGGCCGCTCTCCGCAGGCGCGGTAGGCCTCGGTAACCTTGCCGACCAGCTGCGTGGTCGAGGCGGCCAAGGGATCGCCGGGCGGGGACGCCTGAAGCAGACTGATCGCCAGCCCGAGAGCAAGCGTTGAAAGCGACACCGGCATGACACGTCTCCCTGATCCCCGGAGACGCTATCGCCATATTCCCCGCTTGCAAAGAACGGCGGTCGTCGTGACCGCCCGCCCTCGTCGCTCAGTCCTCGTCCGCCGCCTCGTCCGGGATCGCCGGCAGCTCGACCGGCGCCGCGAGCGTCTTGATCTCGCCGATCTTTGCGCCGGGGAAGGCCTGCATCACCGCGACGATGAAGGGGTCGGCCTCGATCTCGGCGCGCTGTTCCGTGCGTTTGCGGCGGTCGACCTCGATCATGGTCTCGCCGCCGCCCTGGCCGTTGGCGGCGATCAGCCAGGTGCGACCGGTCCACTCCTTCAGGCGTGACGAGAGGCGGCGGGCCAGATCGATCGGCGCGCCCTCGATGCTCTCATAGGTGATGGCGCCGGGCTTGAAGTGGACGGGGCGGACGTAGCGCTGGACGTCCATCTGCAGGCCGACCTCGCGCTTTTCGCCGATCAGGGCGACGACCTGTTCGAACGACTGCGGGTCGGGGAGCGAGGGCGCAGCGACAGGGCGGGCCGCCCGTTG
>CAZGPS010000020.1:0-20999 GCA_964527675.1 uncultured Brevundimonas sp. | reverse complement strand
CTGCGACGTCGTCCTGATGCATATGCGGGGCGAGCCGCGCACCATGCAGGCCGCCCCCCGCTATGACGACGTGGTCGCCGAGGTCGCCGACTGGCTCCTCGCCCGCGCCGACGCCGCCATGGCCGCCGGCGTGGCCCGCGAGCGGATCTGGCTCGATCCCGGCCTCGGCTTCGGCAAGACCGCCGCGCACAACCTCGCCCTGACCGCCCATCTCGACCGGCTGGTCTCGACCGGCTTCCCCGTCCTCTACGGAGCCAGCCGCAAACGCACCATCCAGTCGGTCGACCCGACCGCGACCGACCCGGCCGACCGCCTCGGCGGCTCGCTGGCCCTGGCGCTGGAGGCGGCGCGGCGCGGCGCGGCCATCACCCGCGTCCACGACGTCCGCGAGACCGTTCAGGCGCTGAAGGTTCAGGGCGCTTTGCGGGAGGCCGGGGCGTGACCTGGGCCTGCTCTATCTGGTGTCAGCCTTCATGCAGTGGCGTTGATCTGCCAGGAGACGCCAAACCGGTCCTGCGCCCAGCCAAACCGCCGGGAGAAGCCGTAGTTGCCTGGCGGCATCAGCGTCTTGCCGCCTTCGCCCAGCGCCCCGGTCAGGCGGTCCACATCTTCGGTCCTGTCCACGGTCAGGAAGATCGAGGTCGAAGGAGTGAAGTCGAAGTCGTGCACCGGCGGCGAGTCATTGGCCATGATCTCCAGCCCCGCCACCGCCAGCCGCGCCATCGCAACGCCCTTGCCGTCCGGATGCCGGTCCAGAGAGAGAAACCGGGTCTCGGGCACGGTCGCCGCATAGAAGATCAGGGCCTCCTCGCATTGACCCTGGAACATCAGGAAGGGGGCGGCGGTGATCATCGATGGCTCCTTCGGCATTGCAGTGGGGATGTCGTGGTCATGATGTGGGGCCCGGCCCGTTTGTCATCGCGGCGGTCACCCACTGTTCTCCAGCTCCGCGGCGTAGGCGTCGCGCAGGGCGAACCAGCGGTCCCAGTCCCACGGATGCCGCACGCCGCGCACCGCGTCGTCCAGACCTTCCATGTGATGATGCCAGCCGCTGAGCACCTTGCTTCGCGCGTCGCTCCACGACTCCGGGAGTCGGTGAACGAGCGTCAGGTGCGTGCCTTCGCCGTCCGGTTCCAACCGCCACGACACCACCGACTCCGCATTGCTGCCGAAGGTGTGCTCGAAACGGGCGAAGGGCCGCACCACCAGCACCTCGTTCGACTGCCGCCGCCGTTCGGGCGTGTCGGGCATGAATTCGTGATCTGGCTGACGAAAATTCAGCTCCATCCGTCCGCCGGAGACCAGTTCGATATCGGCCTCGGCCAGCCAGCAGGCCAGTCCGTCGCCCGTGGTCAGGGCCTTCCATACGCGCTCGGGCGAGTGACGCAGCCGGCGTTCGAAGCGCAGTTCCCAGCCGCCTTCTATGCGGCGCAGGGTTCCGGCTCGCCGCCCGGAAGGATCTCGGGTTCAACGGTCCCTGTCATTGCGGAAACTCCTTGTCGAGATGGGCCTCGAGCGCGTCGAGGCGACCGGTCCAGAAGCGGCGATACTGCGCCAGCCAGACATCCAGCTCTTTCAGCGGCGCGGGGTTCAGGCTGTACAGCCGCCGCTGGGCGTCCTTTCGCACCGTCACCAGCCCCGCCTCGCGCAGCACCGACAGGTGTTTCGACACCGTCGGCTGGGCGATCGGCAGGGCTTCGACAAAGTCGCCCGCGGGGCGTTCCCCGTCGGCCAGCATGGACAGGATGGCCAACCGGTGCGGTTCGGACAGGGCTTGCAGGGCGGCGTGCATGAATATCGTATATAAGAAATATAGCCATATTGCAATATACAACTCGCCCTTGCCGGATCAATCGACATTGGCCATCCGGTGCGCATGACCTCGCCCCCTGGACGCGTCCTGATCATCGCCGGCTCCGACTCCGGAGGCGGGGCCGGAATACAGGCCGACATCAAGGCCGTGACGGCGATGGGCGGTTACGCCGCCACGGCCATCACCGCCATCACCGTGCAGAACACCCTCGGCGTCCACGGCGTCTATCCGTGGCCGCTCGACCTGACTGAGGCCCAGGCCCGGGCCGTGCTGGACGACATCGGCGCCGACGCCATCAAGACCGGCATGCTCGGCGCCACCGATGTCGTCGAACGCGTCGCCGCCATTCTCGATACGTCCGACGCCCCCGCCGTGGTCGACCCGGTCATGATCGCCAAGGGCGGCTCGCCCCTGCTGCCCGACGAAGCGGTGCAGGCGGTGCGCAGCCTGATGATCCCCCGCGCCGCCCTGCTGACCCCCAACGCCCCCGAGGCCGAGGCCCTGACCGGCCTGACCGTGGTCGATCTGGACGGCCAGCGGCGCGCCGGCGCCTTTCTGCTCGGCATGGGCGCGGGCGCCGTGCTGATGAAGGGCGGCCACATCCCCGGCGACACGGTCGTCGACGTCCTCGTCACCCCGTCCGGCGAGACCCTGCTGGAAGGCCCCCGCGTCGAGACCCGCCACACCCACGGCACCGGCTGCACCCTGGCCAGCGCCTGCGCCGCCGGCCTGGCGAAGGGCCTGCCGCTGGAGGTCGCCGTCGCCGAGGCCTGGGCCTACGTCGCCGAGGCCATCCGCCGGGCTCCCGGTCTCGGGCAGGGGCACGGCCCGCTCGACCACGGCTGGCCGTTGAGGGACGCGCGATGAGCGACCTCGAAGCCCGCCTCGTCGACATCGTCCGGGCTGACCCGGGTCTGATGCACGTCCTGACCACCGTTCGCGGTCTCGGCCTGAACGACTGGCGGGTCTTCTCCGGCGCCGTCTACCAGTCGGTCTGGAACCACGTCACCGGCCGACCGGCGGGCTATGGCGTCCGCGACTACGACCTCGGCTATTTCGATCCGGATACGTCGTGGGACTCGGAGGACGCCGTCATCCGGCGCGTCGCCGCTGCCTTCGAGCCGCCGTTCCACGACATGGTCGAGGTCCGCAACCAGGCCCGCGTCCACCTGTGGTTCGAGGGCAAGTTCGGCGAACCCTACGACGCCCTGGTTGGCACGGACGAGGCCCTGGCCCGTTTCGTGGCCCCCGCCTTCGCCGTCGGTGTCCGGCTGGAAGAGGACGACACGGTCAGCGTCGCCGCCCCGTTCGGGCTCGAAGACGTCTTCTCCCTGACCCTGAGACCCAATCCGGCGCGACCGCTCGCAAAGGGCTGGGCCCGCGCCGTCGCCAACGCCGTCGCCCGCTGGCCGGAACTGACCATCCTCCAGCCCGGAGCCGCCTGATGCGCCAGTGGACCGTCGACGCCTTCGCCTCCGCCCCCTTCAGGGGCAACCCCGCCTGCGTCGTCGAGCCGTTCGACCGGTGGCCCGACGACGGCTGGATGCAGGCGCTGGCCAAGGAGAACAACCAGGCCGAGACCGCCTTCCTGCTGCGCACCGCCGATCCGGCGCGGTTCGGCCTGCGCTGGTTCACCCCGGGGCGCGAGGTCGATCTGTGCGGCCACGCCACCCTCGCCTCGGCCCATGTGCTGGTGACGGAACTCGGCGCCGGGGCAGGGGCCCTGACCTTCGACACCCGCTCCGGCCCGCTGATCGTCAGCCGCGCCGGCGACGGCTATGAGATGGACTTCCCAGCCGACCCGCCGCGCCGCACCGGCCCCGTCGCGGGTCTGGCCGAAGCGCTCGGCGTCGAGCCCGTCGAGGTCTGGGCCGGGCGCTATCTGGTCGCCGTGCTCGCGGACGCGGAGGCGGTGCGAACACTCCAGCCCGATATCGCCGCCCTCGCCCGGCTGCAGGGCGAGGCCGGAGAGGCTGGCGAAGTCATCGTCTGCGCCGGGGCCGACCCCGGCGACGACGTCGATGTCATCGACCGCTTCTTCGCCCCCGGCTGCGGCGTTGACGAGGATCCGGCCACCGGCTCCGCCCACTGCATCCTCGGCCCCCTCTACGCCGACAGGCTCGGACGGGCGACGGTGCGCTTCCGCCAGGTGTTTCCCGGCCGGGGCGGCGATATCGAGACCGAGACGCGTGGCGACCGCGTCCTGCTGCGCGGCCGCGCCGTCACCGTCATCGACAGCCGCCTGCGCCTCGGGCCACAGGAAAAGGGGCGCCGCCCGGATGGACGACGCCCCTCGGACCTTCCGGGGAGGAAAGCGGAGACCTAGTAGCGGCGGTTGTCGCGGTCGCGACGTTCCATCCGCACCTGGACATACAGACGGTCGTAGCGGCGATCCAGGTCGCTGCGCTCCCAGCGGGTCAGGCCGCCGCGCATATAGTTGCGTTCCAGGCGGACCAGGCTGTTCAGCTCGGTCTTCAGCCGGGCGGCCTCGCGCCGGCTCAACGACCCGTTGCGCAGGCCGACTTCGATGCGGCGGTCGAGCTGGAATTTGCGGTTGCTGATCGACTCCCAGCCGCCGCGGTTCTGCTCATAGGCGGGGCCGCGGGCCGGGCCATGGTGCTGGGCCATGGCGGGAACCGCGACGGACGCCGCGGCGATGGCCAGAAGGGGGATGAGGGCTTTCTTCATCATGGGTCTTGTCCTTCGCGTTCGACGCGGCCGGGCTGGCTGCGTTGACCGAAGAAAAGCAGTCTCCGCCTGAGCCCTGACTGAACGGCTTGTGTCAGCTTGCGTTCATGTCGATGACAACGCATCCATGCGCCCTCGCTCGGACGTCGATCGGATAGCGAGCGGCGCAGCCCACGGTGAAATATGTCTACATGCGCCGTTCAGCCGTCGTTCAGAGCCTGGGGCCTAGATCGTCACTCATGAACCGGACACCCGCCTTTATTCTCGCCGCCCTGCTCGCCGCCGCGCCCCTGTCCGCGGCGGCGCAGGATCGTGGCGAGCGTGAGCGTGGCCGGCCGTCCGCCGAGCGTCAGGAAGAGGCCCCGCGCATCAGCGTCGGCGCCGCCGTCCAGCGCGCCTCCGCCGGGCGGCCCGGCCGGTTCCTGGGCGCCAGCAATCGCGGCGACATGATCGTCGTGCGCTGGGAGTATCCCGGCGGCCGCGTCGCGGACATCATGGTGGACGGCCGCACCGGCCGCGTAATCGGAGAACGCTGAATGCGCGTGCTGCTTGTCGAGGACGACGCCGACCTGTCGCGCCAGCTGAAGGGCGCCCTGTCTGACGCCGGTTATGCCGTGGATCACGCGGCCGATGGCGAGGAGGCCCATTTCCTCGGCGACACCGAACCCTATGACGTGGTCGTGCTCGACCTCGGCCTGCCCCGGATCGACGGCGTCTCCGTGCTGGAGCGCTGGCGCCGTGACGGCAAGACCACGCCGGTCCTGATCCTCACGGCCCGTGGGGCCTGGTCCGACAAGGTCGCCGGCTTCGACGCCGGCGCCGATGACTATCTGACCAAGCCCTTCCACACCGAGGAGCTTCTGGCTCGTCTGCGCGCCCTGCTGCGCCGCTCGGCGGGGATCGCATCGTCGACCCTGTCCTGCGGCGGCCTGCGGCTCGATCCGCGGGCGGCGCGCGCCAGCGTCAATGGCGAGCCCCTGCGCCTGACCTCGCTGGAATACCGCCTGCTGCACTATCTGATGATGCACCAGGGCCGGGTGATCAGCCGCACCGAGCTGGTCGAACACCTTTATGACCAGGACTTCGACCGCGACTCCAACACCATCGAGGTCTTCGTCGGCCGCCTGCGCAAGAAGATCGGTCCCGACCGGATCGAGACGGTGCGCGGCCTCGGCTATCGGCTGACGCCCCTGGCCGGGGAGAGCGAGGAGACGTGACGGACGGCTCGGGGGGCGCTGGCGACACGATGACGGCGGCGAGCGAACCCCGCAGCTGGGGGCGCTGGTTTGGACGTCCGGGGCAAAGCCTGACCCGGCGGCTGATCTGGCTCGCCTCGGCCTGGATCGTGCTGGCGCTGGTGCTGACGGGCTGGACCCTGACCAACCAGTACCAGGAGTCCGCCCTGCGCCGGCTCGGCAACGTCCTGTCCGATACGATCGACGAAGTGGTCATCGCCACCAATGCGGCGCCGGAAGGCTCCCTGACCGTGGACGAGGTCCGGGACGAACGCACCCTGCGCGCCCTGTCCGGGAAATACTGGGCCGTGGCCGAGCCGGGCGCGGACGGCCGCCTGCGCATTCTCGCGCGATCGCCGTCCCTGGCCGGGGAAAGCCTGACCATCCCCGACGAGCTGCCGGATCGCCTCGCCGCCGCCCGCGGGGCGACCATCAGCTACAACGATCCCGACGGCCTTCGCGCCCGCGGGGAAGGCCCCCTCGGCGCGCCGTTGCGTATCGCCGCCAGCATGAAGCAGTTGCCGGGTCGCGCCCAGCCGGTCGTCTTCCTGGCTGGCATTGATCGCACCAACATCGACAACGACACCCGTCAGTTCGCCACCTTCACCTGGACCGCCCTGCTGATCCTCGGTCTCGGCCTGGTCACCGCCGTCTTTCTGCAGGTCCGGATCGGCCTGCGTCCGCTCTATGCGCTCCGCAACGAGATCGCCGAGGTGCGAAAGGGCCGGGCCGCGCGCATCGCCCGCAGCTATCCGCTCGAAATCCAGCCGCTGGCCGAACAGGTCAACCGCCTGCTCGACCACAATCAGGAGACCGTCGAGCGCCAACGCACCCACGTCGGCAACCTGGCGCACGCGCTGAAGACCCCTTTGTCGGTCATGCTGTCCGAGGCCGGCTCGCAGACCGGTCCGCTGCCGGACATGGTGCGGCGTCAGACCGAGGTGATGAAGGCCCAGGTCGACCATCACCTGCGCCGCGCCCGCGCCGCCGCCCGGGCCCAGATGCTGGGCGAGCGAACCCCCGTCGCCGAGGTGCTGGACGAGATGGCGGTGATGCTGGAGCGGGTGTTCAAGGACAAGGGCGTGGTCATCGACTGGCGCGCGCCGGATGAACTGGCCTTCCGCGGCGAGCGCCAGGACCTGCAGGAGCTCCTCGGCAACCTGCTCGAAAACGCCTGCAAATGGGCCGGACGCCGCGTTCGGGTCTCGGCCGGGGCGACCGGGCTGGGTCAGATGGTCGTGGTCGTCGAGGACGATGGTCCGGGCCTGCCCGAGGATCAGCGCGAGGCGGCCCTGCAGCGTGGGGCCCGCATGGACGAGTCCACGCCGGGTTCCGGCCTCGGCCTGTCGATCGTGGTCGAACTGACCCGCGCCTATGGCGGGCGGATTTCGCTGGCGGACAGCGACCTCGGCGGGCTGAAGGCCGTGCTGGAGCTGCCCGCCGCCGAGGCCTGACCGGCTCGCGGATAGCCTATGTTAACCTCGCCGCGCGAGCATGACGGCGGCCGGACGATAGACCGGTCGCGAGGTTTCTGAATGTCGGGGCTGTCTGTCGCCCACCGCGCCGCACTCGCCGCTCTGATCGAGCAGGCGCCCGATGACATGCTGGTCAAGCTGTCGTCGGTGGCCGCCGCCCTGTCCGGGGCGCGGGCGGAGGAACTCGCCGGCATGCTCGCCGACGAAGCGCGCGACCGGGCCCGCCGCCGCTTCGTCATGGCGCCGTTGTCGCCGATGTTCCGCCCGCGCGCCGGTGGAGGCGAGGCCGTCGCCTTTCTAGCCGCCGTCCTGCCGCGCCTTTGGAAGGCCGGTTCGGCCCGTGAGCCCGCCCTTCTGCCCAAGCTGGACCAGGACGGCCCCGTCGCCATCGCCGTGGCGGATCGCATCTGCCTCGCCGCGGCCGCCGCCGTGCGCGACCGGCCCGAGCTGATCTGGCCCGAGGGCCTCGCGACCGGGCAGCGGGATCAGGGGCTGGTCGATCTCGCCGCCTGTCTGGATCTGGCTCACCTCGCCCGACGCGGCCTGCCGTCGCTGGAGATATGGCTCAAACGGCCCGACGGAGACCAGATCGCCGAGCTGCGCCTGCTGCTCAAGGATTGCGCCGACGTCCATCTCGACGGCGCCCAGCGCGTGCTGGAAATGCTGTTCTCCCATCTGGAGGACGCGGTCCTGATCCTTCGCATCCTGACGCAGAGCTCCTGTTCGTCTGAACAGGAGGCCTTCCTCAGCGCCTCGGAACTGTCCGGCTTTGTCGAGCGCCTGATCGCCGGGGTCGATCTTCGGGTCGCGCGGATCGCGGCCTTCCGTCCCGGCTCGGACCTCGCCGCCGTCGAGCCGATCATCGAAGACCTGACCTGGTGCGCCAACGTCCTGGGCGAACTGGACGTGACGCTGACGCTCAATCCGCTCAGCGTCTGGGGCAAGTCGGTGCGTGATGCGCGGGTCAGCATCTCCGCCCAGCTATCGGCCTTCCTGCGGGCGGCGGATCGAGCCATCGACAAGGCCCTGCCGCTGGAGCGGATCCAGATTTCCGGCCGCATGACCCGGCAGGCCCCGCAGCTGACCGCACCGGTCCAGGGCGAAACCGTCCAGGCGGCGCGCAACCTGCTCAAGCTGGTCGGCGCCGTGCGCGGCCCGGCCTCGACCTTCGGCGCGGAATCCGATCGCAAGCGGCTCGTCGACTCCCTGACCGCCCGCCTGTCCGACTATGCCGAGCAGGCCCTGCTGCTTGTCAACGAGGGCGAGGCTCCGGACCAGCTCAACGCCTTGCGGCTTGTCGAACTGGCCGCCCGTTATCTGGATCTGATCGACGCCCGCCCCGTCGCCCGCACGGTGCGTCGTCGGGCTGCGGTCGCCGGTGCGGCCAAGAGCAGCGGCGCGAGCCCCTCGTCGCGGGCCGCCTGATCGGCTACATCGCGCGGCGATGACAATGTTCTGGATCATGACGGCCTTGATGGCGGCGCTTGCAGGCCTGCTGATTCTCGCCGGCGCCCGGCGGGGCGCGGAGGGCGGCGAGGTCGTGACCCCCGCCACCGCCTCGGCGGAACTGTCGGAACTGGATCGCCTCAAGGCCCGCGGCCTGCTCGATGAGGCCAGCTGGACCGCCGCCCGCGCCGAGGCCGGTCGGCGCATCCTGTCGGCCGAACGCGAGGCGGCTCCGGTCGTCGCCGGCGCCCGCGACCGGTTCTGGGTGCTGGGCGGCCTCGCCGGCGCGGTCGCCGCGACGGTCGGCCTCTACGCCCTGCTGGGCGCCCCCGGCCTTCCGGACCAGTCGTGGGAGCGCCGGGTCGATCAGTGGGCGACCCGGCTCGACAGCCTCGAGCCGCCGCAGATCGCCGCCGTCGTGGCCCGGGTGGTCGACGAACGGCCGAACGACCACCAGGCCCTGACCATGCTGGGCGCCGCCCGGTTTGAGGCGGGCGATCCCGTCGGCGCCGCCTCCGCCTTCCGCCGCGCCGTGACCGTGCGGCCGGACGATGCCCGGAGCTGGGCCCGTCTCGGCGAAAGTCTGGTGCGCGCCAACCAGGGCGTGGCCGACGGTGACGCCGAAGCGGCCTTCCGCCAGGCCCTGAACCTCGACCCCGATCAGCTGGGCGCCCGCTATTTCCTCGGCGAGGCGGCGTTGGCGCGCGGCGAGACCGGCCGGGTCCGCGCGCTGTGGCTGCCCTTGATCGCCGCCCTCGATCCTTCCGATCCCCGCCGGGCCGATCTGGAAGCCCGCCTGCCGCCCGCCGGAGCCGCCGCATGAGCTGGTTGCCCAAATCGCCCAAGGCGCGCCGCCGTCTGTGGGTCGTCGCGGCGGTGGCCCCGGTGCTGGCCCTGGCGGTCGGCCTGTCCCTGTTCGCCATGCGCGACAGCGTCACCTTCTTCTTCTCGCCCTCCGAGGCGACCGCGGAAAAGGCCCCGGCCGGCCGTGTCGTGCGTCTGGGCGGACTGGTCGAGGCCGGCAGCGTGGTTCACGACGGCGCGGGACAGGTCGCCTTCGTCGTCACCGACAACGCCGCGACGACCCGGGTGGTCTATCGCGGCGACCTGCCGGATCTGTTCCGCGAGGGGCAGGGGGTGGTGGCCCAGGGGGCCTTCCTCCCCGACCGCAGCTTCCGCGCCACCCAGGTGCTGGCCAAGCACGATGAGACCTACATGCCCCGCGAAGTGGCCGACAGCCTCAAGGCCAAGGGCGAATGGCGGCCGGCGGCCGACGGCGCGGCGGACCCCTCGTGATCGTCGAGACGGGCGCCTTCGCCCTGATCCTCGCCCTCGCCCTGGCGGCCCTGCAGACCGGCATGGCCGTGGCCGGGCGCCTGCGCCGCAGCCCGGTGCTGGCCGGGGCCGGCGAAGGGGCCGCGATCGCCTCCGCCCTCGCCGTGGCTGTGGCCTTCGGGGCGCTGATCTTCGCCTTCGCGGCGTCGGACTTCTCGGTCGCCAACGTCGCCGCCAACAGTCACACCGACAAGCCGATGCTCTACAAGGTGGCCGGGGCGTGGGGCAGTCACGAGGGCTCTCTGGTCCTCTGGTGTCTGGTCCTGACCGTCTTCGGCGGCGTGCTGGCCCGGGCCCGGAACCTGCCCTTCGGCCTCAAGACCTCCGCGGTGGCGGCCCAGGGCTTCCTCGGCGTGCTGTTCCTCGCCTTCGCCGTCTTCACCTCCAACCCGTTCGCGCGCCTCGACCCGGCCCCGTTCCAGGGCAATTCCCTGAACCCCCTGCTGCAGGACCCGGCGCTCGCCTTCCACCCGCCCTTCCTCTACGCCGGCTACGTCGGCTTCTCCGTCTGCTTCTCCCTGGCCGTCGCGGCCCTGGTCGAAGGGCGGGCCAACTCGGCTTTCTGGCCGGCCTGGGGCCGCTGGGTGCGGCCGTGGGCCCTGGCCAGCTGGGCCCTGCTGACCGTCGGCATCACCCTCGGCGCCTTCTGGGCCTATTACGAGCTCGGCTGGGGCGGCTGGTGGTTCTGGGACCCGGTCGAAAACGCCAGCTTCATGCCGTGGCTCGCCGGCGCGGCCCTGCTGCACTCCGCCGTCGTCACCGAGCGACGCGGGGCCCTGGCGGGCTGGACCACCTTCCTCGCCCTGACGGCCTTCACCTTCTCCATGCTCGGCGCCTTCCTTGTCCGCTCCGGCGTGCTGACCAGCGTCCACGCCTTCGCCGTCGATCCCGAGCGCGGCTTGATGCTGCTGGCCATCCTCGGCCTGACCGGCGGCCTGGCCTTCGGCCTGTTCGCCTGGCGCGCGCCGCAGCTGAAGGGCGGCGGGATGTTCGCCCCGGTCAGCCGTGAAGGCGCCCTGGTGCTGAACAACCTGTTCCTGACCGCCGCCTGCGCCACCGTCCTGCTCGGCACCCTCTACCCGTTGATCCTCGAGGCCGTGAACGGCTCGACCATTTCGGTCGGCCCGCCCTATTTCGCCCTGACCTTCGTCCCCCTGATGGCCGTGGCCTTCCTGATCCTGCCGGCCGGTCCGCTGCTGTCGTGGAAGCGCGGCGATCTGATGGGCGTGACCCAGAGACTGCTCGTCGCCGCGGGCCTCGCCATTCTGCTGGCGCTGCTGGGCTGGGCCCTGTTCGAGCCGCGCAAGGCCCTGTCGGCGGCGGGCATCGGCCTCGGCGCCTGGCTGATCCTCGGCGCCCTGACCGAGACCGCGACCCGCATCCGCCTGTTCCGTGTCCCGCCGGTCGAGAGCCTGCGCCGGGCCGGCGGCCTGCCGCTCGGCGCCTGGGGCACCACTCTCGCCCACGCCGGCCTCGGCGTCTTCGTTCTCGGAGCGGTGGTCGAGACCGGCTATCGCGTCGAGGCGGCGCGGCCGCTGGCCATCGGCGAAACGGTCGAGGCCGGCCCCTGGGCCGTGCGGCTCGACTCCGTCGGCATCGTCGAGGGCCCCAACTATCTCTCCGAGCAGGGCCGCCTGACCGTGACCTTGCGCTCGGGCGCCGCACCGCGCCAGGTCACGGCCGAGCGCCGCTTCTTCCCCGCCGGAGGACAGACCACGACGGAGGTCGGCCTCGATTTCCGCGGCCTCGACGACGTCTACGTCGTGCTGGGCGAGCGCGGCCGCACGGCGGCCGGCGCCCCGGCGTGGAATGTCCGGGTGTGGTGGAATCCGTGGGCCCGGCTGATCTTCCTGGGCCCCGCCATCATGGCGCTGGGCGGGCTTCTGTCGCTGCTGGATCGCCGGCTGAGGCTCGCCGTCGGCCCGCGAAAGGTGGCGCCGTGAAGCGAACCCTGCGGATCACCCTCGCCGGCATGAGCCTCGCCCTCGGCCTGATCGCGGAGCCGGCCCTCGCGCAGGAGCCGCCGCCGACGCCGGACCGGCCGCTGTCCGACGCGACCCAGGAAGCGCGCGCCCAGGCCCTGTTCGACGGCGTCCGCTGCGTCGTCTGCCAGCATGAGGCCATCGCCGACAGCCCCGCCGGCATCGCCGCCGACATGCGCCAGCTGGTCCGCGAGCAGGTCGCCGCCGGCCGGTCGGACACGGAGATCCAGCAGGATCTGGTCCGTCGCTACGGCGATTTCGTGCTCTTCAGCCCGCCGGTCCGCGCGGGCACCTGGCTGCTGTGGTTCGGCCCGGTCGCGCTCATGTTCGCGGTCGGCGGGGGTCTGCTGCTGATGGTCCGACGCCGCCGGACGGAGACCGCGCCGCTGTCTCCCGACGAGGAGGCGCGGCTGGCGGATATTGTCGGCGACGCCGGACTTCGCCCCGATCCTGACGCAAATCCGTCTGACGACTAGGCGTGGCGGACCGATTGCCCGGTCCCGACGTTGGCCTTCGCGGCCGGGGACCTATATTGACGAACTGAACGGGCGCCCGCGCCCGACGAAAGGATCGTACGAAACCCGATGATGAAGCGTAAGGAATTCATGCTGGGGGCCACGTTCGGCCTCGTCCTCGCGGCCGGCGCCACCGCCGGCGGGGTCATCGACTGGCCGACCGCCAATGCGGGCCCCGTCGCCGGCGTCTCCGGCCGCCTGTCACCCAGCGCCGGCGCCGCCGGCCTGGCCTTCGCCCCGCCGCAGGGCGCGCCGCTCAGCTTCGCCGACATCTTCCAGCAGGTCGCCCCCGCCGTGGTGCAGATCGATGTCGAGGCGCCGATCCGGCGGCCGGCCGACGGCATGCTGCGTATCCCCGGCATTCCCTTCGGCGTCCCCGTGCCGGAACTGGAAGAAGGCGAGGAGGCCCCGACCTCCGCCGGCTCCGGCTCCGGCTTCTTCATTTCCGCCGACGGCTTCATCGTCACCAACGCACACGTCGTCGAAAACGCCACCAAGATCACCGTGCGCCTGTCGGACCAGCGTGAGCTCGTGGCCCGTCTGATCGGGCGCGACGAGGCGACGGACCTGGCCGTGATCAAGGTCGAGGGCTCGGCCTTCCCGTTCGTGACCTTCGAGGAAGAGGCCCAGCCGCGCGTCGGCGACTGGGTCATCGCCGTCGGCAACCCGTTCGGCCTCGGCGGCACGGCGACCGCCGGGATCGTTTCGGCCCAAGGTCGCAACATCCCGGATCCGACCGCCCAGTACGTCGACTTCCTGCAGATCGACGCCGCCATCAACCGCGGCAACTCCGGGGGGCCGACCTTCGACATCTACGGCCGGGTGATCGGCGTGAATTCGGCCATCTATTCGCCCACCGGCAATTCGGTCGGCATCGGCTTCGCCATCCCGGCCTCGGTGGCCAAGCCGGTCACCGACCAGCTGATGCGCAGCGGCACGGTCCAGCGCGGCTACGTCGGCCTGGGGTTGCGCACCTTCACCGCTGACCAGTGGGAGGCCTATGGCGTCGCCCGCGACTTCAAGGGCGCCTATGTCGAAAGCATCACCGCCGGCGGACCGGCGGACCGCGCCGGCGCCAAGGTCGGCGACCTGCTCGTGGGCGTTAACGGCGAACCGGTCGAGGACGGCACAGAGGCGACCCGCCGCGTAGGCGCCGCCAGGCCGGGCGAAACCATCCGTCTGGAAGTCATCCGCGACGGTCGCCGCACGACGCTGAACGTCCGTTCGGGCACCCGGCCTTCTGAATCCGAGCTCCGCGCCGCAGAGGAGCAAGGCGGCGCCCTGACCGCTCCGGGCGAGGCTCCGGCGGCGCGCGGCGAGGTGGTCGAGGGCCTTACGGTGACGCCGGTCACCGCCGCCGTGCGGTCGCGCTACAGCCTTCCTGAAAGCGTCGAAGGTCTCGTCATCACCCAGGTCGCCCGCAACACGCCCGCCTCACGCCTTGGGCTCCAGGCCGGCCTGGTCATCACCCAGGCCGATCGCACGCGGGTGCGCACGGTGGCGGAATTCCGCACCGCCATTGAGGCGGTCAAGCGCAGCGGCCGTCCCAGCGTGCTGATCTTCGTGCGCACGCCCCAGGGCACGGCGCCGCTCGCCCTGCCGTTCGCGGACGCGGACTAGGTGTTCGGGGTTCTGACAAAGCCGTAACTGCCGGGATCGCCGCCGATGCGCTAACATCGGCGGCGATTCTGCATTCGGAGGGTTTTTCCATGCGCATTCTGGTGGTCGAGGACGACGCGGAAGCCGCGACCGCCATGGTTCGCGGACTGACCGAGGCCGGTCACGAACCGACCCACGCCGTCGACGGCGCCTTCGGCCTGCTGGAGGCCCAGAAGGGCGGCTACGACGTCTATGTCGTCGACCGCATGATGCCGCGCCTCGACGGCATCGGCATGGTCGAGACGCTGCGCAAGGACGGCGACCAGACGCCGGTGCTGTTCCTGTCGGCCCTCGGCGAGGTCGACGACCGCGTCGCCGGCCTGCGCGCCGGCGCCGACGACTATCTGGTCAAGCCCTACGCCTTCTCCGAACTGATCGCCCGTGTGGAGGCCCTGTCCCGCCGCCGCGAGACCGGCTCGGTCGCCACCATGCTCAAGGTCGGCGACCTCGAGATGAACCTGATTTCCCGCTCGGTGCACCGCGGCGGCAAGGAGATCGACCTGCAGCCGCGCGAATTCCAGCTGCTTGAATTCCTGATGCGCCACGCCGGTCAGTCGGTCACGCGCACCATGCTGCTCGAGAAGGTCTGGGAATATCATTTCGACCCCCAGACCAACGTCATCGACGTCCACATCAGCCGCCTCCGCGCCAAGATCGACAAGGGCTTCGACCACGCCATGCTGCAGACGGTCCGCGGGGCGGGGTACCGGCTGGAGCCCTGACGGCAGCCAGTGAAACTCCCCTCCCTCCTTCGCCGCACGCCCTTCCGGCTGACGCTGCTGTTCCTCGCCCTGTTCGCGGCGGCGGCCAGCGCCATCCTGGCCTATGTCTATTTCGCCTCGGCCGCCGAGGCGCGGACCAAGGCGGAGCGCGAGGTGCGCGCCGAGATGCAGGTGCTCACCGGCATCTACAAGGAGCGCGGCTTCGACGCCCTCAACATGGCGCTGATCGACCGCACGCTGCGGGACAACTCGTTCGTCTACCTGTTGCAAAGCCCTGACGGCAGCCAGACCACCGGCAGCCTGACCATCTTCCCCATCGAGACGCTGGAGGAAGACCAGCAGTGGATCACCTTCCCCTTCACGGAGACGGACGCGGAAGGCCGGGTCCGCCGGCCCCAGGTCCGCGGCGTCCAGACCCGGCTGGCGGGGGGCGCCATGCTGTTCGTCGGCCAGTCGCTCAGCGACACCGAGGCCTATCTGGCGCGCCTGACCCAGGCGCTCTGGGGGGCCATGGGCATCGTCCTGCTGTTGGGCCTCGCCGGCGGGATTCTGGTCAGCCGCAATCTCGAACGCTCCATGGGGCGGCTGAACCGGGTGGTGACCGCCGTCCAGGAGGGCGACCTCAAGGCTCGTGCGCCCGTGCGTAACTCGGGCGACGAACTGGATGAGCTGGGCGCCGGCCTCAACACCATGCTGGACCGGCTTGAGGCTTCCATGGCCTCGATCCGCCACGCCGGCGACGCCATCGCCCACGACCTGCGCTCGCCGCTGACGCGGATGCGGGCCAAGCTTGAGGTGTCCCTGATCGACGCCGAGGCCGGCAAGATCAACGGCGTCGACGCCCTGCAACTGGCCCTCGACGAATCCGACAGCCTGCTCAAGACGTTCAACACCGTGCTGGCCATCGCCCGGCTCCAGGCGGCGGCCGGCCGCACCCCGGACCCGCAACTGTTCGACGCCGCCGACCTCGCCGCCGACATGGCCGAACTCTATGAGCCCGCCAGCGAGGACAAGGGGCTGGAGTTCTCGGCCGAGATCGAGCGCGGCCTGATGGTCGAGGCCAACCGCCCCTTCCTCGCCCAGGCCCTCGCCAACGTCATCGACAACGCCATCAAATACACCCCCGTCGGCGGCGCGGTCATGCTGCGGGCCCGTCGCCGCAGCTCGGGTGAGATCGAATTCTCGGTCACCGATACCGGCCCTGGCGTACCCGAGGCCGATCGCGGCCGGGTCATCCAGCGCTTCGTCCGGCTGGACAACAGTCGCACAGAGGCGGGGTCGGGCCTTGGCCTGTCCCTCGTCGCCGCTGTGCTGGAAGCTCATGCCGGGCGGGTGCAGCTGGATGAGGGGCCCGGCCGGTATGGCGGCTTCGGCCCCGGCCTGCGGGTGGCCCTCGTCCTGCCGCCGGCCGCCGGAACATGATCCGGCCGGGCAGGGCGGGCGACGCGGCCCGCAATCTCGAGATCTGGCGCAGCGCGGTCGCGGCCACCCACGACTTCCTCGCGCCGGACGATCTCGACCGCATCGACGCCATGGTCGCCGGCTGGCTGTCGGCCGCCCGACCCTGGGCCTGGGTCGACGAGACTGACACGCCCATGGGATTCATGGCGCTGACCGGCGCCCACGTCGACGCCCTGTTCGTCGATCCGGCCCGCCATGGCTCAGGCGTGGGCCGGGCCCTGATCGCCCATGCCCGCGCGCTGCACGGACCGCTGACCGTGGATGTGAACGAGCAGAATCCTCGCGCCGTCGGCTTCTATGAACGGTTGGGTTTCGAGCGGACAGGCCGGTCCCCGACGGACGACCAGGGCATGCCCTACCCCTTGCTGCACCTGACGTGGCGCGCATGAACGCCCTGTCCGCCTGCGGACCAGTGGTGGACGCGGACGCCGTCGCCCGCGCGCGAGAAAGACTGCAGGAGGCCGCGGTCGAGCATGGCTGGTCCGACCGGCTTGACGACGCCTGGTCCGCCCTCGCGCCGGTCTTCGCCGCCTCGCCCTATCTGTTCGGCCTCGCCCGGCGCTGGCCGGACGGCCTGCGCGCGGTGCTTGAGGCGGAGCCGGAGGCGCGCCTCGCTGCGATCCTCACGGCTGCCGACGCCCTTGCCGGCGGGGCCGACGACCTGCGCGCGCCGCTGCGCCGGCTCAAGGGCGAGCTTCACCTGCTGACCGCCCTGGCCGACCTCGGCGGCGTCTGGGACCTCGACCAGGTCACCGGCGCCCTCAGCCGCTTCGCCGACGTCTCGGTCAACGCCGCCCTGCGCGCCGTCGCCCACGACCAGCGCGAGCGCGGCAAGCTGGTCAGTGATCCGGCCGATCCTCGAGGCCCCGTCCCCGGTCTGTTCGGCCTCGCCATGGGCAAGCACGGCGCCTTTGAACTCAACTATTCCTCCGACATCGACATCAGCCTGTTCTGGGAGCCGGACGCCCTGATCCCGGCCCTGGCCGAGGGCGTCGAGCCGCAGCGCTTCGTTGACCGCCTGGCCCAGTCGCTGGCTGCGCTGATGCAGGAGCGGACCGGCGACGGCTATGTCTTCCGCGTTGACCTGCGTCTGCGCCCCGATCCGTCCTCGACCCCGCCGGTGGTCGCCGCCCCCATGGCCCTGGCCTATTATGAGAGCGTCGGTCAGAACTGGGAGCGCGCCGCCTTCATCAAGGCCCGCGCGGTGCTCGGCGACGTCGGTGCCGGTCAGGATTTCCTCGACGCCCTGATCCCCTTCATCTGGCGCCGCAGCCTCGACTATCCGGCCATCCTCGACATCCAGTCGATCAAGCGCCAGATCCACGTCCACAAGACCGGCGAGGGGCTGGAGGCCGCCGGGGCCAATCTGAAGCTCGGCCGCGGCGGCATCCGTGAGATCGAATTCTTCGCCCAGACCCAGCAGCTGATCCTCGGCGGCCGCGACCCCGGCCTGCGCGCCCCGCGCACGGTTGAGGCGCTCGCCGCCCTGCGCGACGCCGGCCATGTCGACCCCGACGCCTGCACCGAACTGACCGCCGCCTACATCGCCCTGCGCGGGCTCGAGCACCGGGTGCAGATGCTCGACGACGAACAGACCCACACCCTGCCGGTCGAGGCGGGGCCCCGGTCCCGGGTCGCGGCCCTGGCGGGGGAGGGCGACCTCCCGACCTTCGACGCCCGCGTCGAGGCCCTGCTGGTCGGGGTCAACCGCCGCTATGGCGAGTTGTTCGAGGGCGGCGAGGAACTGTCTTCGCCGTGGGGCTCGCTGGTCTTCACCGGCGTCGAGAACGATCCGGAGACGCTTGAGACCCTGGCCCGCATGGGCTTTTCCGAGCCGGCTGGCGTGGCCGACACCATCCGCGGCTGGCACCACGGCCGCATCCCCGCCACCCGCGCCGCGCGCGGCCGCGAGCTGTTCACCCGTCTCGCCCCCCGGCTGCTGACCGCCCTCGCCGACACCGGGGCCGCCGACGCCGCCTTCCGCCGGTTCGCCGTCTTCTTCTCCGCCCTCAGCGGCGGGGTCCAGGTCCAGGCCCTGTTCCTCGCCCAGCCGAAGCTGTTCGACCTCGTGGTCGGGGTCATGGCCTTCGCCCCGCGGCTGGCCCGCACCCTCGGCCGCTATCCGGCGGCGCTCGACAGCATGCTGGACGCCCGCTTCGCCCGCGCCATCGAGGAAGACACCGGCGTCGGCGACCAGATCCGGCGCGAGGCCGCCGCCGCCCCCGACTTCGAAACCGCCATGAACGCCGTGCGCCGGCTGCATCGCGAACAGATGTTCCGCATCGGCGTCCAGACCCTGACCGGCCGCGCCGGGCCCGAGGCGGCCGGCCGCGCCTACACCGCCCTGGCCGACGCCAGCCTCGGCGCCCTCGCCCCCGCCGCCATGGCCGAGATCGTGCGTCAGGGCGGGCCGCTTCCCGGCGGCGCGGTCGCCGTGCTGGCGCTCGGCAAGGCCGGCTCGCGCGAGATGACCGCGACCTCCGATCTCGACCTGATGACTGTCTACGACGCCCCGGCAGAGGCCGTGTCCGGCGACAGGCAGTGGGCGGCCGGGGTCTTCTATTCGCGTTTCACCCAGCGACTGATCGCGGCCCTGTCGGCCCATACCGCCGAGGGCGGCCTCTATGAGGTCGACATGCGCCTGCGCCCCGGCGCGGCCAAGGGGCCGGTGTCGCTGCGCCTGTCCGCGGTCGAGGACTATTACGCGAGCGAGGCCGACACCTGGGAGTTCATGGCCCTGACCCGCGCCCGCGTCATCTGGGCCGACAGCCCCGCGTTCGCCGCCCGGGTGTCGGCCTCGCTGGAAGCGATCCTGCGTCATCCCCGTCCGGGCGTCAGCTTCGCCGCCGACGCCCGACGGATGCGCGACCGGATGGCGCGTCAGCGGCCGCCGCAGGGACATTGGGACGTCAAACTGGCCCCCGGGGGTCAGGTCGACGCCGAATTCGTCGCCCAGGTGCGCCAGCTCCGGCGCGCCCGGGCCGGCGGCGCCATGACCTCCTCCACCCTCGAAGCCCTGTCCGACGACCCCGAACTGGCCGAGGCCTGGCGGCTGCAGCAGGCCCTCAGCCAAATTCTCGGCGCCGCCTTCGACGACCGCCCGGATCCCGATCAGGAGCCGGAAGGCTTCCGCGCTCGTCTCGCCAGGGCCGCCGGCTTCCCCGACTACGACGCCCTGAAGGCCGGTCTGGCCGAGGCCTGCAAGGTCGCGCGCGAGGCCTTCGAGGCCGCCCTGCCGCCGGTCGGCGACGGAGACTGAGGCGAGCCGCGTTTCACTCTCCAGACAGGGACGCAAGGCCGCCTCGCGGCCATGGAGACATCGAGATGAAGAAGACCCTTCTGGCCAGCGGCCTCGCCGCCCTGGTTATCGCCGCCGGCGGCGTCGCCGTCGCCCAGCAATCGCCCGATCGCCCGCACGCGCGCGGCATGCGCGCCGACGCCGACGCCGATCAGCGCCTCAGCCAGGCCGAGTTCGTCGCCGCCCGCGTCGACCGCCTCGCCGCCGCCGACGCCAACGGCGACGGCTCGGTCACCGCCGACGAGATGCGCGCCGCCGCCCAGGCCCGGCACGCCCAACGCGCCGACGCCCGGTTCGAGCGGCTGGACGCCGACAATAACGGCTCCCTCAGCAAGGCCGAGTTCGCGGCTCGCGGCGAGGCCCGCGCCGAACGCGGCCCCCGTCCCGACCGCGCCCATCGCGGTCCCGGCCGCGGCGCCGGCCGTGGCGACCGCGCCGAGGCTCGCGGCCCGGTCGTGATCGCCGAGGCCCGCACCCGCGCCGAGGCCGCCTTCGCCCGTCTCGACGCCGACAGCGACGGCTTCATCACCGCCGCCGAGCGTCAGGCCGCCCACGCTGATGGCCGCGAACAGCGCCGCGCGCGGATGGCCCAGCATCGCGCCGCCCGTCAGGCGCAACAATCGTCGCCTTCGGCGCCCGCTTCGGAGTAAGCAGATGACGGGCGCGGCGGTCCTTGACCTCACCGGCCTTGCTGGAACGTTTTCACGAGGCCGGATGGCGAGCTTCGCCGACCCCGACGAGGATCTGGTGCGCCGCGTGGGTCAGGGCGACCCCGCGGCCATCCAGGCCATGGTCGCGCGCAAGCTGCCGCGCATGCTGGCGCTCGCGCAACGCATGCTCGGCGATCCGGTCGAGGCCGAGGACGTCGCCCAGGAGGCCATGCTGCGGGCCTGGCGTCAGGCCCCGCGCTGGGTCCCGGGCAAGGCGAAGTTCGACACCTGGCTGCACCGCGTGGCGCTGAACCTCTGCTACGACCGGTTGAGACGCCGCCGCGAGATCCCGACAGACGCCATGCCGGACCAGCGGGACGACGGCCCGGCCCCGGATCGCGGCCTGATCGCCGCCGACACGGGCGCGGCGGTCAACGCCGCCCTGGCCCGCTTGCCCGACCGCCAGCGCGAGGCCATCGTGCTGTGCCACTATCAGGAACTGACCAATATCGACGCTGCGGGCCTAATGGCGGTCAGCATCGAGGCTCTGGAAAGCCTGCTGTCGCGGGGACGGCGGGCATTGAGACTGGCGCTGGTCGATCATCGGCCTGGCGCCGAAGGAGTATGAACGTGATGACGGCGGAACGCTTCCTCGCCCTGACGGCCGCCTCCGGCGCCGACCGGCGTCGCTGGCCGGAAAGCGAACGTGCGGCAGCCGAG
>CAZGPS010000019.1:0-21451 GCA_964527675.1 uncultured Brevundimonas sp. | reverse complement strand
CCTCCACCATCCTTCGGATGGTCCCCCTCCCCCGATGGGGGAGGAGCCGATGAACCACACGATATTCGCCCTCGCCACCCCGCCCGGCCGCGGCGCCATCGCCATCCTCCGCCTCTCCGGGCCGGAGACCGATGCGGCCCTGACCGCCCTCGGCGCCGGAGATCTGACGCCGCGTCTGGCGTCGCTGCGGAGCCTGACCCACGACGGCCGCCCCCTCGACCAGGCGCTGGTGCTGCGCTTTCTCGCCCCGAATTCCTACACCGGCGAGGCCTGCGCCGAGCTGCACCTGCACGGCGGGCGGGCGGTGGTCGAAGCCGTCAGCCACGCCCTGATCGCCTTGGGCCTGCGTCCGGCCGAGCCCGGCGAGTTCACCCGCCGGGCCTTCGAGAACGGCCGGATGGATCTGGCCCAGGCCGAGGCGGTGGCCGACCTGATCGACGCCGAGACGACAGCCCAGGCGGCCCAGGCCCTGGGCCAGCTGGACGGCGCCCTGTCGCAGACCTACGCCGGATTCCGTCGCGACCTGCTTAAGGCCCTCGCCCTCGTCGAGGCCGAGATCGACTTTCCCGATGAAGGGGTGCCGGACCATCTGGCCCGCACCGCCGGGCCGGTGCTGGACGGGCTGATCGCCGATCTGCACGCGGCCCTGGCCGACGGCCGGCGGGGCGAGCGGGTCCGCGAAGGCTATCGCATCGTCCTGATCGGCGAGACCAACGCCGGCAAGTCCTCGCTGTTCAACGCGCTGATCGCCCGCGAAGCCGCCATCGTCACCCCCATCGCCGGCACCACCCGCGATGTGCTGGACGCCGATCTGATCATCGGCGGCTATTCCGTGACCCTGTCCGACACGGCCGGCCTGCGCGACAGCGACGACCCGATCGAGGCCGAGGGCGTCCGCCGCGCCCGGGCGCGGGCCGAGCAGGCAGAGCTCAGACTGTGGGTCCGGGCGCCGGGCGACCCGGAGGGGGCGGCGGCGGAATTCGTCCGGCCCGACGATCTGCTGGTTCTGACCAAGGCCGACATCGGCCGCATGGATCCCCCGGGGGATCGCGAGACCCTGGTCGTCAGCACCGAAACCGGCGAAGGTCTGGCCGCCCTGCACGACTGGCTGGCGGCGCGGCTGGCGCGCGACCTGTCCGGCGCCGACTTCCCCGCCGTCACGCGGGAGCGGCACCGGCGGCGTCTGTCCGAGGCGCTGGCCTCCGCTGAGGCGGGACGCCGCGCGCTCGACCTCGCGCCCGAGATGGCCGGCGACGACCTGCGCCGCGCTGCTGACAGTCTGGCCCGCGTCACCGGCGCCATCGGCGTCGAGGACATTCTCGGCGAGGTTTTCTCGACCTTCTGCATCGGCAAATAGCCGTTTCACGTGAAACACGCCCCGTGTCCCGGTAGCGAAGGCGGCCGCTTTCCCCTATGTCCCCGGCCATGAAGCGTTTCGACGTCATCGTCATCGGCGGAGGCCACGCCGGCTGTGAAGCCGCGGCCGCATCCGCGCGCGCCGGCGCCGCCACCCTGCTGCTGACCCAGAAGCTCGAGACCATCGGCGAGATGTCCTGCAACCCGGCCATCGGCGGCCTCGGCAAGGGCCATCTGGTGCGCGAGATCGACGCCATGGACGGCCTCATGGGTCGGCTTGGCGATGTCTCCGGCATCCAGTTCCGCCTGCTCAATCGCTCCAAGGGCGCGGCGGTTCAGGGCCCGCGCAGCCAGATCGACCGGCGGCTCTATCGCGAGGCGATGCAGGCGGAGCTGGCGCAGACGCCGAACCTGACCCTGATGGCGGGGACGGCCGAACGCCTGATCCTCGACGGCGGCCGGGTCGCCGGCGTCGTCACGGGGGAGGGGGTCGAACTCTCGGCCGCCGCCGTGGTCCTGACCACGGGCACCTTCCTCAATGGCGTCATTCACAAGGGTGACCAGCGCATCCCCGCCGGCCGCCATGGCGAGGCGCCCTCGACCGGCCTCGCCGCCGACCTGTACGGCGCGGGCCTGCAGATGGGCCGGCTCAAGACCGGCACGCCCGCCCGCCTCGACGGCCGTACCATCGCCTGGGACCGGCTGGAGATGCAGGCGGCGGACGCCGATCCCGTGCCGTTCAGCTTCCTGACCGACCGGATCGACACACCCCAGATCGCCTGCGGCGTGACCCACACGACCGAGGCCACCCACCGCATCATCGCCGACAACCTCGGCGACAGCGCCGTCTATGGCGGCCACCTGTCCGGCCGGGGCCCGCGCTACTGCCCCTCGATCGAGGACAAGGTGGTGCGGTTCGCCGACAAGACCTCGCACCAGATCTTCCTCGAGCCGGAAGGCCTCGACGACCCGACCGTCTATCCCAATGGCATCTCGACCTCGGTGTCCGACGCCACCCAGGCCGTCTTCCTGCGCACCATCCCGGGGCTGGAGACCGTCGAGGTGTTCCGCTTCGGCTACGCCATCGAGTACGACTTCGTCGATCCGCGCGAGCTGACGCCGGCGCTGGAGGTCAAGAAGCGGCCCGGCTTGTATCTGGCCGGCCAGATCAACGGCACCACGGGCTATGAGGAGGCGGGGGCGCAAGGCCTGATCGCCGGCCTCAACGCCGCCCGCGCCGCCGCCGGTTCCGACCCGATCATCCTCGGCCGCGACCAGGCCTATATCGGCGTCATGATCGACGATCTGGTCACACGTGGCGTGACCGAGCCCTACCGGATGTTCACCAGCCGGGCCGAGTACAGATTGACGCTGCGGGCCGACAACGCCGATCAACGGTTGACCCCCATCGCCATGGCCGCCGGTCTGGTCTCCACCCGGCGCCGGGCCGCCTTTGAGGCCAAGGCCGCCGCCCTCGCCAGGGCGGCGACGCTGGTGCGCAGCACCACCTATACGCCGAAGGAGGCCGGGGCGCTGGGCGTCAATGTCAACGCCGACGGGCAGCGCCGCTCGATCCGCGACCTGCTGGCCTTCCCGGGCGTCGACCTGAAAACCTTCGAGGCCGCTCATCCCGCCATCGCCGCCTGGCCGCGTCAGGTGCGCGAGCAGATCGAGATCGACGCGGGCTACGCCGGCTACCTCGACCGTCAGGCCTCCGACGCCGTAGCCCTGCGTCGGGAGGAGGCCCTGGCCATACCGCACGACCTCGACTACGCCGCGATCGGGAGCCTGTCGAACGAGGTGCGCGAGAAGCTCAACCTCGTCCAGCCGCGCACGCTCGGACAGGCGGGCCGGATCGAGGGCATGACGCCGGGCGCGCTGACGGCGCTTCTGTCGCACGTGAAACGGACGCGGGTGCCTGCGTGACCCCGGTCGAATTTGAGGCTCTGATGCGCGCCACCCCGGCGCAGATGGCCGACCTCGACATCTTCATCGAGAGGCTCACCGAAACCAACGCGGTGATGAACCTCGTGGGACCGGACAGCCTGCCCGACGTCTGGAACCGCCACATCTGGGACTCGGCCCAGTTGCTGGGCATGGCGCCCGCCGCCCGGACCTGGGCCGACCTTGGGGCCGGGGCCGGCTTTCCCGGTCTGGTGCTCGCCATCCTTCTGAAAGATCGATCCGACAGCCATGTCTGGCTGATCGACAGCCTCGGCAAGCGCTGCCGCTTCCTTCAGGAGGCGGTGGACGGGCTGTCGTTGCGGGCCACGGTGATCAATGGCCGGGCCGAGGAACAGAGGGTCACGGTCGACATCGTCACCGCCCGCGCCCTCGCCCCGATGGAGAAGCTGCTCGGCTATGCACAGCCTTATCTACAGCGCGGCGCCCAGGGGCTGTTTCTCAAGGGGGAAAAGGCCGAGGCTGAGTTGATCGAAGCCCGCAAGGTCTGGCATTTCGACAGCAGCCTGTCCGTCTCGCGCAGCGACCCGCGCGGCCGTATCGTTTCCGTCCGGAGTCTCCGCCGTGTCCATAGCCGGTAAGACGCGCGTTCTCGCCGTTTCCAATCAGAAGGGCGGCGTCGGCAAGACGACGACGGCGATCAACCTCGGCACCGCCCTGGCGGCGATCGGGGAAAAGGTGCTGATCGTCGACATGGATCCGCAGGGCAATGCCTCCACGGGTCTGGGTGTTCCACGTGAAACACGCCGGGTCACCATCTACGACGTCATCGTCGATGGACGCTCCGTCGATGAGTGCGCCGTCCAGACCTCGGTCCCGGGCCTGGACATCCTGCCCGCCGACCCGGACATGTCCGGCGTGGAGATCGAGCTCAGTCAAGCCGATCGCCGCTCATTCCGCCTGCGCGACGCCCTGATCGACCAAGGGGCGGGCGGTCAGACCCGGTACGACTATGTCCTGATCGACTGTCCCCCGTCGCTGAACCTGCTGACGCTCAACGCCATGGCCGCGGCGGACGCGGTGCTGGTGCCGTTGCAGTGCGAATTCTTCGCGCTCGAGGGCCTGACCCAGCTGATGAAGACCATCGAGATGGTGCGGCAGAGCCTTAACCCGCCCCTGGAGATTCAAGGTCTGGTCCTGACCATGTACGATCGGCGCAGCGCCCTGTCGGGTCAGGTCGCGGCCGACGTCCGCTCGCATTTCGGGGACAAGGTCTATGAGGCCGTGATCCCCCGCAATGTCCGCGTCGCCGAGGCGCCGTCGTTCGGCAAGCCGGCCCTGATCTATGACCTGAAATGCGCGGGCAGCCAGGCCTATCTGCGGCTCGCCCGCGAGGTGGTGGCGCGCGAGAAGACACGCCGACTTGAAGCGGCGTGATGATGATTAGAAGAACGGAATCAGTCAGTTGAGCGAACGACAGCGCGGCCTTGGGCGAGGTCTTTCCGCCCTTCTCGGTGAACAGGTGGCCGAGAGCGCCCCGGTCGACGGCGCGCCCGCGCCCGCCGGCGTGCGCATGGCCCCGATCGAGAGCCTGAAGCCCAATCCGGACCAGCCGCGCAAGATCTTCAACAACGACGACCTGGCCGAACTGTCGGGCTCGATCCGCGACAAGGGCGTGCTGCAGCCGATCCTGGTGCGGACGCAGCCCGGGCAGGAGGGAGTCTGGCAGATCATCGCCGGCGAACGCCGCTGGCGCGCGGCCCAGCTGGCCCGCCTGACCGAGGTGCCGGTCGTGGTCCGGGAGATGGACGACGTCGAGGTGTTCGAGGTCGCGATCATCGAGAACGTCCAGCGCGCCGACCTCAATCCGCTGGAAGAGGCCGACGCCTACCGCATGCTGATGGAGCGCTTCGGCCGCACCCAGGACGCCGTCGCCGGCGTGGTCGGGAAGAGTCGCAGCCATGTGGCCAACACCCTGCGACTGTTGCAGCTGCCGGAAGAGGTGCTGTGGTACGTCCGTCACGGCAAGATGAGCGCCGGTCATGCCCGGGCGCTGATCACCGCGCCCAACCCGGCCGCCCTGGCCGAGCAGATCGTCAACGAGGGGCTCAACGTCCGTCAGGCCGAGATGCTGGCCCGCCGCGCGTCCGAGGGGCCGAAGCCGGGCAAGGGCAAGGCCGGCACCGGCGCTTCGGGCGAGGGCGGGGCCGATATCGCGGCGCTGGAGCAGGACCTGACGGATGCGCTCGGACTGCCGGTGTCGCTGACGGACCGCAGCGGCAAGGGCGAACTGACCCTGCGCTACGCCACCCTTGAACAGCTGGATGACCTCTGCCGCCGCCTGATGCGCGGTTAGCGCCCGTTTGTGCTAGGGTGACCGTATGACCGAGAAACCGAGCAATCCGACCGCTGAAGCGATGAAGAAGGCCCTGGCCGCCAAGAAGGCCGGCGGCGGCCCATCCCACTCCGGTCTGGAAGGCGGGGCCCGGGCTGAGCAGAAGGCCCAGCAGACCCGCAACCTGGCCCTGAACAAGCCGGCCTTCCGCAAGGCGTCGAAGCGGGGCTAGAGCCCCAGACGCCGTGCCCGGGCCGAGATCTCCAGCAGCAGCCGCTCGGCGATCAGCTGGTCGGGAGAGCCGGTCGTCTTGGTGGCGATGTCGGCGGCGTTGACGCTGTCCAGCACCTTGTCGAGGTCCTCCAGCCGCCAGCTGCGCGCCTGACGCAGCATTTCGGCTTCCTGCTTCCAGAAGACGCCGGCCGATTTGGCCGCCTCCTTGGCTCCGGCGCCGTTGGCCTGCAACACATTGATGCGTCGTAGCTTTCCGAGATGGATCGAGGCCTGTCTCACTGCCATGACAGGCGATTCTCCTTCGGCGAGGGCGCGTCGCAGGCCGGATTGGGCCGGGGCCGGACGGCCGCCGAAGGCCTGCAAGGCGGCGTCCTGCAGCGAGGCGTCCGGCTCGACCCCCAGATGCAGCTCCAGCTCCGCGACGTCGATGGTCTGGCCTGAGCCGGGGCCGATGTAGAGCGCCAGTCGCTCGATCTCCTGCCGCATGAGACCGCGTTCGCGCGGCAGTCGGGACACGAAACGGTCCAGCGCATCCTGTGTCAGCCCGACCTTGTCGGCGGCCAGCGCCTCGCGGGTCATTCGCGCCACATCGCCCGTCTCGTCCTCGTAGCAGGCGATGCCGACCGCCCCCGACGCACCCTCGGCGGCCTTGCGCAGGGCGGAGTCGCGGCCGAGCGCCCCGGCCTCGATGACCAGCATGGCGTCGGGGTTGTAGAGGCCGTCGGCATGGGTCTTGAGGGCCGCGGCCAGCATCTTGTCGATCGACGCCTTTTCCGACCCGAGACGGACCCGGACCAGACGGCGGCCGCCGATCATCGACAGGGCCGTCAGGGCCTCCTCCAGCCGCGCCTCGTCGCCGTCGATGTCGCTGTCGGTCAGGACGGTGACGTTGAACGGGTCGTTCAGATCGGGGGTGATGGCCTTGCACAGCAACGTGGCCCGTTCGGCCACGCCGGAACGGTCCTTGCCGTGGATGACCGCGGCGCGCACCGAGCGGTCCGGCGTCTTGAGAAAGCGATCGACCTCGGGCCGTTTCGCCAGGATCATCGGGCGCCCGTCATGGCTGGGCCGGGAGGGCTCGCATCAGGTCCAGCCGGATCTGGCGCGCCAGCTCTGCGGCGGCGCGCTCCTCGCCGTCCTGCTGGGCGGCGATGGCGGCGTAGGGCTGGTCGGCGGCGGCGTAGGTGGTGGTCACCGTCTCCGTCCCGGTCAGGGGCGTTCCGCCCGCGGCGGGGGTCAGGGTCCAGTGACCGATGACGGTCAATTCATAGCGGGTGGCGGTGTCGTCGACGCGGCGCCCGAGCGGGCGGCGTGACTGTTCGGCCCGGGTCTCGAGCCGCCACAGCGGGGCCTGGGAGGCGTCGCGACCGAGGGCGTCCTCAAGCTGCTCGCGCAGGCGGTAGCCGAGCCGGTCGTCCTGGGTGATGACGGCGATGCGGCTGAGGCTGGATCCGACCCCGGCGTCGCCATACAGCGGCGTGAAGCCGCAACCGGCCAGCGCCAGTCCCGCGAGTGCGACAAGGCCGGCCCGGGGCGTCCGCATCAGCCGACCACCAGATTGACGATGCGATCCTTGACCACCACGACCTTCCTCACCGTCTGACCTTCCAGCCGCGCCTGAACGTCTGCGTCGGCCATGACGATGGCCTCGACCGCGGCCGGCTCAAGGCCGCGGGCGACGCGGATCTCGCCGCGACGCTTGCCGTTGACCTGGATCGGCAGAACCACCTCGTCGTCCGCCGCCAGAGCCGGGTCATGCACCGGCCACGGCGCGTCGAGGATCATCCCCGCTTCGCCCAGCCGCGTCCAGCCTTCCTCGGCGAGGTGGGGGGTGAAGGGTGCGACAAGCCGCAGCAGGGCCGACAGGGCCTGCCGCCGCGCCTCGCCGCCGGCCGCAGCATGGTCGCGGATGACGGCGATGAAGGCGTACAGCCGGGCGATGGCCGAGTTGAAGCGGAAGCCGGCGATGCCTTCGGATACGGCCTTGATGGCCTTGTGCGTCTCGCGGACGAGGGCGGTGTTGGCGGCCTCCTCGCCGGGGACGGCGGGGTCGAAGCCGTCGACCTCCGTCCACACCCGCTGGACGAAGCGGCTGGCGCCCTCGACGCCGCCCGGGGTCCACTGCACGTCGCGTTCGGGCGGGCTGTCGGACAGGACGAACAGGCGGCCGGCGTCGACGCCCCAGGTCTCGACGATCTCCTGCGGGGCGACGACGTTCTTCTTCGACTTCGACATCTTCTCGATGTCGCCGATCGTCAGGGTCTCGCCGGTGGAGCGCTGGCGGGCCGAACGCCGGCCGCCCTCGTTGAGCAGTTCGACGTCTGTGGGCTCGACCCAGGCGCCGTCGGGGCGGCGGTAGGTCTCGTGGACCACCATGCCCTGGGTGAACAGGCCGGCGAACGGCTCGCGGACGTTCATCAGGCCCGCGTCCGACAGGGCCCGGGAGATGAAGCGGGCGTAGAGCAGGTGCAGGACGGCGTGCTCGACGCCGCCGATATATTGATCGACCGGCAGCCATTTGTCGGCCGCCGCCTTCGAGACCGGCTCGGCCGCGGTCGGATCGGTGAAGCGGGCGAAATACCAGCTGGAGTCGACGAAAGTGTCGAGCGTGTCGGTCTCGCGCGTCGCATCTCCGTGACACGAGGGGCATTTGACGTGTTTCCACGTCGGGTGGCGGTCCAGCGGATTGCCGGGCGTGTCGAAGGTCACGTCCCGCGGCAGTTCGACCGGCAGGTCGGCGGCCGGAACCGCGCCGCACGATGGGCAGTGGACGATCGGGATCGGGCAGCCCCAGTAGCGCTGGCGGCTGACGCCCCAGTCGCGCAGGCGATAGATGGTCGCGCCCTGGCCCTGTCCCGCCGCCTCGACCCGGGCGATGGCCTCGGCCTTGGCGGTTTCGATGTCCAGACCATTGAGGAAGTCGGACTGGAAGATCGCGCCGGGGCCGGTGTAGGCCTCTGTTCCCACAAAGAAATCATCGCTGGCGCCGTCCGGTCTCACGACCGGGATCACGGGCAGGCCGTATTTGCGCGCGAAGTCGAGGTCGCGCTGGTCATGGGCGGGACATCCGAAGATGGCGCCCGTGCCGTATTCCGACAGGATGAAGTTGGCGATCCAGACCGAGACCTCGCGGCCGTCGAACGGGTGCCGCACCTTCAGGCCGGTGTCGAAGCCGACCTTTTCGGCCTGTTCAATCTCGGCCTGGGTCGAGCCGCCCTTGCGGCATTCGGCGATGAAGGCGGCGGCGTCCGGGTTCGTCTCGGCCAGGGCGCGGGCGATCGGGTGATCCGGCGCAATGCCCATGAAAGAGGCGCCGAACAGGGTGTCGGGGCGGGTAGTGTAGATCTCCAGCCCGTCAGGCGCGGCGGCGGGGGCTTCGCCGGCCCAGGCCCAGGTCATCTGCAGGCCCTTCGAGCGGCCGATCCAGTTCTCCTGCATCAGGCGGACCTTGTCGGGCCAGCGGCCTTCCAGCTCCTTCAGCCCCTCGATCAGGTCGTCGGCGTAGTCGGTGATGCGCAGGAACCACTGGTTCAGCTTGCGCTTTTCGACCACGGCGCCCGAGCGCCAGCCGCGGCCGTCGACGACCTGCTCATTGGCCAGGACGGTGTTGTCGACCGGGTCCCAGTTGACGACCGAGTCCTTGCGGTAGACGAGGCCGCGTCGGAACAGTTCGAGGAACCAGGCCTGCTGCTGGCCATAGTAGGCCGGGTCGCAGGTGGCGAATTCGCGCGACCAGTCCAGCGACAGGCCCAGCAGTTTCAGCTGTTCGCGCATGGCGGCGATGTTGGACCAGGTCCAGTCGCCGGGGTGGATTCCGCGCTCGATGGCGGCGTTCTCGGCCGGCAGGCCGAAGGCGTCCCAGCCCATCGGATGCAGGACGTCGAAGCCCTGGGCCCGTTTCGACCGGGCCACGACGTCGCCCATCACATAGTTGCGGGCGTGGCCCATGTGGATGTTCCCCGACGGATAGGGGAACATCTCAAGGACGTAGTATTTCGGCTTGCCCGTTTCCGCGGTCGGCGTGCGGAAGGCGTCGGCCGCCGCCCAGCGGGCCTGCTGACGGGGTTCGGCGGTCTTGGGCTCGTATCGGGCCACGGCAATCCTTGAGGCGTCGCTCCTAAGGGCGAGCCTTGAGGAGGCTATGGTCGGGAGGAGTCGATCAGCGGGCGTTCTGGAGGTTGAGCTGGCGCGCCTTGGTCAGGACGGCGTTCTCCAGATCGGTCTCGGTCTGTGCGGCCACCGCGGCGCCGACCCATTGGCCGGCAGCGTCGCGCACTTCCTTGGACACGGTGACGTTCAGCGCGTCGGCGCGCAGACGGGTGTCGAGAATGAACACCGTGGCCTTGAACCGCTCGTTCGGCGTCTGGGGGTCGGTGTACCAGTCGTAATTGATCACGCCGCCCCAGGGGTCGGCGTTGGCCAGCGGCATGAAGCTGAAGGTGTCAAGGGTGGCGCGCCACAGATAGGCGTTGACGCCGATGCCGGTCTGGCCGGCCGGTACGGGCTTGGCCCCCCCGCCCATGCCCGGAATCCCGCCGCATGCGCCCAGCATCAGACCCGAGGCGATCAGGGCGACCGCTGCGCCGCGAACCAGCACCATCGAGACTCTCCATTCCATCGAGACGTGCGGCGGGCCGTCCCGCGCACGCGCCGGCCCGCCGAAGGGGGCGGATGCCGAAGCGACGCTCTATAACACGGTCAAAAGGGGCGATGACAAGGCGAAGTCGCATCGTTCCAGCCGCTTGACGGTGTTCCGGCGCCGCGAACCCGTCCCAAGCGACTTCCCGCCGTGACGCTCGCGCAACAGGAGTCCGCAGAGTCTTGCGGAACCCCGGGTAATGGACCACGTTTCGTTGACCGGGCTGAGCAGCGGTGTCTAATCGCCGCCAAGGACCGTGGCGGAAGCTCCGTTGCGGCGTAAAGGGCAGGACATGCGCCAGATCACGCGCAAGAATGGCGCCGTCATCATGGGAGCAGCCGCAGGGCTGATGCTCCTGGCGATGGCCGATGTCGCCTCGGCCCAGGCCGCCTCTGCGCGCGCCCGAACGCCCGCCGTCACCCTGTCTGAAGCCCAGGCCGCCCGCTCCGCCGCCGGCGCCGGCCAGTCGCGGCTGCGCTTCACCGAGCGCGGTCGCTGGGGACTGGATCTCAATCTGAGCCAGCCCGTCGGGCGCGAGACCAATCTCGGCGACGTCGAGGCGGGCGCCTATTACCGCGTCAATCCGCGCCTGAGGGTCGGCGCCACCGCCGGCCTCGCCGAGCCCGAGGCCGATCCGGCCCAGGCGCCGCAGACCGACCGCCGCGCCGCCCCGCGCTTCCGGCTGGAATCGATTTTCCGCTTCTAGGCGTCGATCGGCCCGAATGCGGCCTGTATCGAGCCAACCCCCGCCAGACCGCACGCGCCTGAGCCGATAAGCCCGCGCGCATTGTCGCCCGAAATTCCGCCGAGGGCGTAGAGCGGGACCACGGCCCGCCGGGCCAGCATGGCGAACGCCCTGACCCCGAGCGGCGGTCGCGCCGCTGAGCTTCCGCCGGCGGGGAACACCGGCGAGAGCACGGCCGCGTCCAGACTGTCGACGTCCGCCAGCGCCTCTCCCGAATGAACCGCGCCGGTGATGCGCCAGTCGGGTCGGGCGGCGGCGAGGGCGGGCGCCTGGCCGAGCGCCCGTTCGGGTAGATGGATTCCGTCGGCCTCGACCGCCTGGGCCAGCTCAGGGTCCAGACCGACCAGCAGCAGACCCTCTCGCCGACGGGTGGCCTCGCGCAGGCGCAGGCCGGTCTCGCGGGCCTCCGCCGCGCCGAAGGACCGGAACACCACCCCCGATCCCGCCGGCAGCCGCGCCGCCGTCTCCCATGGGCGGGGTGTCCGAACAGGGTCGGTGAAGAACAGCAGGGGCGGCAGGCGCAGTCCGCCGCGGCCCGGCGCGCGGCTGACATTGGCCGCGTCCCGTGCGAGGAGGCTGGCGACATCCCACAGGGTTTCCGCTTCGGACCGGTTCATGGCTTCCTCTTCTCCCGATCCCGCTCCCGGGTCCAGCATCGTCGGGCGTTTCGAGGCGGTGCGCCGCCGCATCGCCGAGGCCTGCCGCGACGCCGGGCTCGCCCCGGGCAAGGTCGTGCTGACCGCTGTGACCAAGACCCAGCCGGCCGAGGCGCTGGAGGCGGCGCTGGCGGCCGGGCAGCGCGTGTTCGGAGAGAACCGGGTGCAGGAGGCGCAGGGCCACTGGGCCGGTCTGCGCGATCGGGTCCCCGATCTTGAGCTGCGGCTGATCGGGCCGCTACAGACCAACAAGGCCGCCGACGCCGTCGCCCTGTTCGACGTCATTGAGACCCTGGACCGGACGAGGCTGGCCGACGCTCTCGCCCTCCAGGCCGACAAGGCAGGACGAAGGATCCGTGTGCTGGTCCAGGTCAATACCGGGGCCGAGGCCCAGAAGGCCGGGGTTCCGCCCGAACAGGCCGACGCCCTGGTGCGCTACGCCCGCGACAAGGGGCTGATCGTCGAGGGCCTGATGTGCATTCCCCCGGCCGACGAGGCGGCCGGGCCTCATTTCGCCCTGCTGCGCAAGATCGCCCGCCGCAACGGACTGGGCGCGCTGTCGATGGGGATGAGCGGCGACTATGAGACGGCGATCCGCTTCGGCGCGACCCACCTCAGGCTCGGTTCAGCCCTTTTCGGGGAACGAAACAGCTCCGAAAAGCCCTCTATGGACTGAAAACCGCTCCGCTTCGGGTCCAACCCTTGGCGGAACGGCCGACGCTCGCCATTCTGGTATCCATGCCCGCACCCAAGACCATCCTGATCATCGACGACGACGACGACCTGCGCGAGGCGTTGGCCGAGCAACTGGCTCTGCATGAGGCCTTCCGGCCCATTCAGGCAGCGACGGCGGCGGAAGGCGTGCGCATGGGCCGCGAGGTTCGCGCCGACCTGATTCTGCTGGACGTCGATCTGCCCGACATGGACGGGCGCGAGGCCTGCCGGCTGTTGCGGAAGGGCGGGGTCTCGACTCCGATCATCATGCTGACCGGCCAGTCATCGGACGCCGACACCGTGCTGGGGCTGGAATCGGGCGCCAACGACTACGTCACCAAGCCCTTCCGCTTCGCGGTGCTGCTGGCTCGCATCCGCGCCCATCTGCGCAGCCATGAGCAGTCCGAGGACGCGGTCTTCCGCATCGGCCCCTATGAGTTCCGACCCGCCGCCAAGGTGCTGATCGACGACAAGGCCAGGAAGGTGCGGCTGACCGAGAAGGAAACCAGCATCCTGAAATACCTCTATCGCGCCGGGGCCAAGGCGGTGTCGCGCGAGGAGCTGCTGACCGAGGTGTGGGGCTATAACGCCGGGGTCACCACCCACACCCTGGAAACCCACATCTATCGCCTGCGCCAGAAGATCGAGCCTGAGCCCGGCCAAGCCCGGTTGCTGCTGACCGACGCCGGCGGCTACCGGCTGCAGCCCTAGCCCGGGCGCCACTCGCTCAAGGCTTCGCCGGTGGCGGTCTCGAAGGCGACGCGGTCGAGCTGCACCGCCGCCACGCAAACCGGACGCTGATCGGGGTTGGCGGCGCGGCAACGGATCGCCCGCCCGTCCGGGAAGGCCGCGATCCGGCCCTGCAGCCGAATCCTGTAGCCCGCGTCCAGCGCGACGAGCGGCGCGTCCCCGGCCTGGCGAATCGTATGGGTATAGGCGCGGCCGTTGCGTCGGCCGATGCGCGAACCGCCGGTCTCGAACACAGCGGCCAGGCCGACGGTCTGGGGCGACGGCGCGGCCGGCCCGCTGGCCAGCGGATCGGCCCGGATCGACGGGCAACCGTCAGCCGCCATCCACGGCCGGGCGACCCAGAATCCCTCGACCGCCTCCCATTGATCCTGGCCGGCGCCGGCGATCAGGGCGGAGCGGGTCCAGTCGCCCGGGGTCAGGCTCAGGCTGATGTTCCTGCGTTCAGGCCCCCATGACCAGCGGGCCAGACCATCGCCCACGCCGTCGGCGGGCGACGGCTCAGGCCCCTCGCAGCCGAAGACGAGGCGGATGTCGAACTGGCGACCGGCCAGAGGGCTTGCACCGGCGGCGTCGGCCCCGGCGGCATAGGCAGAGGCGGCCTGGGCTACCGCCGACAGCAGTTCGCGCCGGTCCAGGGCGGCGTTGCGCGGCGGGGCTGCGGGGCCGGGCTCGACGGGCCGGACCGGGGCGGGCGGCGGCGTGACCGGCTCGGGATCCCTCTGGCAGGAGGCGGAGAGCAGGCCGGCGGCGAGAGCCGCGACGACCGGCAGGCGAACGGGCATGACCGGGTTCAGCATGGAACCAGCCTAGCACGCCGATCGCTGGATTGGGGGACGGTCGACTGTAAAAGGTTGACCTCGCACGCCCGGGGGAGGCAGCAGAGGCGATGACATTCGATCAGATCGCCGCCCTCGTGGTGCTCGTCGCCGTGGTCGGGGTGTTGATACATGGCCGGGTGCGCGCCGATGTCGTGGCCCTGACCGGCGCCGCGGCCCTGCTGCTGCTGGGCGTTGTACGCCCGGTTGAGGTTCAGGGCGCCTTCGCCAGCCCCGCGGTCATCGCCCTCGCCGGCCTGTTCGTCATCGCCTACGCCATCGAACTGTCCGGCCTGCTGGGGCTGATGATCCGTCAGGCCACGCGACTGGCGGCGCGGGTGGGGGCGATCGGCATCTGGGCGGTGCTGGGCATGTGCGGCGTCCTCGGGGGCTTTCTGAACAATACGCCGGTGGTGGTGCTGGCCGCGCCCGTCATTCGCGACGTGGCGCAGTCGCTGAAACTGTCGCCCAAGCGCTTCCTGATGCCGCTCAGCCATATTTCGGTGCTCGGCGGCCTGCTGACCCTGATCGGCACCTCGACCAATCTTCTCGTCAACGACATGGCCCGCAACGCCGGTCAACCGGTCTTCAGCCTGTTCGAGATCACCCCCGTCGGCCTGTTCATCGCCGTGGCCGGCGGGCTGTGGCTCTATTTCGTCGGCGCGCGGCAGCTGGGGCGCAGCGTGCAGGCCGATGAGGCCGAACAGGCCCGGCTGGTCCAGATGGAGGAGGCACGGCGTGAAGCGGAGGCCGAGCGCATCGCCCGCAGCCGCCGGCGTTTCCCGTTCGGCCTGCCGCGTCTGGGAGAGGCGCGCACCAACGACGATGGCTCGGGGGACGCCCATCTGGGCGACGTGGCCCTGTTCGGGGCGGCCGACCGGCCGTTCGATCTGCGGCGCTCGTTGATCGCGCTCGGCGTGTTCGTCATCGTCGTCGCCGCGGCGGGCCTCGGCTGGGCGCCCATCGCTGCCGCAGCCTTCGCGGGCGCCGTCGCCCTGATCCTGCTGAAGGTGATCACGCCCGAGGAGGCCTACGCCGGGCTGAGGCCGGAGATCTTGCTGCTGATCGCGGGCATGGTGGTGGTCGGGATCGCCATCGAGGTCACAGGACTGGCGGCGACCGGCGCCGGGGTCCTGATCGAGGTGCTGCGGCCGTTCGGTCCGCTGGTCGGGCTGATCATCCTGTACGGGGTCACCCTGTTCGCCACGGAGCTGCTGTCGAACGCCACGGTCGCGGTGCTGATCACGCCGATCGCCGTGGCCCTGGCGGAGAGCTTCGGCGTCGATCCCCGCCCCTTCCTCGTCGGGGTGATGATGGCCGCTTCCGCCGCCTTCGCCACGCCGTTCGGCTATCAGACCAATGTGCTGGTCTACCAGATGGGCAACTACAGCTACATGGACTTCGTCCGGGTCGGGCTGCCGCTGAACCTGGTGACCTGGGTGGCGGCGATGATCGCCATCCCGATCTTCTTTCCGTTCTAGACGTCCAGATCCATCGTCACCGGGGCGTGGTCGCTGGGCTGGGTCCATTCGCGGACCGTGTCGTGGATGCGGGCGCTGGCCGGGACTACGGCGGGGGTCAAACCGGGCGAGGTCCACAGGTGGTCCAGGCGCAGGCCGCGGTTGGATTTGCGGAAGTCGGCGGCGCGATAGCTCCACCAGCTGGCCAGCTTGGTCGGCTCGGGGATCTGGTCCCGGACCACGTCGGCGAAGCCGCCGGCGGCCTGCAGCCGGCGCAGGGTTTCGACCTCCAGCGGGGTGTGGCTGACGATCTTCGACATGTAGCGGTGGTTCCAGACGTCGTTCTCGCCGGGCGCGATGTTGAAGTCGCCGGCCAGCACCAGCGGGCGCTGTTTATCGCGAGCGCCCATCTCGGCGGTGAGCCGCTCGTAGAAATCCATCTTGTGATCGAATTTCGGGTTCAGCGCCCGGTCGGGCGTGTCGCCGCCGGCGGGAATGTAGAAATTCTGGATCTCGACGCCGTCGACCATGGCGGCGACGCAACGGGCGTGGCCTTCGCGGCAGACGTCCAGTTTCGGGGCCTCGGCGATCGGCCTGCGGCTGGCGATGGCGACGCCGTGCCAGCCCTTCTGGCCGCCGATCTTCAGGTGCGGCAGGCCCATGGCCTCGAAAGCGCCCCGGGGGAACTGGTCCTCAAGGCATTTGATCTCCTGCAGGCACAGGACGTCCGTCTCGCTCTCGGCGACGAAGCGGGCGACCTGGTCAATGCGAAGGCGGACGGAGTTGATGTTCCAGGTGGCGATGCGAAGCATCATGGGGCTCTAGCAGCCGGCGCCGCCCCCGCCCACGGGTTGCGGACAAAGAGACGCCCGGCCGTTGCGGGCCGGGCGTTTCAAGTTTCGTCTCTCTCGCCGCCGGGAAGGGGATGAAATCCGTAGCGGTTGGACCGGCTCCCGCCGATCTGTGGCTAAAACAGCACGCCGGAGAAAAAAAGTCAAACCGATTTGGGCGTCTTTCGCGCGGAAGGCGACTCAGTTGCGGCGGGGGCGTTGGGTCGGGTCGCGCAGCTGGAACAGGCTGGCGGCGAGGCCCGGCGCGGCGTTCAGGCTGGTCAGCTGGGTGCGGGTGCGGCCGCCCTGGGCGTCGACGATGGTCCACTCCTGCAGCCGGAGCGGATCGCCGGCGAAGGCGAGGACCACCGAGCCGTCGTTGGGGCGGCGCTGGTCCCGGGCCGTGATGGCGAAGGCGCCCGACTCCATCCGGGTGATGCGATCGATGCGGACGCCCTGGTCGAGGCGGACGGTGCGCGCGAGGAAGGTCGACAGGGGCGTCTGGCCCAAGGGCACCTGACGGAAGACATTGAGGCGCGGATCGTAGCGCTTCACGTTCGAGCCGTCCGAGACGACCAGCAGGCCGGCGGGATTGGTGTATTCGAAGCGCATCTTGCCGGGGCGCTGCAGGTAGAAGCGGCCCTCACGGCGTTGGGCGCCCGAGGTCTCGACGAAATTGCCCTGGGCCGAGGTCAGGCCCTGCAGATAGGTCTGGGCCCGGGCGAGGACGGCGCGGTCCTCGGCCGACAGGTTGGACTGGGCCTGGGCAGGCAGGGCCGAGACGGCGGCGAGGGCGGCGGAGCCAAGAGCGAAGGCGCGGCGTGAGACGATCATCAGGGTCTTCTCCCGTTCGGGATGGTTGAAACGACCGTCTTGCGGAACGGGTCTGGCAGGGTCGTGACCCCAGCCTGACCATATTCAGGCCGTCCGATGAAGTCCTGTTCAGCTTCGTTCGGCCCACGGTGGCAAAAGCTAACGCCGCGAGGCCGCCTCCGTTGCCGCAGACGACCTACATCGGCGGCGGGCCGGCGAGGATGTCGCGCTTGCCGGCATGGTTGGCCGGGCTGACCACGCCCTCCTGCTCCATCTTCTCGATCAGGGAGGCGGCGCGGTTGTAGCCGATCTGCAGGCGACGCTGGATGTAGCTGGTCGAGGCCTTGCGGTCGCGGGTGACCACGGCCACGGCGCGGTCGTACAGGTCGTCTCCCGAGCCGCCGCCCTCGTCGCCGAAGGCCGCGTCGCCGTCGCCGTCGGGATCGTCAGTGATCAGGTCGAGATAGTCGGGCTCGGCCTGCGAGCGCAGGTGCTTGCAGACTTCATCGACTTCCTGATCGGTCACGAACGGGCCGTGCAGGCGGGTGATGCGGCCGCCGCCGGCCATGTAGAGCATGTCGCCCTGCCCCAGCAGCTGCTCGCCGCCCTGCTCGCCGAGGATGGTGCGGCTGTCGATCTTGGAGGTGACCTGGAAGCTGATCCGGGTCGGGAAATTGGCCTTGATGGTACCGGTGATGACATCGACCGACGGGCGCTGGGTGGCCATGATCAGGTGGATGCCGGCGGCGCGGGCCATCTGGGCCAGCCGCTGCACCGCGCCCTCCACGTCCTTGCCGGCGACCAGCATCAGGTCGGCCATCTCGTCCATGACGACGACGAGGAAGGGCAGGGGTTCGGGCCGGATCTTCTCGGATTCATAGACGGGGCGGCCCTGGTCGTCGAAGCCGGTCTGGACGGTGCGCTCGAAATGCTCGCCCTTGGCCTGGGCCTCCCGGGCGCGCTCGTTGTACGAGGCGATGTTGCGCACGCCGAGCTTGGACATCCGGCGATAGCGGTCCTCCATCTCGCGCACGGTCCATTTCAGCGCGACGATGGCCTTCTTCGGGTCGGTGACGACCGGCGCCAGCAGGTGCGGGATGCCGTCATAGACCGACAGCTCCAGCATCTTGGGGTCGATCATGATGAAGCGGCACTCGGCCGGGCTGTGCCGGTAGAGGATCGACAGGATCATGGCGTTGACCCCGACCGACTTGCCCGAGCCGGTGGTGCCGGCGATCAGCAGGTGGGGCATGCGCGCCAGATCGGCGACATAGGGCTCGCCGCCGATGGTCTCGCCCAAGGCGAGGGGCAGCAGATGGGCGGGCTTGTCGTATTCGGCCGAGGCCAGCAGGTCGCGCAAATAGACGGTCTCGCGCTTCGCATTGGGCAGTTCGATGCCGATGGCGTTTCGACCGGGCACGACCGAGATGCGGCAGGCGCGCGCCGACATGGAGCGGGCGATGTCGTCGCTGAGGGCCACGACGCGGCCGTGTTTCACCCCGGGCGCGGGCACCAGTTCGTACAGGGTGACGACGGGACCGGGGCGGATCTGGTCGATCACGCCGCGCACGCCGAACTCCTGCAGCACGCCTTCCAGCATCTTGGCGTTCTGTTTCAGCGCCTCCTCGTCGACCGAGGCGACGCGTTTGGCCGGCTTGGTCAGCATGGTCAGCGGCGGCAGGTCGAAGCCGGTCGAGGGTTTGGCGAAGTCGAAGGCGACCTGGCTGTCATCGAGCTCCCGCTTCGACGGTTTGGGCGCGCGCGGGGCGGCTACCTTAGGCTCGACGGCGCTGCGAGCCGGGGCGGGCTCGCGCCACGGCGGCGCCTCGCCGACATCCGGCGACAACGGGGCTTCGTCCTCCGGCTCGGGCGCGGGCCGGGGTCGGGGCGGCGCCTTGGCGGCCTTGCGACGGGCGGCGGGTGGCGGGGCGGACCGGCGCAGGCTGCGGGCCCAGTCAAGGCCGTCGCCGAGATCGGCGAAACGCAGGCCGATAGCGTAGCCGAGGCTCCACAGCGCCACCGGCAGGAAGAGAACGCCGGCGCCGATCGCAGCGCCCGGCAGGCGCAGGGCGGCGAAGGCCAGTCGCACCACGCCGACGAGGGCGTCGCCCCACAGGCCGCCGAGCCCCGTCGCCAGCGGCCAGGCCGCCGGGGCGACGAGGGCTGACAGGGCGCCGGACAGGGCGAGAACGCCGACGGTGGCGGCGAAGGCCTTGAACGGCGTCGGCTTGAGCCGCTGCTGAATGGCGTCGCCGATGGCCCCGGCCAGACCGAAGGCGATCAACAGCAGGGCCGCCGGCCAGGCCGCGAGGCCGAGGGACTGCATGAACAGATCGGCGAACAGGGCGCCGTTCAGGCCCAGCCAGTTGGTCGGCGCGACCGAAGCGGCGGCGTTGAGGCTGGGGTCGGCCGGATTCCACGAGATCAGGGCCGCCAGCAGCAGGGCCGCCAGCAGGGCCTGCAGCACGCCGCGGAAGCGCACCACGAAGGGCGCGCTCCACAGGACGCGGGCGCTCTCGAAGGCGCGGTGGCCGAGGGCGAGGGCGGCGGACATGCGACGGCGGACTCCGGGGACACAGGACTCCGGCCAGTCTCGCCCCGACAGGGTTAAGGGGTCATTTACCAGCGGCCCCGAAGGGCGGACTCACAGCAGCACCGACGCCACGGGTCTTCGCGGCGAGAAGGGCAGGACCGGGCCGCGCCCAAAGCGCAGCACGAGGTCCGGCCGCAACCCGGGCTCGCCGGCGAGAGCCGCGAGTTCCGGCCTCAACCCGGCCACCTCGACCGGCTGGTTGACGAAGGCGCAGCGCAGGTCCAGCGCCGTGGCGGCGAGCATGAAGCGCTGGCAGGCGCGGCCCACGGTCATCCAGTGCGCCCGGTCCATGCGATCGGCGAACAACACCGCCAGGCCGGACGAGGAGTCGATCTGTCGGGCGTAGCGCGCGTTTTCGGCGGCGGCGTTGAAGAAGCGGTCGAAGGCGATCCCGCCCAGCCGGCCCGGCAGGACCGGGTTGCCGCTGGAGGCCGAATACAGGCCGTCGCCGGTGCGCATGGCGTCGGCCGGATTGAAGCGCAGCCAGTGCTTCAGCTCGGCCATGAAGGCCGGGTCGGTCATCTGCGCCTCATTGCCGGCAACGATCAGGTCCCGCACCTGGTCGAGGCGGGGTCGGTCGGTCAGCAGCACCAGCCGCACACCGGGAATTTCGGCCGCGCGACGCAGGGTTTCGAGTGCGTCGTTCGCCACGGGTCGGCCGGCGTAGAGCGTCCGGCTGGACCGGCGCGTCGGGATGGCCGTGAACAGGCGGTCGTCGCGAACCGGCCCGCGGCCCATGACATAGCGGGCGCCGCCCTCGTCGAGCGCCAGCGCGCCCGGCCGTCCGGTCGCCGTGGCCGCGATGTGCAGGTTCTCGGCGGCGCAGCCGAGGCTGACGAACAGATGGTGGTCGTCAGGATCGACCACCGGCGTGCGCCGGGTCAGGTCGGGCAGGATGTCGATCGTCTCGCCCCTGATCCCGAAGCGCCACGGCTGGGTGTTATGCCCGTTCGCGGCCAGGGTGGCGTAGCGGATCAGGTCGGTCACGGCCGGATCGGGCGGCGGGGCCGCGCGCAGTCGGGCGGAATAGCGGTCATAGTCGTCGCCGGGCGCGCCAGCCGAGGGCCGCGGCGCCGCCCGCGAGGGCCACGGCGCCGCCGCCAACGAGCCAATTCCGCCTGTTCATCGCCGTCCTCCGAGCGGGGCCCGACCTGGGCCATAGCGCCGCACGGCCGACAGGGCTTTGACCTCGCTCAATCGCGGCGCGACAAGGGGGCATGGCCGACGCAGAACAGTATGACGTGATTATCGCCGGAGCCGGACTGGCGGGGGCGACCTTCGCCCTCGCCGCGGCCCAGGGCGGGCTGAAGGTGGTGCTGGTCGATCCGCAGCCGTTTTCGGCTCAGCTGGCCCCCTCGTTCGACGGGCGCTCGACCGCCATCGCCTTTTCGACCTTCCGCATGCTGGACGCCCTGGGCATCGGCGAAGGACTGCGACCGCACGCCTGCCGCATGGACCGGATTCTGGTGACCGACGGGCGTCGCCCCGGCGCGGCCTCCCGCTCCGCCTCGTCGGCCTTCCTGCGCTTCGACGCCGACGAGATCGGCGACCGCACCGACGGCGAGCCGCTGGGCTATATGGTCGAGAACCGGCGCATCCGCGTCGCCCT
>CAZGPS010000018.1:0-21916 GCA_964527675.1 uncultured Brevundimonas sp. | reverse complement strand
ACGCCGAGGCCGCCGAAGACCTGCACGGCGGCGTCGATCACCGCCTGGGCCTCGTCGGTGGCGTAGAGCTTGGCCATGGCGGCCTCGCGGGTGACGCGTGGCGCGCCCTGATCCTTGAGCCAGGCGGCGCGGTAGATCAGCAGGGCCGAGGCGTCGATCTTCAGCGCCATGTCGGCGAGCGAGGCCTGGACCAGCTGCAGGTCGCTCATCGGGGCGCCGAACAGGGTGCGCGACGTGGCGCGGGTTGCGGCCTCGTCGAAGGCGCGGCGGGAGAAGCCGAGGGCGGCGGCGGCGACGGTGGAGCGGAACACGTCGAGGGTGGCCATGGCGATGCGGAAGCCCTCGCCGGGCGCGCCGAGGATGCGGTCGGCGTCGAGGCGGCAGGCGTTGAAGCGGATCGTGGCCAGCGGGTGGGGGGCCATCAGGGGGATGCGCTCGACGATCTCGAAGCCGGGCGTGTCGGCGTCGATGACGAAGGCGCCGAGCCCCTTGGCGCCGCCCTCGCCGGTGCGGGCGAAGACGGTGTAGCGGTCGGCGAGGCCGCCGTTGGAGATGAAGGTCTTGGTCCCGTCCAGCACCCAGCCGTTGCCGTCGCGGCGGGCGGTGGTCGACAGGGCGGCGACGTCGGAGCCAGCCTCGGGTTCGGACAGGGCGAAGGCGGCGATGGTCTCGCCCGCCGCGACGCCGGGCAGCCAGCGGGCCTTCTGGTCGTCCGTGCCGAACAGGCTGATCGGGCCGGAGCCCAAGCCCTGCATGGCGAAGACGAAATCGGCGAGGCCGGAGCGGCGGGCGAGGGTCTCGCGGGTCAGGCACAGGGTGCGGACGTCGAGCTTCCCATTCGCGTCGGGGATGGCGTTGCGGAGCCAGCCGCCGTCGGCGAGCGCCTTGAGGATCGTCCGGCAATCGCCGTCGAGATCGTGGTCGCCGTGCAGGCCGATGGCGGCGGTGGCGTCCGCCCAGGCCTCCAGATCGGCGGCGAAGGCGCGGTGCCGGTCTTCGAAGAAGGGCCAGTCGAGGAAGGTGCGGTCCGCCATGCTCAATTCCCCTCGAACACCGGCTCGCGCTTGGCGGCGAAGGCCTCATAGGCGCGGCGGAAGTCCTTCGTCTGCATGCAGATGGCCTGGGCCTGGGCCTCGGATTCGATGGCGGCGTCGAGGCTCATGTCCCATTCGACGTTGAGCTGGTTCTTGGTGATCCCGTGGGCGAAGGTCGGGCCCTTGGCCAGAGACAGCGCCAGTTCGCGGGCCGCGTCCAGCAGGGCGTCGGGCTCGACGAGGCGGTTGTGGAAGCCCCAGCGCTCGCCCTCGTCGGCGGTCATGACCCGGCCGGTGAACAGCAGTTCGGACGCCCGGCCCTGACCGATCTGGCGGGGCAGGATGGCGCAGGCGCCCATGTCGCAGCCGGCGAGGCCGACGCGGGTGAACAGGAAGGCGGTCTTGGTGCGCGGCGTCGCGATCCGCAGATCCGAGGCCATGGCCATGATGGCGCCGGCCCCGACGCAGACCCCGTCCAGGGCCGCGATGACCGGCTGGGGGCAGCCGCGCATGGCCTTGACCAGATCGCCGGTCATGCGGGTGAATTGCAGCAGGGCCGGCATGCCCATTTCGGTCAGTGGGCCGATGATCTCATGCACATCGCCGCCCGAGGAGAAATTGCCGCCGGCGCCGGTGACGATGACGACCTTGCAGTCGTCGGCCTGGACCAGGGCGCGGAACAGGTCGCGCATCTCGGCGTAGGACTCGAACGTCAGCGGGTTCTTCCGCTCGGGCCGGTTCAGGGTCAGGACGGCGACGCCGTCGTCGTCGACCGTCCAGAGGAAATGTTCGGCCTTGTAGTCGCGCGCCTTCATCGGTTCGACTCCTCGTGGATGGCGGCCCGGAGCGACCGCTTGGTCTGCTCCAGCAGGCGGGTCAGGTCGTCGGCCTCGGCGTCGGCGAGGTCGGCGAACAGGGTCTCGATCCAGTGTTCGTGGGCGCGGGCCATGGCGGTGAAGCGGGCCCGGCCCTCGACGGTCAGGCGCACGCGCTGCACCCGCCGGTCGGCCCCGGGCATGGCCTCGATCAGGCCGTCGGCCTTGAGCCGCGCCGCCAGTCCGGTGACATTGCCGTTGGAGACCATCAGCATGCGCGACACCTCGCCCATGGTCAGTCCGGCCTCACCGGCGCGGTCCAGGGCAGACAGCATGTCGAAGCGGGGCAGGGTGGAGCCGAACTCGTCGCGGAGGCGCTGGGTGATGGTCTGTTCGATGGTGGTGGTGCAGGTCAGCAGCCGCAGCCACAGGCGCAGGGCGCGCTTGCCGTCGGGGGCGCCGCCCAGCCGGTCCGGGAGGGCGGCGGCGGGGCTCACAGCTCGCCCCCGGCCACGGGGACGGCGGCGCCGTTGATCCCCGAGGCGCCGTCGCCGCACAGCCAGACGATGGTCTGGGCCACCTCATCGGGGGTGATGAGCCGGCCTTGCGGATTGGAGGCGGCGAGCGCGGCGCGGGCCTCTTCCTCGCTGCGGCCGGTCTTGGCGATGATGGACTCGATGGATTTCGCGACCAGTTCGGTCTCGGTGAAGCCGGGGCAGACGGCGTTGACGGTGACGCCCTTCGAGGCGACCTCCAGCGCCAGGGCGCGGGTCAGGCCGACGAGGCCGTGCTTGGCCGCGACATAGGCCGAGACATAGGCGTAGCCCTTGAGCCCCGCGGTCGAGGCGACATTGACGATGCGGCCCCAACGGCGCGTCAGCATGCCGGGCAGGACCAGCCGCGCGGCCTCGGCGGGAGCCTCCAGGTTGAGAGCCAGCATGGCGCGGAGGGCGTCGGCATCGGTCTTGAGGAAGGGGGCGGAGGTCGCGGCGCCGGCGTTGTTGATCAGGATGTCGATGGGGCCGAACCGGTCGCGGCCGGCCTCGACGGCGGCGGCCAGCATGTCGGGGTCGATGACGTCGGCGGGGGCGGCGAAGGCGAGGTCGCCGATGCGGTCGGCGGTCTCGTTCAGCCTGCCAATGTGGCGGCCGATCAGGGTCACCTGACAACCGGCCTCGGCCAGCCGTTCGGCCGTCGCGCGGCCGATGCCGGAGCCCGCGCCGGTGACCACGGCGTGATGTCCGGTCAGGCTCATACCGGTCCCGCCTGCTGCTGCTTTTCGAGATTACGGGCTAGCTGGGCGAAGCCGGCGCGGTACTGGACCGGCGGCTGGATTCCGCGCCAGCCCAGTTCGGCGGCGGCGCGCAGGCTCCAGTTCGGATCGGCCAGATGCGGCCGGGCGAGGGCGCACAGGTCGGCCCGCCCGGCGGCGAGGATGCTGTTCACGTGGTCGGTCTCATAGATGTTGCCGACGGCCATGGTGGCCACCCCCGCCTCGTTGCGGATGCGGTCGCTGAAGGGCGTCTGATACATACGGCCATAGACGGGCCGCGCCTGCTCGGAGGTCTGGCCGGCGGAGACGTCGATCAGGTCGCAGCCGGCGTCGGCGAAGGCGCGGGCGATGGCGACGGACTCTTCCGGGGTGATCCCGTCGTCGGTCCAGTCGGTGGCGGACAGGCGCACCGACATCGGCTTGTCGTCGGGCCAGGCGGCGCGCATCGCGGCGAACACCTCCAGCGGGAAGCGCAGCCGGTTCTCGAGCGAGCCGCCGTAGTCGTCGGTGCGGTGGTTGGAAACGGGCGTCAGGAAGGACGACAGCAGATAGCCGTGGGCGCAGTGCAGCTCGACCATGTCGAAGCCGGCCTCGTCGGCCCAGCCGACGGCGCGGACGAAGTCGTCACGAACGCGGTCCATGTCGGCGCGGGTCATCTCGCGCGGAACCTGATCCGCTTCCGACCACGCGATGGGGGAGGGGGCGACCAACTCCCAGCCGCCTTCGAGCAGGGGTTCGTCGGCGCGCGGGCCCCACGGCCGTTCGACCGAACCCTTGCGGCCGGCGTGGGCCAGCTGGAGGGCGATGCGCGCGCCCTGGCCGTGGACGAAGTCGACGATCCGCTTCCAGGCGTCGCGGTGCTCGGGGCGGTACATGCCGGCGCATCCCGGCGTGATCCGGGCGTCGGCCGAGACGTCGGTCATCTCGGTGAAGACCAGCCCCGCGCCGCCCAGGGCGCGGGCGCCGAGATGGACGAGATGGAAGTCGTTCACGGTCCCGTCCTCGGCCGAATACATGCACATGGGCGAGACGACGACCCGATTGGGCAGGGTCAGGTCGCGCAGTCGCAGGGGCGCGAACATCGGGGCGGGCGGATCGACCGTGAGCGGAGCGCCGGCCTGATCGGCGAACCAGCGCTCGACGCGGGTCAGGAAGGCGGGGTCGCGCAGGCGCAGGTTCTGATGGCTGACGCGCTGGCTGCGGGTCAGCAGGCTGTAGGCGAACTGCAGCGGCTCGAGGCCGACATAGCGGTCGACGGTCTCGAACCATTCGGTGGAGTTGCGGGCCGCGCTCTGCAGCTTCAGCACCTCGACCCGACGCTCGGCCTCATAGGCGGCGAGGGCGGCGTCGAGGTCGTCGCCCTCGGTCAGGGCCCCGGCCAGGCGGATGGCGTCCTCGAACGCCAGCTTGGTGCCCGAACCGATGGAGAAGTGGGCCGTGTGGGCGGCGTCGCCGAGCAGCACCACCTTGCCGTCGCGCCAGTTGGCGCAGGCGACGCGCGGGAAGTTCAGCCAGGCCGAGCCGCGCAGGTGGCGGGCGTTGCTCATCAGGGCATGGCCGCCCAGCCAGTCGGCGAACAGGGCTTCGGCGGCGCGACAGGTCTGGTCCTGGTCCATGGCGTCGAAGCCGAGGCCGCGCCAGGTCGCCTCGGTGCATTCGACGATGAAGGTCGAGGCGCCCGGTTCGAACTGGTAGGCGTGGGCCCAGATCCAGCCGTGCGGGGTCTCGACGAAGGCGAAGGTGAAGGCGTCGAACGCCTGTTTCGTGCCCAGCCAGATGTATTTGTTGGTCCGTACGTCGATGTCGACGCCGAACACCTCCGGGCTCTCGTTGCGCACCCGGCTGTTCAGCCCGTCGGCGGCGACGATGATGTCGGCCTCCAGCGCCCGGATGTCGGCGACCTCGCTCTGGAAGCGCAGGTCGACGCCCAGCGACCGGGCGCGCTCGTGCAGGAGGGTGAGCAGCCGCTGGCGACCGATGCCGGCGAAGCCGTGGCCGCCCGAGCGGATCGTCTGGCCATGAATATGGACGTCGATGTCGTCCCAGTGGACGAAGGCGGCCTCGATGGTCGCGGCGGTCTCGGGGTCGTTGGCCTTGAGGTTGGCCAGGGTCTGGTCGGAGAAGACGACGCCCCAGCCGAAGGTGTCGTCCGGGCGGTTGCGCTCATGCACCGTGACCCCGAGCGAGGGATCGCGCAGCTTCAGCGAAATCGCCAGATAGAGACCGCCGGGGCCGGCCCCGACGATGGCGATGCTTCTGACGGGCCGCCTGGACATATTTTAAGATTAAAATATGTCGCCCTGAAAGTCCAGATGGCGGCGCGAGGTGAAGCCGCCCGGCGGGCAGGGCCGGCCACAAGACCGGGTGGCTTTCGTTTTATGTCCAGGCGGGACCAAACGGCGCTATAATTGGCGACCTCTCAAGGCGTGACAACGTTTTACTCTGTCATTGACCGCTGCAAAGATTGAGGGCTAACGGTTGGAATATATACCGAAAGAGCGGCCGCACAGCCGCAAGTCGGTCAGGGAGATGCGGTTTATGGCGGATGGTTCCCGTGTCGTGACGCGCGACACGTCCGAGCGTCGGCGTGAAATCACGACCATGATCCGGTCACGCGGCAGCGTTCAGGTCGCCTCCCTCTCCGAGCTGTTCGGCGTATCGATGCAGACCATCCGCAAGGACCTGCATTATCTTGAAGAGCACGGTGTGGCGACGCGCGCCTATGGCGGCGCCATCAGCTCGGAGGTGGTGAACGCCCACGTCGAACCGGCCATCGAGACCAAGCGCGTCAGCCATACCGAAGCCAAGGAGCGGATCGGCAAACTGGCCGCCGGCATGGTCAATCCGGGCGAGTCCATCATGCTCGATTCGGGCACCACCACCCTGCAGATCGCACGCTTCCTGCCCGACGAGGAGGACATCACCGTCGTCACCAATGATTTCGACGTCCTCGGCGTTCTGAACCAGAAGCGAAAGATCAAGATCGTCATGCTGGGCGGCGAACTGCGCCGGCGGAACATGGCCTTCTACGGGGCGCAGACCGTGGCCGCGCTGGACGATCTGCTGCTGGACAAGCTGTTCCTCGGCGTGGACGGACTCGACATCGAGCGCGGCATCACCACGCATCACGAGCCGGAAGCCCAGCTGAACCGCAGGATGGTCGAGACGGCGCGCGAGGTCATCGCCGTCACCGACGCCTCCAAATTCGGCAAGGTCTGCCTGCATCGCATCATCGATGTGGGCGATCTCGACGTCCTCGTCACCGACACCGCCGCGCCGGCCTATATCGACGAAGCGGCGGACCGGCTTGCGGTCAGGCTTCACAAGGCCTGACGGCCGTCAGCGGCGCAGGGCCGCGTCGCCCCAGGACACGACCAGCGGCAGGTCGCTGCTGAGGGTCTCGGACCGGGCGACGATCTCGACAAGGCGGACGCCGCCGATGTCGGCGGTGAGGGGGCGGGGCGCGTCGCCAAGGCGCATCGGCGGGGTTTCCGCCAGCAGGCGGCCGTCGCCATAGACGAAGAAGCGCACGGCGTCCCGGGTGTTGCGCGTGGAGTCGTCCACCCCGACCCGGGCTTCGAACCGCGCATGTCCGGCGTTGCGCACCTCGAGCCGGGAGTTGGTCAGCACGCCGATGCCGGTGTCGAAGCCCTGACCGCCGATGCGCAGCGCCTGGTCGTAGGGCGTCGCGTCGGCCTGGGCGCCGCCCCAGCCGGTATAGGTCGGACGCTCGCCCGAGCCGCGCGTCTCGCCCCAGGCGTTGCGCATGCGGTGCACGACCGGGTCCGGCTCGGGCGCGATCACGCCGTCGATGGCCACGTTCACATCGCCCGGGATTTCCGAGAGGTAGACGCCGTCTTCCAGCTGCCGTGCGCCGGACGCCTCGAACACCAGGGTCTGGCGCGGCGCCAGCGCAAAGGTCGCCTCGCCGGTCATCGTCGATGAGGCGCCGCCGTCCCACAGGTTCCGCAGCTGCACGGGCGCGTCGGCGGCGAACTTCAGATGCGCCGCCGTCAGGGTCACGTCGGTCCCGCCGAGACCGCGGTTGAACAGGGCCACGGCCTTCTTGCCGTTCGACAGGGTCTTGACGATGATCTGCACGTCGTCCGAGGCATAGGCGAGCACGCCCTGATGGCCGCCCGCATCCTGGTTGAGCGCGACGATGTCGGCATTGCCCCAGATATCCATCAGGCTCTGCGGCGCCTGTCGCAGGTCGTAGCTGATCAGCAGCGGGGCGTTGATCATGGCCCACAGGGTGAAGTGCGACCGGGCTTCGGTCAGGTGGTCCTGATCAAACTCGCCGTGGCCGATGAACAGGATGTCGGGATCGTTCCAGGCGCCCGGCTTGGCGTAGAGGGCGCGGGTCGAGGCGCTGTCGAAATTGTGCAGCATCCGCGTCCAGGTCGGGGTGATGTCGCCGCTGGTGCGCCACATATGGCCGATGTCCTTGCCCCAGGACCGCACGTCGGCCGAGCCCCAGTTGCAGATCGCGAGGATGTAGTCGCCGTCCGGATTGCGCCGCGTCAGGGCCTCGGCCACCTGGGCGTAAAGGGCCTTGACCGCGTCCACGTCGGTGCGGTTGATCGCCGCCTGGTCGATCAGTGGCGACACGGGCGTATAGGCGTGCGTCTGGACCAGTTCGGTGTCCGGGCCGTAGACATTGATGCCGCAGGCGTCGACCTTGATGTAGTCGAAGCCCCATTCCTCGAAATAGAGGCCGATGTCCTGATCGACATGGCCCTGAAGCCCGACCTCGCGCTCCGCCGTGGTTCCCTCAGGCAGGTTCGGGGAATGGAGGTCATAGGCCTGGGAACAGGCGTTGCGGCCGATGTCGGTGTAGATGCCGGCCTTGAGGCCCATGGCGTGCAGCGCATCTGTATAGGGGCGGAAGCTGGTGTCCCCGCCCTCGACCGCCGCCGATGGGAACAAGCCCGTGCGGATCTCCAGCCGCCCGTCCGACTCGCGGCGTTTCAACCACCATCCGTCGTCGATGTTGACATAGGTGTAGCCGAGACGGGTCAGGCCGCTGTCGACCATCGCCTTCGCCGAGCCCAGAACCTTGGCCTCATCGACCTCGGTGCGGAAGGCGTTCCACGAGTTCCAGCCCATCGGCGGAGTCCGCGCCTGCGACCGCTCCGGGATCGACCATTCGCCGGTGGCCGCCAGCGGATCGACCTGCGCGGCGGCGGGCGTCGACAGGGCGAGGACGCAGCACAGCGCCGCGGACGTCAGCAGGGAGCGAACGGTCATGGAACACCTATCCGTCAGGAGTTGCGGCCGGCGAAGAACTCGCGCTTCGCATTGCTGTAGTAGATCTTGTCGATCACCGACCGGGGCAGGGCCAGTCCCTCGGCGTCCGCGTCAATGTCGTCGACGCGTTGGCTCTCCGCCGTCGCCAGATAGGTCCAGTCCGCCATCCAGTAGTCGTGCGCGACCTTCCGGAAGGCCTGGGCGTCCTCGCCCGGGTTGAGCGTCAGGTCGGTGCCGTAGAGGATGCGGTCCTGATAGCGGATGAAGAAGTCGCGCACCTTCTTGTGGTCGCGGACCGACTGATACTGGATCTGGGCCATGCGGGCGGCCAGTTCGACGACGGCGTTGGGATGGGCGTCGAGGAATTTCGCCGCCTCATCGACGTTCCATTCCAGGCTGGCCATGTGCGCCCCGACGACGCGCAGCTTCGGATGGCTGGCGACCATGGCGTCGCGCTTGGCCATCAGGCTCTCGTAGCTGGGCATCTCGGGGTGGAGATACATGTGGTATTCGGGGTGGTTGCCGAAATAGAGCCGGTCGTTCTCGGTCGTCATCTGCTCGATCGGCAGCCAGCAGTTGCGGGGCTCGCCCTGGTGCGCGATCAGCGGGATGTTCCGCGTCGCCAGGTGGTTGAACACCGGGTCCAGACCCTTGTCGTCGATGAAGATGAGCTGGCCCGCGGCGTCCCGCTCGACCATGCCGATATTCTTCCACACCTTCACGGCCAGGGCGCCCTGACGGAATTCAGAGTCGAGCGCGGCCTTGGCGGCCTCGGCCCAGCCGTCGTCGCCGAAGCCCTTCATCGAGAAGGTGGCGGCGTAGTGGAAATGCTCCGGGTCGATGCGTGAGAAATGATGGGCCGCGTCGGCCTGATGGTTGATCGACGGGAAGGCGGGGTAGTCGACGTTGATCGACAGGATTTCGAAATTGTCGGCCACCGCCTGGTCGAGGAAGGCGCGATCGGTGACGTTGACGTGGACGTGGGCGTCGAATTTACGCACCTTGGCGAAATCGGCCAGGCTGTAGGTTTCCGGCTCCGGTGTGTTGCACGCCGACAGAGCGCCGGCGAACAACGCCAGGGGCGCGACAAGCGTGACCAGCAAGCGCCTGTGGATCCGCATGGCCGACTCCCTCCCTTTCCCAAAATCTACTCTAGGCAACGAAAACGAAGCCTGAGATTTCGGTGTGCGTCTTTTTGTTTGCCTTTGGAAATCGCCTTATGCAAGATCATTTCCTGACACGGGTAACAAAAGGGTGCGGCGATGATCACGGAACACCTTGTGAACAGGCGCCGGGTTCTGGCCCTCGGCGGCGGGACCGTTCTGGCCGCGGGCGTGCTGGGTGCGGGCCGGGCGTGGGCCGCACCCGCCGTGGCGCGGGCGGGGGACGAGACCCTGACGATCGAGTTCGACTCCGCCCTGAACAGCCGACTGGTCTCCGGGCCCGGCGGACAGGGCGCGGCCCTGACCGATTTCGCCCCCTCCGAAACGGTCACGCTCGAAGGCGGCCGTGTCGTCGACAGCTTCTTTTTCACGGGACATAGCCAGGAACCGGTCAGTGATCGCCACGGCCCGGGGGTGCGCCACACGGTGCGCGGCGCCTCCGCCGAAGGGCTGGAGAAGATCGTCAGCCTGACCTTCTACGAGCGCTATCCCGGCTTTCCCCTGCTGACGACGGCCTGGCGCCACACGCGCGGCGAACCGATCGTCATCGAGAGCTACCGGGTCGGGGCGCACACGCTGAAGTCGTCGGGCGGGGGCTTCTGGTCGTGGTCCGGATCGACCCATGCCGATCGGCGCGACTGGGTGCAGCCGGTGGGGCAGGGATTCGAGCAGCCGAATTTCATGGGCATGAACGCCTCCGACTACGGGTCGGGCACGCCAGTCGCCGACGTCTGGCGGCCGGACGCCGGCATCGCCGTCGGCCATGTCGAGCTGACGCCGAAACTCATCTCGCTGCCGATCGTCGCCACCTCCGCCGGCGCGTCCGTGGCGCTGGAGGAGGCGCGGGCGGTGACCTTGAACGCCGGCGACACCCTGCGCTCGCTCGAGGCCTTCGTCACCATGCACCGTCGCGACTACTATGCGACGCTCGACGCCTACCGCCGCGTCATGGCCGACCGCGGCCTGGCGGCGCCGAAGGCCCCGGACGGGGCCTATGAGGCCATCTGGTGCGCCTGGGGCTACGAGCGCGACTTCACCGTCGCCGAGGTCGAGGGGACCTACGCCAAAGTCAGGGAGCTGGGCTTCAAATGGGCCGTGCTCGACGACGGCTGGCAGACCAATGAGGGCGACTGGGCCCTGGACCCGCGCAAATTCCGCACCGAGGCGGACATGGTCTCCTTCGTCACGGCGATCCGCGCCGCCGGCCTCAAGCCCAAACTCTGGCTGGCGCCGCTGGCGGTCGATCCGGGCTCGGACCTGCTGCACGATCACACCGACATGCTGCTGCTGGACGAGAATGGCGCGGTGCAGGACGTGACCTGGTGGAACGCCTTCTATCTGTGCCCCGCCTATGAGCCGACGCGGGACTACACCCGCAAGCTGATCCGCAAGATCATCGGCGAGTGGGGCTATGAGGGGCTGAAGCTGGACGGCCAGCACATGAACGGCGTCGCTCCCTGCCACAACCCGGCGCACAATCATGCCCGCCCCGAGGAGTCGGTCGAGAAGCTGCAGGATTTCTGGAAGATGGTCTATGAGACGGCCCTGGAGGCCAATCCGGAGGCCGTCGTCGAGTTCTGTCCCTGCGGCACCTCCTACGCCTTCCACAACCTGCCCTACGTCAATCAGGTCCCGTCGTCGGATCCCCTGTCGTCGTGGCAGGTGCGGCTGAAGGGCAAGTCGCTGAAGGCGCTGATGGGGCGCGACGCCGCCTATGCCGGCGACCATGTCGAGCTGAGCGACGGCGGCAACGACTTCGCCTCATCGGTCGGCATCGGGGCGGTCATCTCGACCAAATTCACCTGGCCGAACGAGGGGCGCGGCAAGGACGCCGATTTCCGCCTGACGCCCGAGCGCGAGGCGGTTTGGCGCAAATGGGCCGACCTCTACAACGGCAAGATGCTGCCCCGGGGCCAGTACCTCGGCGAACTGTATGACATCGGCTTCGACAAGCCCGAGGCGCATGCGATCGAGAAGGACGGCCGGTTGTATTACGCCTTCTACGCCCCCCGATGGGACGGGCCGGTCGAACTGCGGGGTCTGGGGGACGGCGGCTATCGCCTGACCGACTACTTCAACGGCGTGGATCTGGGGACGGTGACGGGAACCGCCGCCCGTATTCCTGCCCGGTTCGAACAATTCCTGCTGATCGAAGCCATCCCCGTCCAGGGCGGCCGCGCATGACCGACACCCCCGCGGCTCCGCTCCCCGCGCCGGCCCCGACGTCCCGCCGCTGGCTGATCTTCGCCTTCCTGACCGTCGCCCTGTGGGGCGTGTGGGGCGCCTTCGCCGGCATTTCGGCCCAGCGCGGCTTCCCCGAGACGCTGGTCTACTGCGTCTGGGCGGTGACCATGATCCTGCCGGCGGTCATCGTCATGCAGCGGGAGAAGTGGAAGCTCGATCGCGACCCGAAGTCGATCTTCTACGGCCTGTTGATCGGCCTGACCGGGGCCGGCGGCCAGATGATCCTGTTCTACGCCGTGACGACCGGCCCGGCCTATCTCGTCTTCCCGATCATTTCCCTGTCGCCGCTCATCACCATCCTGTTGTCGTTCCTTCTGCTGAAGGAGCGCACCTCGCGGCTGGGCGCCGTCGGGGTGGTGCTGGCGCTGATCGCCCTGCCGCTGTTCGACTTCTCGCCACAGGGGTTTTCGTTCGCCCAGGGCTCGACCTGGTTCCCGCTGGCGCTGGTCATCATGGCCTGCTGGGGCGTCCAGGCCTATTTCATGAAACTGGCCAACACCCACATGCGCGCCGAGAGCATCTTCTTCTACATGATGCTGAGCGGCCTGTTGCTGGTGCCGGCGGCCATCGCCATGACGGACTTTTCGAGGCCGATTAACTGGGGCTGGGACGGGCCATGGCTGGCCGCGGTCATCCAGATGCTCAACGCCCTCGGCGCCCTGTTTCTCGTCTACGCCTTCCGCTACGGCAAGGCGATCGTGGTCTCGCCGCTCACCAACGCCGGCGGGCCGCTGGCCACGGCGGTGCTCTCCCTGCTGATCGTCGGCGCCGTGCCCGGCGAGCTCAAGATGATCGGCCTGGCCCTGGCCGTCGTCGCCTCGGCGCTTCTCGCCTCCGCACCCTAGAGGTCAGGCCGGCGGGTCGGGGATCCGTCCCGTCGGTCGTCCACCGTCAGAACCGAAATATACGGCCACGTTAGGTTTCGGTTTCATTGTTTTGATTGCGTTTGTGGCCATATTGGCTAAGGTGACACCCGGTCACCGAAGGATTTCTTTTATGAAGGCGATGCTCGACCTGGTCGCCAGGCACAAGTCCGGTCAGGCCTGCGGCGTCTACTCCGTCTGCTCGGCCCATCCGCTGGTCATCAAGGCGGCGTTCGTCCTCGCCCTGGACGCCGGCGTTGACGTCGTTCTCATCGAGGCGACGTGCAACCAGGTCAACCAGGACGGCGGCTACACCGGCATGACGCCGGACATGTTCCGCGACTTCGTTCACGCCATCGCCCGCGACGCCGGTCTGCCGTCCGATCGCGTCCTGTTGGGCGGCGATCATCTGGGTCCCAATCCGTGGACCCGCCTCACCTCCGCCGAGGCGATGAAGAAGGCCGAAGTGCTGATCGAACAGTATGTGGCGGCCGGCTTCCGGAAGATTCACGCCGACTGTTCCATGTCGTGCGCCGGCGACCCGACGCCTCTGCCGGAAGACACCATCGCCCGCCGCGCCGCGCGTCTGATCAAGATCGCCGAAGCGACGCAGCAACGGGTCGGCGGCGAGCCCTGCGTCTATGTCATCGGCACCGAGGTGCCCGTCCCCGGCGGCGCCGCCGAGGACCTGCCCGAGCTGGAACTGACGACGCCCGAGGCGGCGCTCATGACGATCGAGGCTCACCGCGCCATCTTCGCCGAGGAGGGCCTGTCGGCGGCCTGGCCCCGCGTCATCGCCGTCGTGGTGCAGCCCGGCGTCGAGTTCGATCACCACAAGGTCATCGACTACGATCGCACCAGGGCGGTCCAACTGAGCGCCGCGCTGAAAGACCAGCCGCACATCGTCTTCGAGGCGCATTCGACCGACTACCAGACGCCGGGGGCGCTCAAGGCGCTGGTCGAGGACCATTTCGCCATTCTGAAGGTCGGGCCGGGCGTCACCTTCGCCCTGCGCGAGGCCCTGTGGGCGCTGGACGCGATCGAACGCGAATGGATCGGCGAGGATCGGGCCTCCGGCTTCCGCCGCATCGCCATCGAACGCATGAAGGCCGAGCCGGGAAACTGGATCAAATACTATCACGCCACCGGCGCCGAACTGGAGTTCGACCTTCAGTACAGTTTCTCGGACCGGATCCGCTACTATTGGCCGGACCCGCAGATCGCCGCCGCCCAGGCGCGGATGTTCGCCAACCTGACGGACAATCCGCCGCCCCTGCCGCTTGTCAGCCAGTATCTGCCGGGAGCCAACGCCGCCCTGCGAGACGCCGGCGTGAGCCCGGATCCGGTCCGTCTGGTGATCGCCCACGTCGGCGCGACGCTGGAGGCCTATCGCGCGGCCTGCACCCCTGAGTCGGAGTATGTGGATGTCTGACGTCACCCACCTGGGCCTGGAGGAGTCCGAACTGGAGCGCCTCGGCGGACTCTGGACGGCGCGCGAAATCGCCCAGCAACCGGCCATGCTGCGCGAGACGCAAAAGCTGCTGATGGCGCGCCGCGCCGAGATCGAGGCCTTTCTCGCCCCGCTTCTGGCTGCGCGCGATCTGCGCATCATCCTGACCGGCGCAGGAACCTCCGCCTTCGCCGGCGAATGCTTGGCGCCGGTCCTGACCACGCGTCTGGGCCGCCGGGTGGAAGCTATCCCGACGACGGATATCGTCTCCGCCCCGCATCTCTATTTCGACGCCGACACGCCGACCCTGCTCGTTTCCTTCGGGCGGTCCGGCAACAGTCCCGAAAGCGTCGCGGCCATCGAACTGGCTGACCGGCTCGTCAAGAATCTCAGTCACCTCGTCATCACCTGCAATGCCGAGGGCGCCCTTGCCGCCTATGGGCAGGGCGTGCGCGGGCTGACCGTTCAGCTGCCCGAACCGACCCATGACCGCAGCTTCGCCATGACGTCGAGTTTCACGAGCATGACCTATGCCGCCCTGGCGGTCTTCAGCGGCATCGCCGTCATGGATGAACGCGTCGACGCCATCGCGCGCGCCACACAGAGCGTCATCACCCACTATACGTCCGTCATGCAGGCCGCGGCGGCGGAGGACTATGAACGTGTCGTCTACCTCGGCAGCAACATCTTCAAGGGTCTGGCCCGCGAGTCGGGGCTCAAGCTTCTCGAACTGACCAATGGCGCCCTGGTGACCATGTTCGATTCGCCGCTCGGCTTCCGCCACGGACCCAAGACCATCGTCAATGGCCGGACGCTGATCGTCGTCTTCTTCTCCAACAACGCCTATACGCGCAGCTACGATGTCGATCTTCTCGACGAGCTTCGACGTGACAACGCCGCCGCCCGGGTCATCGCCATAACGGCGCAGGACGGCGTCGGATTGCCCAAGGGGGATGAGATCAGCATTCCAGGCCTTGAGACGGCGGACGACGCCGAACTGCTCGCCCCCTATATCGTCGCGCCCCAGATTCTGGCCTTCTTCGAGTCGCTGCGCCTGGGCCTGACGCCGGACAAACCCAATACCTCAGGCACGGTCAACCGTGTCGTGCAGGGCGTGCGCATCCACGAGCTGGGCTGATGACAGGGGGCGCGAGGACAGGCCGTGCGAACCTGTCTGACGGGTGCTTTCTGGGCGTGGACGGGGGCGGCACAAAAACCGCCTTCGTGCTGACCGACCGAAGCGGTCGCGAACTGGCCCGACATGAGGGCGGGTCCAGCTACTATATCCAGATCGGCGTCGAGAACCTGCACGCCTTGCTCCAGGACGGCGTCCACGCGGTGCTGGAAAAGGCCGGAGCGTCGCCGGACGACGTCATCTACGCCTTCTTCGGCCTCCCGGCCCACGGCGAGGATTCGCAGATTCAGCCGTTCCTCGATGTCATCCCCGAAGCCTTGCTGGGTCACCGCCGCTATGCCTGCGGCAATGACATGATCTGCGGCTGGGCCGGGTCGCTGGCCGGCGAGGACGGCATCAACATCGTCGCCGGCACCGGCTCTATCGGCTACGGCGAGCGCCAGGGCCTGGCCGCCCGCGGAGGCGGATGGGGCGAGGTGTTTTCCGACGAGGGCTCGGCCTACTGGATTGCGGTGCAGGGGCTCAACGTCTTCTCTCGCATGGCCGACGGGCGTCTGCCGCGCGGGCCGCTGTACGATCTGCTGATGCGGGAGGTCGGTCTGACCAGCGATCTCGACATCTGCGCCTATGTCTATTCAAGAGCGACGCCCTCGCGCGACCGCATCGCCGGCCTCTCGCGCCTGGTCGCCAGGGCCGCGGCGCAGGGCGACGAGGCGGCGCGGCGCGTCTTCACCGAGGCCGGCCAGCAACTGGCGACGATCGTGGACGCCATCCGGAGGCGGTTGCACTACCCGCCTGGCGAGGCGGTGAACCTGTCCTGGTCAGGCGGGGTGTTCCAGAGCGGCGAACTCATTCTCCAACCCTTCCGACAGCAGCTCGCAACCTGGTCGCAGGACTATCGCGTCGTCACGCCGCGCTACAGCCCGGCCATGGGCGCGGTCATCCATGCGGCGCGGCTGAGCGGCCATGCCCTCAGACTGCCGGTCGACGCCTGACCCTGTCCTCAAATGCCGAACCCCGCTGCAGCGGGGCCGGGGACGCCGCCAACGGCTTGCGGGGGAGGCCGGTCAGACCTGGCCCCAGAACGATGTTCGACATTTTCGCAACGGACATCACCTTCAAATGAACTTTCGTTAAGTAGCGATTTGACAGTTTCGCGAAACAGTAGTTACTTTTTGTATCATATTTTGGCCGCAAACCGAAATGTCGGAGCGGGCCGGGTATCCATCGTCGATCATGCGAGAATAGGGGTTCGCCATGTCACGTCGTCCATCTCACCGTAGCGCCATCCTGGCCGGCGTCGGCATCGCCGCCCTTCTTTCGGGCGGCGCGGCCTACGCACAAACCGCGCCCACGGCCGCCGATCCCGGGACGACCGCCGACGAGACCCAGACGCTCGACGAGGTCATCGTCGTCGGCGTACGCGGCAGCGTCGCCCGCGCCGTCCGGCTGAAGCGGGACGCCGCCACCGTCCAGGACTCGATCAGCGCCCTGGAACTGGGCATGTTCCCGGACGACAACGTCGCGGACTCGCTCAGCCACATCACCGGCGTCTCGATTTCGCGGACAGCCGGCGGCGAGGGGCAGAAGGTCAGCGTCCGCGGCCTCGGTCCCGAGTACACGCTGTCGACGTTCAACGGGCGCATTCTGGCCACGGACGGGGCGGGACGCGACTTCGCCTATGATGTCCTGCCGTCCGACGTCATCAGCGGCGCGGACGTGATCAAGGGCGCCGAAGCGGCGAACACCGAAGGCGCCATCGGCGGCCTCATCAATCTGCGCTCGGCCAGTCCCTTCGACTCGCGCGGACAGCACGGCATCATCCGCGTCGAGGGCGACCGCAACCGGATGTCCGAACTGGACGGCAGCAAGTTGTCGGCCGTGTACAGCAACACCTTCTTCGACGACACGTTCGGTCTTCTCCTCGGCGTCGTGGTGGAAGAGCGTGACGACCGCACCGATGTCGCCGGCAATGACGGCGGATGGTCGCGCAATGCGGACCCCACCGACGAGAGCTGGCTCTGGGGCAACACCTGGGGCGGTGCGATCGATCCGAACAACAACGGCGTGCTGGATCCGGAGGAGTACGGCCTCATCGGTCCGGGTCAGTTCCGGGTCGGGTCCATCCTCGAGCAGAAGAAGCGCAACGCCTATACGGCGAAGCTCGAATGGCGGCCCTCGGACAATTTCCGCCTGGTGGTCGACGGACTGTCGACCAAGCTGGATTCGCCCCAGGTCGGCTATCAGCAGTCCTTCTATCCGCTGTATGCCCCGGGTCGCTGGTCGAACATGGTGATCACCGACGGCATCGTCACCAGCTTCGACATGGACAATCCCGATCCGGAGATGCGCCTGAATCCGGAGCTGCTCAACCAGACCTCCTATCGCGTCGTCGAGACCCAGCTTTACGGCGCCAACGCCGAATGGAATGTGTCAGACACCCTGACCCTGACCGCGGACGTCTATCGCTCGACCTCCAGCCGCAACTCCGGCGGGCAGGACAGCTATGTCGTCCTGCGCATGAACCAGCCCAACACGGCGCATATAGAACTGACCGGCGCGCGCGTGCCGAACGTCACGGTCAATTTCGATGACGGCCGCGATCTGGCCACCGGTCTGGCGAACGGGCAGTTCACCGATGCCGATTTCAACACCCACTATTTCTCGCTCGCCGGCGACAATATCGAGGACGAGATCACCGGCGCCGCGTTCAAGGGGCGCTGGGCCGTCGAGCGCGGCTGGCTCGCCAATGTGGAGTTCGGCGTCACCTATACCGATCGTTCCAAGTCGCGGGACCTGATCAACAATTCGCTGACCGGCGGGGCCGATTACTATTCCGGCAACTATGCGATCAATGTCGGCGACCTTGGCGGCGGCGTCATTTCGAACAGCTTCAACCTGCCGAACTTCATGAGCGAGATTAACGCGAATTTCCCGCGCACCTTCCTCGCCTTCGACATCGCCTCCTATCAGAGGGCGCTGGCGGCCTATGACGGCACGCCGCGGCCGGGCGGCGGCGTCTATGACTACTCCGCCGCCGCGCCGACCTGGAATCCGCTGCAAAGCTACCGGGTGGGCGAAGAGTCCTGGGCCGGCTTCGTCCAGGCCAATCTGGAGGCCGAGCGCTGGAGCGGCAATATCGGCCTGCGCGTCGTGCAGACGACGACCAACGCCCAGGCCTGGGACGCGCAAATTCTTCAGATCATCGAGAACGGCGCCTTCAACTATACGGCCGTCTATGACGATCCGACGTCGGTCACGCAGGAGAACGAATACACCTACGTCCTGCCGTCGCTGAACCTCAACTACCGCTTCACCGAAGAGCTTCGCCTGCGACTGGGCGCGGCCAAGACCATGGCCCGGCCCTCGGTCGAGACCCTGGCGCCGACCAACACCACCGAAAGCGTCTCCTGGGGCGAGTTCACCCAGATCTACAGCGGCAACGCGGCCCTCAAGCCCTATTCCGCCGTGCAGTACGACGCGTCTCTGGAGTACTATTTCCGCCCCAACTCGATCTTCAACATCGCGGTGTTCAAGAAGGACATCGAGGACCAGATCACCACCAGCTGGGAGCCGGGCCAGGATATCGGGGTGCCGGGGTATCTGTTCAACGTCAGCCGTCCGATCAATGGCGATACGGCCGAGGTGCATGGCGTCGAGATCGGCCTGCAGCATTTCATGGACAATGGTCTAGGCCTGCGTGCGCAATATACGCGCAACTGGTCGAAGAGCTTTGTCGGCGATCAGGAACGTCCGCTCGAGGGCATCGCGCCATCGGTCTATTCGCTGGGGGTCTTCTATGAGCGCGGCCCGGTGTCGCTGAGCGTCTCGGCCGACCACACCGACGGCTTCACGACCGCCGTCAATGTGCTGGGCGAGGGCTTCAACGAAGAGTCCGATCCGATCACCTGGGTTACCGCCCATGCCTCGTACAAGATCAGCGACAATGTCGATATCTCGATCGAAGGCCAGAACCTGCTGGACGAGGCCAATACCTACAGCATCAACGGCAACCCCCTGCTGCCGCAGGGCTACTACCGGTACGGCGCCTCCTACAAGCTGGGTCTGAGCTACCGGTTCTAGGACGGTCGGGCCGACGGTCCCGCTGTCCAGGCGGCGCCGTCGGCCCGATGCCTTTATCTCGAGGATTCCCCTGACGTCGACGGCTCGCACGGGAGGCGCGGTTGATCGCCCGCGTCTGGCGTTCGCATCGGCGCGCGCCCCGGTCCGGCGCGGGCAGCCGTGCTGCTTTATTTCCTTAAAAAACAACAGTTTCGGCGGTGGCGGAGAGGGTGGGATTCGAACCCACGGTACCCGTAAAGGCACGCCGCATTTCGAGTGCGGTACATTCGACCACTCTGCCACCTCTCCGCGGGGCCGTAGGACGCTTGGTCGAGCGAGCGGCTTCTCTAATGGGGCCGGGGCCGGGCCGCAAGCCCTTGCGAACGCTTCCTTTCCCGTCTCCTCCCCGGGCGGGTTTCTCAGCGCAGGGCCGGCAGGGGCAGGCCCAGGGTGTCGGCGGCGGAGCGGTCCCTGCTGACGGTGCGAAACAGCTCCGCCGGACGGCCGCCGGTAGCGGCGGACAGGCGGCCGGTGGGCTCCACCAGCCCGGTGCGTTCCACGCCGCGGCGGAAGTTCTGCTTGTGCAGGGAGAGGCCGGCCACCGCCTCGGCGGCGGCCTGCAGTTCGGACAGGGTGAAGGTCGGCGGCATCAGGTCGAACAGCACCGGCCGGTATTTCAACTTGCTGCGCAGCCGGCCGAGCCCTGTGGCGAGGATGCGGCGGTGGTCTGACGCCATGGACCGTCCCGGCGCATCGGAGGGGACGGGGCGGTCCTGGTCGCGGGCCGCCTCGGCGACGAGACCCGCCTCATAGAGCAGTTCGTAGCGTTCCAGCACCCGGCCCTCGTTCCAGCGATGCGGCGGCGCCGGGGCGAACAGGGTCTCGACCCGGGCCTGACGCCGGGGATCGCCTGCGGCCCAGGCCGCCAGTCCGGCCAGCAGGGGCGCGAGGCAGGCGGCGGCTCCGTCGCGACGATCCTCCCACGGGAAGATGTCCAGCACCGGCGTCCAGCGCGCCTCGGCCAGCGGCGCCTCGGCCGCATCGGCGGTCAGGGCCAGATAGCCGACCGAGACCTCGCGGCGCCGCTCGGGCCCTGGCGTCGCCCGGGGGCTGGCCCGGCCGAGGTCGCCGAAGGTGTAGAGCTGCTCGACGAAGCCGAGGCGGAAGCCGGTCTGGGCCGTGACGAAGTCGCGCAGGGCCCGTTCGAAGGTGCGGTCGCGGGCCGGGTCGAACGGACCGAACGGCAGGGCCAGGGCGCCGTCGGCCGGGGTGGTGAGGACGCAGGCCTTGCGCTCGCGCAGGGCGATGACCACCGCCGACAGGCCGATCCGAACGCCCTGTTCCGCCGGCAGCTCCATGACCTATTCCGTGTGCCAGGCGTCGGGGGCGGGCGCCAGGCCGACCGCCTCGGCCAGCACGCGATAGCGCTCCAGATAGCGCTGCTGGGCGATCGGGGCGGGCAGGGGGTCGATGGTCAGGTCGTAGCCGGCCGGCGGCTTGCCGAAGAAGCCCAGCGCCTCCTGCCGTGTGAAGCCGGCCAGCTGGGTCGCCTCATAGAAGGCGCAGGCCTTGTCGGCCTCCTTGATCAGCTTCTTGATCGCCAGCGGCGTCTTCGCCGGCAGGCCGAAGCGGATATGGATGGCGTGCTCCAGCCGGGCCTCGAAATCCTTGTAGCTGACGCCGAGGGCGGCCTTGAACGGCGAGATCATGTCGCCGATGACGTATTCGGAGGCGTCGTGGAGCAGGGCGGCCAGTCGCCATTTCGGCTCCAGTCCCGGCCGGATGTGGGCGGCGATCTCCTCGACCACGCAGCTGTGCTGGGCCACCGAGAAGGCGTGTTCGCCGACCGTCTGTCCGTTCCAGCGGGCGACGCGGGCCAGACCATGGGCGATGTCCTCGACCTCGATGTCGAAAGGCGAGGGGTCAAGCAGGTCCAGCCGGCGGCCCGACAGCATGCGCTGCCAGGCGCGGGGCGCAGTCTTCGGAGATGATCGGGACGTGACGGCCAAGGCGTATTCCTGCTCGCTGGGCAGGTCAGGTGACGCATCCGGCCGGCCCGATCAAGCCCGGCCGCTCGGTTATTCGCCGACGTTCAGGCTCACCAGAGCCTTGGCGTCCCCGAACACGCTGCCCCGTTCCCGGTCGCGCGATCGCACGGTGGCGAGGACCAGCGGGCCGCCTGCGGGCCCCCGCGCCTCATAGCCCACCAGCCGCCAGCCCGCTTCGGAAGGCCGGTTGTCGGTCAGGATCCAGCTCGCGCGGGTCGCGCCGCCGCCGGCGCTGGTGCGGATCTCGGTGGCGTCCTGATTGGCCTGGACGCTGACGCTGTCACCCTCGCCCGAACCGGCGCCTTCGATGTTGACCGCGCCTTCGCCATCACTGGCGTCGATGTGGAAGCCGCCGATGCGGACGCTGGCCTGATCGCCGCGGGATTCAATGCGCAGGCCGGGAAGATTGACGGTGGCGTCGTCGCCGTCGGTCTGGATGTTGACGCCGGGCCCCCTGATGGAGGCGCGCTCGCCGCTGACGGGCGGGCCCGCCGGGGTTGCGGCGTCCTTGTCGGCCGACGCCGTCAGTTGCGCCACGGCCTGCGGGTCGGCCCGGTAGCGCAGCACGGCGGCGTTGAG